>JAOZOY010000006.1:53753-71920 GCA_029933005.1 Deltaproteobacteria bacterium
TCCTCAGGGCCAGGGCGGAGATAAACGGCTATACCGGTAGATTAGCACGGACTTCCTCTAAAAGGCTCTGTATAAAGTTATTTATTATAAAATTTTTCGATATCGCACATTGCGATTTTAAAAATATATAAATTCAACGCCTGCGGTTACGTGTAATAAAAAAGCGTGAAACTTTAGCTGTTAAATTGGGAGGCATAATTATTTTGCCATTGCTTCCATGGCTCTTTTGGGATTTGCTTCAACTTTTTTCAGGATTTCAATAGTTTTTGCTTCAGGCAACCAGGTTATTTTACCATTTGATACGTCATAGATAGCTCCAACAACTTTGGCTTTCCCTTCGTTCACTAGATCACGAGAAACAGGGCTTTCCATAAACAGATCCTCAATTCCCTGCCAGATATTCTCCTCAATTGCAAAGGGAATTACATCAGCGCCATAGGCTTGAGGATTATCTGCAATTGCCTTTTTCACTGCTGGAAAGATGTTATCAACCAGAGGTGGGATATTTCTTTCCAGTGGATGACCATGACCCTGGACAGCATTTGTCACAGCGGTTACTGCGCCACACTGAGTATGTCCAAGCACGACAAATACCGGGGTGTTTACATGGACCAGACCATATTCAACAGATCCTGCTTCATCAACATCCAGAACATTTCCAGCAACACGAATAACAAAAATATCCATAATTCCGGCATCAAATAGGATCTCAACAGGAACCCTGGAATCAGAGCAGGTAATTACGGTTGCATAGGCGTGATCGCCCTGATTTTCTTTGCCGGCAAGTGCAAGACGGCTGGCATCGGTGTGGGGATGAGTAGCTTTACCGGTTACAAAACGTTCGTTACCAGCTTTCAGCATGACTATTGCTTCATCTGGACTTGGTTTGACTACTTTACTGTCGTTGGCCAGAACAGAACCACAGGTAAGAGCTAAAAAACAGCTAATTGTTACAACAGATTTAAAAAGCTTTTTCCTCATTGTATTTACTCCATTGAATGAATTTATATCACAGCAAAAGTCTGTTCTCCGATAGCCCAGATCGCCTGCCATGAAAAATTTTAAATTAGTCATTTTATGTTTAATTTTTTTATAACCTTGTTGATATTTTCAAGTGCCGAACGTGCTGTTTATTTGACGCAGACGATAGCCGAAAAATTTTGGAGAGAGATAACCTACCGTAAGAAACAAAATATTATAAAGAACACTCTACAACGGCTCTACCCTACCACGAGTCAATAGCGTGTCAATAGTGTCAATAGGGAACATCCTTTGGGCTGGTTAATCAAACGTCTTTCTGTCTTTGCCAGAAGTTTTAACCTTCTCCAACACATTCAGCATGTCTTGAGGGGTGTCATTCTTGTGATAATGGCAAGCATTACATGAATTCGGCTGTTTCTCGAAACTTCCTGCATCTATGGTTTTTTTTGGGCTTATTACCTTGAACTGGTGGCTATGCACATCACCTTTTGTCGCACGTTTTCCTATTGGCGGCATGTGGCAGCCAATGCAATTGTTGACGCTATGAATCCCGTGGACACCCTTGTTTTCGACTTCATGACAACTCCGGCACAGCGAAGATCCCGGCAATTTTGTTTGATATTTGTTAGAATTTCCTTTTCTGTGAGTATAATGACAATCCCAACAAACAATTCCTTCCCTGGCATGCCCGCTTTTCATCCAATCGATATATTCTTGACGATTTGCTTTTGAGCTATCGTCCGGATGGAGCTTAGGTTTTTCGTCGAACATGAAATTCAACTGTCCGCCAGGTTTGTATCCAAAAGGATAGCCGTATTTGCCTTCACCGGAACTGCCTCGAGTATGACACGAGCCGCAGACCATTACTGCCCGCCTTGGATCCGGGATTTTGGCAGGATTTACGATTGTGCTGAATTTGTCGTCTTCTTCTGCATTCAAGTGATTGCTACCCGGGCCATGGCAGGCCTCGCAGGCAACCCCCAAGTCCCCCCAAGTTGTCTTGAATGTTTCGCTGGATTTGTCGAAATTTATTTGCGTACCAGTGTTATGGCAGCCCGAGCATGAATATTGATATATTGCCTTGCTCCAGTTCTTTCTTTCCTTCCAGCTCTGGGATTCAACAATCCACATTGCCGGAAGAATATGCAGCTCACCATTTGAGAATTCAGTAACATAAAGTTGTTTCCAGAAGCCCCCAATAACGTATCCGATTTTGTAGGTGTGCTCCTTATCGTCCGGGCCTGTCGTTGTGATAAAATACTCCCTGTTTTTCTCAAACATAGTCGTTGTTTTACCATCAATCTCAAAACTGTTATTTCGGCTGAAATCTCCTACAATATTAGCCGGAGTCGCCTGCTGAAATTTGTAAGGATGCATAGTGGATTTCCATCCTTCATAAATATCTTTGTGGCATTGCTTACATTTGTCGGCTCCGACATACGTAGCGTTTTCATTGAGAGGTTGCGCCAGGCTAGGGTTAACGGTTAGCAAAAACAGGGAGCCGAAAACCAGCGCTATCTGCATTAAGTTCTTAGTCATATTCAAGAATCTCCTTTGGATAAGATTATTAAAATTGTTTGCTTTCGGTATAAAAAGGAATTTTTACCTGATAACACCCTCACAGTGCAATATGCAGGAAAAAATTCCTTGACCCATTATCAGAATATTACGATAATTTTTGACAATTAATTGAAGTATAAGAAACCATTATGAAAAAAAGTCAATCTAAAAAAAAGATCCTTGACGAAGTATGAGAAACCATGCGGCGCGGGCATTCTTCGATTCACACAGAGCGATCCTATTGTGATTGGATTAAGCATTATGTGGCGTTTTATAAAAGGAAAAACGTAACTGTTCACCGGGAGTACAAATTTTCGATAAACTTATACCTGTAAACGTTTACCAGTACGGAAGAACTGAAAATATTTCAAGACAGCAATCAATATCCGCACGATCTTAATTCTCCATTTTTTGTTTCAAAACATACCCAAGCCACACATCATTTTCCCTGATCCTGGAAACTTGGCGGGAAAAATCAAGAATAGATAACCTCATCCTGCTGAAAACTTTTTCCAGTTGCGACTGTTGCCAGAGGGTGAAAAGGCGGCCATCGGGCATGATGGAGCTTCCCCTGCCTTCCTTGAGAGTGATGAGCATGTAGCCGCAGGGCTTGAGCGCCTCAGAGATTGATTCGAGGATGGAGATCAGTTGCTCCTGTTCCAGGTGGACCAGGGAACCTACTGATATCAGGGCATCAAAGGACATCATTGTTGAAAAATTAAAAGTTGTGAAATCGTCTTCAATTATTTCACAACCGCTGTTTTTCCGGGCCAGCAGGGCTAGGCTTGGGGAGCGCTCAAAACCCGTGACACGGTATCCCCGCTTTTTGAGCCAGAGGATATCACGGCCGGAGCCACAGCCGAGATCAAGGATCGAGGCGGAGGCGGGCAGGAAATTAGTCAGTGGCGACAGGAAGGGCGCAGGGTCGATGTTGAAAGTTGTCTGGTGATATTTTTGAAAATTTTGGTCGTAAAAATCTCCCATATTGATTTCTAATGAGTTATGGCGCTGTCGGCAAGATTAATTTCCCTTCGTTCTTTTTGTTTTGTGCGGTATATTTATAACCTCATTCGTTGATGACAAAGTTTACTTTAATCCCCTGTGAGACTTCGAAGGGGGAAGATTTAAAGATTAACTTAATGTTAATGATTGAAAAGTTACAAAATTTATTGTCCAACCATCTGTCATGACATCACAAAAAGATATGCCGGAAATGTTGACGATCCGGCCGCCCAGCGAATGGCGAAGCCTTCTTGTCCGCGTTACAAGGGGATGCAAATGGAACCGCTGCCGTTTCTGCGGTATCTATCCCGCCCTTGGCCAGACGGATTTTTCCATCCGAACCGTTGCCGAAGTGAAACACGATATTGATCTTCTACGCCTCTTAAGACCCAGGGCGGAGACGGCTTTTTTCGGTGATGCGGACCCGCTTGAGGCGGGAGTGGAGGCCTTCAGCGAAATTGCCATATACCTTCGGCAGGTCTTGCCCATCAAACGGCTGACCTGTTATGCCAGGGCATCAACCCTGTACTGTCTCAAGGAGGAGTCAATCCATCTTCTGGCCCGGGCCGGGCTGAACAGGGTCCATATCGGTCTTGAATCCGGCGATCCGGATACGCTGTACTTCCAGCGCAAGGGCCTGTCACCGAAGATGGTCAGGCAGGTGAGTCTGTGGCTGAAACAGGCCGGTATCGAGATTTCATTCTACGTCCTTTTAGGCCTTGGCGGCAGGGAAAACTGGCAGCAGCATATTGACAAGACAGCTGCTCTCATTAATGAGATTGAACCGGAATTCGTCAGAATCCGCCGGCTGTGGCTTTATGGAGATGACACCGGGATTGCGGGTGTGGAATGTCCCCTGTGGCGGGAAATCCGCGCTGGATCTTTTATTCCCCAGACAGCTGAAGGAACTGTGCTGGAAATGAGGCTTCTTCTTGCTCGTCTTGATCTGCTATCGACCTTTATGGCCTGCGATCATCAGAATAACTATGTCAATATCACGGGCATATTGAAAGAGGACAGGGATGTGATGCTGGCGGAAATCGATTCCTTTCTTGCCCTTCCCGACGAAGAAAGACAGGCGCATTATAAAGAGGTTGGCTCACGGATCTAATGGTCATCTAAGCAGATGACCCTGATTACCGTCCTGTTTAGAGATTCCATGATGAAGAACAATCCGGCGGCCGGTTTCAACACCGTCATCATAGGTTTGTCGGTAGATTTGCGCTCCCCTGTGTGAGCGGCGGCTGAGTCGAGGATAGCGATTCGCGATAAATTGGTTGAGGTGCCGGTCTGCCGTGACCACCAGGGCGCTGGTGGTCGATGGGGCACTGGATGACGGCTGTAAATGATTATTTTGTTTCTTCAGTTTACGGTAAAAGCCCTCCAGCAGGCCAAGATAATAACTGTTTCTGGCCCGCCTGGCGTTTCCCCTATGCTTGTGGCGGTTCCGTTGCCAGAGCGTGGCAAGCCGGTCTTCGAGAAAATAATAGACGTATTCCGCCACTTTAACGTTTTCCTGTTTGCCCAGAAGCTCTATGACCTTATGAACAGCATCACTGGCCGGATCATAGAGACTTGCATAAATTATCCGGACATAAAAAAAATTTTGTAGAATAAGGCAGATTTTTCGCTGATAGCCCTCGATTCTTTTTTTACGCCGATTGATAATCAGATAACTACAGCCTTTTTTTACGTCATCCTCGATCTGCCGCAGGTTGTATTTATCCATCAGCTGGCCGGCCTTGGTCATGGCCAGGTTTGCCTCGTGTTCGTTTGCCGAACCGGCCAGGGCCAGCAATTTACTGATTTTTTTGATAAACCGCCGTCCTGAGACAGTCTGATCACTGGAAGTTTCAGAGGATTCAAAAAGAGTTGGCAGATCACCGCCGGCCCGCCGGAACTCCGGGGCCAGGCCAAGTAAATCGCAGGCCTGCTGAAAACGGGCTCCATGACCTCCATGGTAGTCGGCATGAAGATCCGAACAGACCTGGTGGGCTATCTCGTGTTTCAGGATCTGGAGAGTGATGTCCCAGGAAAAATTTTTAATGAGAACGGAACTGATTGTAATGATTCTGTCAGTGGATCTCCAGGAGCCGTAATGGCTCCTGGAACTGGAAATTTCAAAAAGAGGCGCGGTCAGCTTGAGACCGTATTGCCAGCAGATAGTCTCAAATTCTTGCAGGAGCTGGCGGCCCCAGATTCGCTGAAAGGAGAGACGATGGGCAGGGGGCATGATCCTTAACCTTTTTGACTTGAAGGATTATGAACGTAAAATCTTTTCACGGAGCTCACAGACATTCTCAGTGAACTTTGTGGTAAACTTTCATATACAAACCATCAGTGTAGCTGCTTCTGTCCTTTTCTCACAAGCTTAAGCACACAGGCAAATATTAATGCCTGCTTGTATATTTTTTGGTAACCGTTCACCGGGTTACTAATTTATGGGAACAGAAGTCCTTGTAAACGTTTACCAGTGCCTTAGATTCGTTCTTTCGGAGTCTTCGCTTACCTGGGCCAGCGAAGCATACTGGTGCTATTCGAGCAGGTCAAGTAAGCGTAGACTCCGAAATGGATGAAGATGAGGTGCTGGTGAACGTTTACATTTTTTGTATAAATGGTTCTCTCTTGGCACGTCATCCCCGAATGAAGTTATCGGGGATGACGACAGAGGCGAAGACACTTGTCTTGTGCATTATGGATAAAGGGTAGAGCTGGTCAGTTTTTATTTCTGCAACGCCCGCTCGAGAATTTCATAGCTACGGGCCACCATGTTCCGGGGCTCCACCATGAGGCCGGCCTGGATCAGGGCATTATCGTAAATCTGCTCCACCACGTTTTTGGCAAAATTTTCATCCTTAATCCGCATATCGGCAAGGCCGGCAATCAACGGATGACTGGTGTTAATCTCCAGATTCTTGGCGCTGATGGAATGCTCTTTGCCTTGGGCCTGCATGATCCTCTCCATGCTGCTGGTCATGAAGCCGTCGGGATTAACAATGATGGCCGGGCTATCCACCAGACGGTCAGAAGACTTCACTTCCTTTACTCTGTCGCCAAGAAGCTCCTTCATCCATTTCAGCAGTGAATCGGCCACCGGCTTATCAAGATTTTTTTCCTCAGCCTCGTCTTCTTTTTTCTCCTTGCCGGTCTCGGGCAGTTCCAGGTCGGCCCGGTCAGCGGAGATCAGTTTCTTGCCGTCAAATTCGCCAAGATGACTGAAAACAAAATCATCAATAGGTTCCAGGGCATAGATGATTTCAAGATCGTGTTTCTTGAAGGTTTCAAGATACGGACCGCTCTCCAGTGCCTCACGGTTAGGACCGTTGATATAATAAATTTCCTTTTGTTTTTCATTCATCCGTTCCACATATTCTTCCAGGGAAATCAGTTGACCCGGTTCTGATGAGGATGATTCGAACCGCAGAAGTTTGGCAATGGCCTCACGGTGAGTAAAATCCTGGGTGGCTCCTTCCTTGAGGAAAATACCGAACGTTTTCCAGAATTTTTCATAGGTTTCCGTATCTTTTTTCGCGGTTTCGGTCAAAAATTTCAAAAAGCGGGTCGTGATCACCTTTCTAAGCTTGGTGACCAGCATATTATCCTGCAGGGCCTGGCGGGAGATGTTCAGGGGAAGATCTTCACTGTCAACCACGCCTTTAACAAAGCGCAGCCATTCGGGCAGAATATTGTCACTGTGCTGATCGATAAGAACCTTCTGACAGTAGAGGCTCACGCCTGGATCAAGCCGGCCCAGGCCGAGAACTTCAAAATTTTCCTGGGGAACGAAAAGAAGGGCTCTGATGGACAGTGGTGCGTCAGCCATAAAATGGAGGCGCAGCAGCGGATCATCGGCGGCATTGGAAATGAATTTATAAAATTCATTGTACTCCTCATCCTTGATTTCATTTTTGCTGCGAGACCAAACCGCCTGGACCGTGTTGACCGTGCCCCCATTGACCTTGATGGGAAAGGGCACAAAATTGGAGTACTGCTCAATGATGTTTTTGATGGTGTATTCATCTGCGTATTTGTGGCAATCATCCTTAAGCTCCAGGATAACCTTGGTGCCGCGATGCAGCCCCGAGGCCGGGGAAATGGTGTATGATCCCGTGCCATCCGATGACCATTCATATCCTGTTGCATCAGTCCGGTAAGAGCGGGACAGGACCCGCACTTTTTTTGCCACCATGAAGGAGGCATAAAAACCAACACCGAACTGACCAATCAGGCTGACATCATTTTGTCCTGCTTCTGCAAGGGCGGAAAGAAAATTTTTCGAACCGGAATGGGCAATAGTGCCGAGATTTTTTTTCAACTCTTCCTTGGTCATGCCGAAACCGGAATCCGTGATGGTCAGGGTATGTTCTTTATCATCAAATGTGATATTAATTTCAAGAGAAGCGCCCGGATCAAAAACTTCATCCTCAATAAGCTGCTGATGGCGAAATTTTTCCAGGGCGTCAGCCGAGTTGGAGATCAGTTCACGGAGAAAGATATCGTGTTCCGTGTAAAGAGAATGGATTACGATATCCAGCATTTGTTTTACTTCAGCCTGGAATTCATTGGTTTCTGTTTTCTGAGTCATAAAAAACACCTCGTAACAAATGTTATTCAAATTTTTGGGTAGATTTAAATTGATTTTCCCGTAAAATTAACAAATTAACCCCGGAGCGTACAGAGATCATTGACACAACCGATTGTAATTAAAAGATTTCTCAGTGGTCACTATGTGCTCTGGGATGAGAAAAAAATTTTTTACGAGACGATCAAAATTACGATTGAAAATAATCATCAAAATCAAAGTGTCAAGCAGGAAGGTTGGGTCTGTTTATTCATGCGGAGTTTGCTTGACAATTTTTATCTCTGGACTGATAATTTAATCTGATACAAACCGATCCTTAACTTATATTCATGCCATGTTACAAATATCCGCTCAAATAACCATCCCGGACAATCAAATCGAAATCAGCGCGATTCGATCCCAGGGAGCAGGGGGACAGAATGTCAACAAGGTCGCAAGCGCCGTCCATCTGCGTTTCAACATCAAGGCTTCGTCACTGCCGGATTTCTATAAAGAGCTTCTTTTGCAGCTGCATGATCAACGTATTACAAAGTCGGGTGTGATCGTTATCAAGGCCCAGAAGTATCGAAGCCAGGAGAAAAACAGAGAGGAGGCGCTGAACCGGCTTCGGGATCTTATTAAAAAAGTGACCTTGAGACAAAAAAAACGTAAACCAACGAGGCCATCCCGCAGCTCCCGAAAAAAACGCCTCGACAGCAAAACTAAACGGGGAAAGACTAAGGCTCTGAGGGGAAAAGTCAGCGAATGAAAAGAATTGAGAAGCTGCTGCAAAGCAACGGAGTGCTCCACCGGAGCATAATCGGTATGGACACGGAGATTGGCCTGGGAAGCCGTTTCTTTATCACCCTTTCTCTCTGATTTTCACAATGAAAAAAAAGTCACTTAAAAAAATGAATTTCCTCGTCGTTGATGACATGGATAATATGCGCCGATCAATCCGTGCCATGTTACAGATCATCAACTATGGCAAAAAAATTTATGAAGCTCCTAATGGCCAAGTGGCCTGGGAGATTCTCGGAAAGTACGGCGAGTCTATCGACTTTATAATCAGCGAATGTGCCATGCCTGTGATGTCGGGCACGGAACTGCTGCATCGTATCCGCCTCGATAAAAAACTACGCAATATCCCTTTTCTGATGATTACCGCCGAAGCTAACATGGGGGTTGTTGCCGAGGCGGCGGAATATGATGTGGACGGTTACCTGACCAAGCCTTTTGTTACCGCCTCCCTGGAGCATAAAATAAAAGAACTGCTTCACAAGGTTTTTCATCCGGATCCTTACATCATACATTTACGCGCTTCACGCACGTTTGAGGAAAAAGGGGATCTGAAAAAGGCCATTGATGAGGCACAAAAAGCCTTAAAGAACAATCCGCGCTCCTCACGGCCCTATCGGGAGTTAGGCCGACTTTTTTTTAAAGATGGAAAAAAGAATGAAAGTCTTGTTTTTTTCAAAAAAGCTATCAAGATCAACCGGTTGGATGTCAGTTCCTTTCATTTTCTCGGTCGGATTTATTACAGGCGGAAACAACTGGACAAGGCCGTTTATTATTTTTCCAAGGCCATGCAGATCAGCCCCAGGGATTCAAAGCGGGCCCTTAAATTCGCCCGTCTTCTGCTGCAGGAGGATAAAAAGACGGAAGCGTCCAACGTACTTCGATTGTTGTTAAAACAAAACAGGTACGACAGTATCATTCTGGATCAGGTTGCTTCTCTGGCATTTGATCACTCCCTCCATAATCTCGCTATTAAATGTCTTGAGAGCATGTTGAAAAATGATCCTGACAGCCCTGTTCTCCACAAAAAACTGGGGATCATGTTGGAAAAAAAAGGATTTTATCATAAGGCTGTCACCCATCTTGAGCAGGCTGTGGAAAAAGGCGACGAAGACGGGATCAACTTGTTTCTCAGCCTGGCCAGGGCTTATCTTCATCTGAAAAGGATTATTCTTGCGGAAAAATGGGCCGGTCAGGCCCGGCGTCTTGCTCCTGACAATGCAGAGGTCAAGAGGATCATGGATGCCTGTCTTTGATGAGTTACCATTTTTGAATTTTACGAGACAATGACGCGGCGCCCAGTAGAAGGTCAAGAAAAGGAAGCCGGACGCAGGAGGGCTCGTTGCAATCAATATGGCTGCGAAAATCGAGTCCCTCGACACTGTATCTGAGACGGCGGCCGATGTCGCCGCCGGGATCCGGAGACAGAGTAACCCCGTTGCCGGCCAGAAAAACCGTGGAAACGAGCCGCTGGTGTTGTCGGTAGTAGAGTTCCAGGATTTGCTCCAAGCGCGGTAAATACGGTTGCCACTGATCCGCCGGTTCTTTTTCAAGTGAATAAAGCCGACGTGATGTGATGGTTTTCCCATTGACAAGGAGAGTGAGAAGTTCCTGGGAATTTAACCGATAAGCAAGAAGAGACGGCCCGCTTATTTTGTCGGAGATCTCGGATAAGGCGGCAACCAGGGCAAGGGCAAGAGGACAGTTCCAATCCGCCTTTTTTTTAAGCCCTCCCCACTCAAACTCAACATCCTGCCGCGGAAAGAGAGTGGCGACAACAGACATTTTTTTTTCTTCACTGTTTCTGTTCCGGATGAAAAACTGCAACTCCTGCTGCGTCGGATCATAGGAGATATTGAGTTCCCGCAACTTGGCGATCACCGCCTTTTTCAGTTTTGATGGCCGGAGAAGAGGGAGGGTTAGAGCATGGATATCGGCCCGCTCCGAGGAAAAAATGGTTACCAGATGTATGGCGGGATCATCATTTGCTTTGCTAAACAGTCTGTTGACGGAATCAGGCCGATTATCCGGATCATCTATAATATGGCCATTCACACACTCCATGGCACCGTTCTCTTCTCTGCACTGAAGGCTGATCAGTTGTCTCGGGTTTCGGTACACAACCAAAATACTCCCCCCGCCCTTTTTTCTTTTAACCAGAAATATCAGGCCAACAATAAGACAACAACCCAGGCCAAGACCAAGCCACATTGTTGCTGGGACAGAACTGGCAATCACCGAGTCGCCGGCTTCTTCGACGGTCTGGGGAGACGGCACATTATCTCTGAAAACAGGGTCGGGTTGCGGAGTACGATCAATGAAGACCGGTTCCATGCGGACTGGCGCATCTTTAGGCCTTGGGGCGTTACGCGCCGCCTTGATCTCCTGTTGCAGGGGCTGGGCCGGACATTCAGGAATGATACTCAGAAAAATAGGCAGCAGGACGGCGATAAGCCAAAAACGCAATCCAGGGAAATATAGATGACATGGAGTCATAGGCACTGAACTACCTTATTCCGGTTTGACCGTGTTGGTCAGGATAAAATATTCAAGCTGAAATTTTTGTTTTTTTGTCAGGTGGGTAAATTTGACGTGGTATCTATTTTTTGAAAAGGGTTGATCAGGTTGATAATTTCTGCTTTGGTCTGCATTGACGGAACAAGCCATTATTTTCCCCAGATAAAATTCCTTGTCCCCGGCAAGGATCTCAATTTCAAAAGGCTCTCCCAGCCATTCCCCCCGGTCAACTGAGGAAAAAGAGAGACCTTCCGGACTGATATCGATCAGATGGCCGATCTTGGCAGGGGTCACCACATAGGTCCCTTGCACAGCCCTATGACGTTGACTGGTTCGTCTCTCAATATCACCGGCCATTTTATTCTCCTGTAAATTCCCCGGCCAGCCAATGACCAGCCTTTTTTTCGCCTCCGGCAAATGTATATATTCCTTTGCCATGGAAGAGTCCGCTTACAAAGTTACCGACATATTTTCTGCCGTCCGGATGGATGAGGTTACCGAATCCGTGGGGCAGATTCTCGCGAAACCGGCCACTGAAGCGTACCCCGTCGGGAAATGTCAATACGCCTTCTCCACAGAAGAAATCATGTTCAAAGTTACCGACATATTTTCTGCCGTCCGGAAAGAAATACTCTCCCTGACCATAGGCCTCATTATTGTGGAACTGACCCACATATTTTTCACCGTTGGCCAGCGTCAAAACACCCTGCCCTTCACGGCTGTCATGCCGAAATTCGCCCTCATATACGGCTCCGTCAACAAAGGTCAGGATTCCCTGGCCATGGGGAAGATGATCAAGAAGTTGGCCGACATAAACCGCACCGGCAGGATCGATCACGGTTCCTTCCTCCACAACCTGTGCCACACTCTCCAGGGTGACCTCCTGCGCCGGCAGAGATGTTTCCGGCACGGATTGAGGCAAAGGATATAAAGAAGCAGGCTGAACCTCATCCCGGACCGCAAGGGATGGGGCGTCCTCCATTGGAGACTGAACATCAGCAGCAAGGGGAGTCGTTTCCTGTTGAGAGTCTTCCTGCGGTTGAACCGGCGCCGGCAATTGTATTCGTCTCCCTTGACGATGAGCAGCAGGTTCATCTTCGCTTAATTCTATCTGAGGTATGTTTTGTTGCTCAATGCTGCTCTTATCTCTTTTCATGTCCACGGATGGCTCCGTCATCGACTCTGATGATGGATGGGTAGAGGTAAGCTGAAATGATTCAGGCATTGAGGAGTCCATGGTATCAGTTGCAGCTGGCCGGACTTTTTGTTTTGAGGGAGAATCAGGAGAAAGCGGCGTCTGCACGATCGAGGTATTGATCATCTGTTCTGCTTCTGTTTCAGGTTGAACAATGGAGTCGTCAGGTCTATTAACTTCCACGGCGGGCCCGGAACCAGGCTTAATCATGGCGATTTCGTTCGAGGCCGGAGAAACTGCAACCTGAGTCAACACCACCCCTTTTCGCCAGGTTTCCTCAAAGACCCGGCCATCCGCGAGGGTAGTGATGCCGTTTCCATTTCGTTTCCCTTTGAGCCACTCTCCTTCATAGCGGTTGCCGTTTGGATAATTCTTGATGCCATGGCCATGGGGCAGATCGTTCTGCCAGTCACCACTGTACTTGCTGCCGCTGGAATACACCCGCGTACCGTGACCATTGTTACAATCTCCTTTAATGCACTCGGCCTGGAGAGTCAGGGGAAAAAGGAGAGCTGTGAAAAAGAAATAAAGAAATATCCGCACTTAAACTGTCTCAGAAGCACAGGGAATACAGTAAATTTTGTCTTCGATGATTCTGGCCCTGGGCTCCATAATTTTTTCATTGCAGACACTACAACGCACGCTGGCAAAGACCCGGGCCGCTTCGGGAACCTGGATCGTGAGATGGCGGATATCAAAAAGATCCTTCGGATCAGCTGCCAGAATACCCTTCATTTTGGCAGCCTTTCTCGCCTTGATCGCCTGCATCACCTCTTTTGAACGATCTCCCCGGGAAAAATTTTTCCACATCTCGGTGGTCTGCGTATCCTCGGCAGGAGCTTCCCAGATCACGGCAATTCGCACTGCCTCTCCCGTGGGCCGCTTGATAAAGGTGTAGACCTGCTTGCCGTAATCCTTAAAGATCAGATTGCCCTTGCCAAATGTACAGCCGGTCACGACTTGAATGGCATCAACGGCACAGGAATTATTCTCAACCACGCCAACAAGTTCTTCATCACGGGCCCGGCCGGTCTCTCGCAGAGCCACTTCCGACACCCGAAAACCAAAGGCCAGGCCAGGGCAGGCATGGCCATGAAATTTTACAACATCAGCAAACTTCATATCTCACCTCTTCAGGAACCAACCACGCGGTTTCGACCCTGCTGTTTTGCCTTATAAAGCCGCTGATCAGCCAGTTTAATTAATTGATCCATCTCAACCTTAATAAATTCAGATGCCGCCGCCACACCGATGGAGATCGTCACCGGAATATTTTGCTCGTGATACGCAAAGGAATATGCCGCTATTTTTTCACGCAGCCGTTCGGCAAACTCAAAGCTGCTCTTGATGTTGCCGATACAGACACCATAAAACTCTTCGCCGCCGTAACGGCCGATTTCATCTTCTTTTCGTTTGCATGAGGTCATGACTTCGGCCAGGGTGGCCAGCACATGATCCCCTGCCTGATGGCCATATGTATCATTGACGGATTTAAAATAATCGATATCCATCATCAAAAAAGAAAAATCATCAATATGTTTTCTTTCATACTGACCAATATTGATTTCAAGAATCCGGTGCAGGATATTGCGCTTCGGCAGCTTGGTCAACTCATCAAAAAAACCTATTTTTTCAAGAAGATCCTTCTGGGCCATCTCCTTGGAGACATCGATCAGAGTTCCCAGGGAAAGACAGATGCCATCCGGACTGAAGGTTTCCACGGAGGCCTGATCTTTAAGCCAGCAGATTTTACCGCCTGGCATGGCTATTTTGTATATTGCTTCCGCCGATCCTTTTTTTTCCACTTCTTTCCGCAGTCCATAACGGACATTCTTCAGCTCCTCTCTGGTGAGGATTTCTTCATGAATTTCCGGATTGATCCGATCATCATAGCGGTAGACCCTCCAGTCAATAATGGCTTTTCGCAGACATTCCGGCGCCTGGCGGCAATCGCAGCCAAGAAGAGAGGCAAACCGCCTGTCGATATGCTCATACCAGATAATTTTTTCATCTTCTTTCCAGGCGGAAAGATAGAGCATGGCAGGTGAGCCGATGTCGTTTATATTATTAAACACATGACATAGTTCAGAGACCCGCTGTTTTAATTCATCGCTGAATTTGCCGGATAAAATGCGGCCACAGTAGTTTTCCGGCAGTCCAGTATGATTAGAATTGTTCATGGCTCAAAAAAGATTCGAATTTAAAAACGGCAATCCATGAGCAAGTAATAATTTTCCAGTTCAGCGTCAGTAGAGACCGGCTGCCCGGTATGATAACCGCTCAGGGTATAATCATAGTTAATTCTTGTATAGCCGGTCCGGAAGAAAAGATGCCTGCTCACGGGCTGGATATAATATATTTCATAGACATCACCCCGGGTAGCCAGCTTATTATACAGCTCATTGCTGGCGTTGCCCATGCTGATCCAGTACTTGCTGCCATGATTAAATTCAAAGCCTATTTTGGGGTGATTCAGCATTTCAATGGGAAGCTTATAGCGCAGACCGGCATACAGACTCGAGCCTGATTTTTTGTCCTGGCCGTCAGCAGTGAGAAGTCCCATATCTCCATAACCGGGATACGTGGCAAACTTGCCGTTGGGATCACTTCGGCTCGCACCCCAGGAGACAAAGAGATCAAAACCGGATTTCTTGAGATCGTCAACCTGGAGATGAATGCCATATAGATCAAGATCACCAAGATTGACATTGGCGGGATTGCCATGGTCATCATTGGGGCCCCGGAAGGAAGAGGGCACGTCATCTATGTGGATATAACTGAGAACGGCCAGGCTGGCCGGCAGACCCGGCATTTCACTTTCCAGGAAGGTGGCAAACATCGTGGAGTCGCCGGCCTCGTCATCATCCAGAAAAGAAAAGGAGTCTGAATTGTCAAAATCAGAATGATAGCCTATGCCATAGGCAAGACGGAAAGCGGAATTTTTCAGGCTGGTATACTGTTCCAGACCAATGGTGCCCACAATTCCGTCTGTTTCCAGATCAATAAGCAGGGCTGGATAGGTTGACTGGCGAAGCCTGTTTTCCTTCAACTCAAAAGGAGGGCCTTCCGTGGAAGGATGTCGGCCGATGGTCAGGGCCAGGGGGACCGGTATACCTTGCGGAATCCAGTCAATATAAGCGCGGTCGAGCTTCAGTGAAGTGGTGCCAGGTCGATGTGCCTGGTTGATATCAACATAGAGATCGGATTCGGTGTAATCGCTGTCTCCCCAGTTTTTATACACAGCCAGGCGACCGTGAAATGACAGGCTGTTGCTGATCTCGGCATCCATGTTGAGCCGGAAACGATTCGACCAGTTGTTATCATCGTGGCCGTCATCATTTGTGCTCTCCATGCCTGTCAACAAATCAGTTCTGGTTCCCATATTGTCAAAGCTGTAATTATCCACCCTGGTGCGCAGTTCAGCACCAAAGTTGATCCTGTCCTGCAGAGTCTTAGTTTCAACCTCGTCCAGGGTGTCATAAATATTATCCACATCCTGGCTTAATTTATCATATTGTTCCCTGGTGGGCTGAACGACTGTCTTCTCCTGTTCCAAATCATTGACCCGTTGCTGCAGGCTATCCAGTCTTTCCAGAATCGCCTTATAGACATCCGCCGGCATGGTGACTGTTTCAGCGCCAACTCCGGCAAAGACACTGCCGGCCCAGACCAGCATGACTCCCAGGCTTAATAAGGTTTTTTTCATCTCCCTTCCTCCCGCTTACTCTAATTCGGTATTGCCGCCATTGCTGGTCGATCACTGTCGGCGGCGTGTTCCTGTAAATACAGAACCACCGATCTCAGCTCTTCATCATTCAGAATTTTTCCCAGATCCACGGGGTGACGTCCCCTTTTAAAATACTTGACCCAGACAATTCCTGCCTTGTCCGCCGGATTAACAGGCGCGGCCTGACCTTCAATTCTATGACAGAATTCGCATTTTCGGGCAAATAAATCTGCTCCGTCCGCCAAAACAAATATTGCCGGGAACAGGGCAAAACCAATTACCATGCCCCCGATGAAACGGTATTTCATATCCTTCCCCCCTCTAAAAAACCGACTTTTCTATTTTTATCAATGAATTTTGGCACGTTATAAGGATTAAAATGAAAAGTCAATTAGATAAGGGATGTCTGCTGATTTTCTCTTTATTTGTTTTTTATTTATGGAATTTCGTAACTATCCAGATGGAGCTAAATAATTGATCCAGACACCATAATGTATCTGTTCGGAGGTAAGCGAAGACTCCGTGAGGTGCTGGTGAACGATTACGCGAGGAACGAGACTCCTGATAAGCGAGTGCAACGAGACATTGAGTGGGGTGCTGCTGAATAGTTCCGGAATTTCTTTACAATGGAACATAAACAGGTCAAACTTGGTCGAGTTTATCAGGAATGAAGGATTTCAATATGAAAAATTGGCACGACAAGGTAAGAAAAAACAGGATTGAATAAGCCGTAGTGAACGATTTATTGTTGGAGCAGAGAGAATGAAAAGAGTTCCGGAACCGGAAATCATGAATGGCTGGGAACAGGCCAAGGCTTATGCCATGGCCGATTTCAAGGCTCCCAACCAGATGTTTGTTGATCTGTTTGTCAGGAATTTTTTCGGTCTGCAGGTGACGGGTCCCGTGCTTGATTTAGGCTGTGGACCGGCGGATATTCCCATTCGCTTCGCCCTTCAATACCCGCAATGCCGGGTCTGTGGCGTGGATGGCGCTGAGGCCATGTTGGAATATGGTCGGCAAAGTATTAATGACCGGGACTTGGGAGACAGAATAACGCTTATCGAGGGAATTTTGCCGAATATTACATTGCCACTCGACAATTATGATGCTTTACTGTCCAACAGCCTGCTGCATCATCTGGACGATCCCCAGGTGATGTGGCGGACAATCAAAGAGTGTGGCAAAAAAGATGCGGCTGTCCTCATTATGGATCTTTTCCGCCCTGCCGGACGGGAAGAGGCGCGAAAGATCGTTGAAAAATATTCCGCCAATGAACCGGCTATCCTTAAGGAGGATTTTTATCATTCGCTCTTGGCGGCATACAGCCTTGATGAAGTCAAAAAACAGCTTGAAACAGCAGAACTTGCCCATTTAAATATTGAACAGACAAGTGATCGACATTTCATTGCTTCAGGTTTTTTGTAGGATCAGACAACTTGACAATCTCGATCTCGCCCCAAGCGCCAAGTTTCTCACCCATGATGATAAATACGCCGCTGATGCCGGGCAGACTCTCCGCCACGGCCAGGGTGAAATTAAGATCATCGTCATCTTTCAGTTCATTGCCAAGCCGCGTTGCGGCGGCATCGGCCAAGACGGTTGATGGGGCAAGGACAGTGACGGAATTCGAACTGCCGAAACTAAGAGAATGCCCCACTGTGCCGGAGGAGGTGCAGATGCCAAGCGGCATTCGGTCGGACGAAATCTTAATTCCAAGACGGTAGCTTAATGGGGATTCTCCGGCAAAAACAGCGACAACGCTGTCACGCTGTAGGGACATAAAAATATCACCACCGTTTTCGACGATAATTTCTTCGGATTCATCA
>JAOZOY010000097.1 GCA_029933005.1 Deltaproteobacteria bacterium
TTACACTAGTTCAAGCAACTTAACCAGTCAAACGAATAAAACTGTAATGAACATGTATAAATAAGGAGCGGTACAATGAATATCTTGGAAAAAATTGAAATGGAAAGCATGCGTTATGACATGCCGGATTTTCGATCTGGAGATACGGTCAAGGTGTATATTCGTATTATTGAGGGAGTCAAGGAGCGGGTGCAGGTCTTTGAGGGCATTTGCCTTCGGCGTAAAAGAGGTACCATGGACGCTAATTTTACGGTGAGGAAAATTTCTCACGGGGTTGGTGTGGAAAAAACATTCCCTCTGCATTCTCCCAAAATAGAGAAGGTTGAGATTGTCAGCCGTGGAAAGGTGCGTCGTTCAAGACTCTACTATCTCCGTGATCTGCGTGGCAGGGCTGCACGTATTCGTGAAAAGAGGCTGAGCTGATTTCGTTAAGAGATGAAAAATGGTGGAGAGAGGCGCGTTCATCAGTCTCGACGGTGTTGGTGTACGTGCCACGGCCTTGAGCCGGATAATGTTATCTCTTGATTTTGATTGGTCCGGGCCATTCAGTTTTGAGAGGGAACTTGCGGGTCAAGGCTGTAAGGTGGTTGCCGGTGTTGATGAGGCTGGCCGCGGACCTTTGGCCGGGCCGGTGGTAGCTGGCGCGGTTGTTCTTCCTTGTGACTGTGATCACCGTCAGTTTAAAGATTCAAAAAAACTTTCAAAAAAAGCCAGAGAAAAGTTGTTTGCTCTTCTGCAGACTATGAAGATTCCCATGGGTATCGGTGTGGCATCACCTGAGGAAATTGATGAGATCAATATCCTCCAAGCCTCTCTGCTGGCCATGAAAAGAGCGGTGGAATTCCTGCCTCATCCTGCTGATTATCTTCTTGTCGACGGAAAATTTTCCGTTCCTGTTTCTCTTCCCCAGCAGACCTTGGTCAAGGGAGAGTCTAAAAGCTCCTCCATTGCCGCCGCCTCAATTATTGCCAAAGTTACCCGGGACAGACTTATGGTCCAGTATCACGAGCAATTTCCCCAGTATAATTTCCTTCGTCATAAAGGCTATCCCACCGCAGAACATCGTCAATTGATCGAAAAATTCGGTCCCTGCCCAATTCACCGCAAAACATTTAAAAGGGTCCGGGAGTTTGTCAGGGTTTGAGGCCTTGGGGCTGGGCTAAAAAAATAAATCATGACCAAAAAGAGACAAACCCTTGGCAGGAAAGGAGAAGAGATTGCTCGCAGATTCCTGAAAAAAAAGGGTTTTGTCATTCTGGAGCAAAATTATCGTACTCGGTCCGGTGAAATTGATTTGATTGCTCGGGAAGGGAAAACCCTGGTTTTCGTGGAAGTCAAAACACGTAGCAGCAGACGATACGGCCATCCCTTTGAGGCTGTCACGGCCCGAAAGCGTGTCCAGTTGACCAAGGTCGCGCTGGAATACTTAAGTCGCAACTCTCTGTATGATCAGCCGGCCAGATTTGATGTTGTGAGTGTTCTCGCGGGCGGGAAGCCGGAGATTGAGGTTGTCAGGAATGCTTTTGATGTAAATTGCTAAGGGACAGAGGGGCAGAGGGACAAGCGGATGAATCAGCTGACATCACATTTACCAGTGGCCATTACCATGGGGTGTCCCGTGGGAGTGGGCCCTGAAATTATTCTGAAGTTTTTTGCCTCCGGCCCGCACACGGGGGAAGAACAGGCCGTTGTTATCGGCGATCCAGGGGTGTTGAGTTGGTGTGCCCGTGAATTAGGCCTGGATGCTGAAATTGTTGCCTGGCAACCAGGGTGGAATATACTGCCGGGAACCATTCCGGTTTTGGCCCCGGAGCGTAGCCTTGATCCGGCAACTCTTCACTGGGGCCGACCGGATAAATGGACCGGCCGGGCTATGGCCCTTTATATTGAAACTGCAGCGCGTTTGCTTCAAAATGGAGTGCTGGCCGCCATGACAACCTGCCCCATTGCCAAGTCCAGTCTGCAGGCGGCAGGGTATAATTATCCAGGACATACCGAGATGCTTGCTGATCTGTGCAAATCACGGGAATACGGCATGATGATGGCTGGTGACAGGCTGCGGGTGACCCTGGTAACGATTCATGTGGGACTTGCCCAGGTGGCGCGGCTGCTGACCAGGGAAAGCGTTGCCGGAATGATTATGGCAACGGATCGCGCCCTGCGGTGCGATTTTGCCATTGCCGCACCGAAAATCGCAGTGGCGGGTCTCAATCCCCATGCGAGTGAAGAGGGACTTTTCGGGGATGAGGAAATCAGGGTGATTGCTCCGGCTGTCAATATGGCTGCCGGCCATGGATGTCATGTTCATGGGCCATTCCCGCCGGATACGGTTTTTTTCAAGGCAGCAGCAGGAGAGTATGACGCGGTGGTCTGCATGTATCATGATCAGGGGTTGATTCCGTTTAAATTGCTTCATTTCAGTGACGGCGTTAATGTGACCTTCGGCCTGCCCATTGTCAGGACCTCGGTGGATCACGGCACGGCCTATGATATTGCCGGCAAGGGGGTGGCTGATCCATCAAGCCTCCAGGCAGCGGTTCATCTGGCCGGCCGTATTGCCGCGAATCGGGAAATAATTCAATGTTAAAAGAGAAAATTGGTTTATGCGGCAGTCATCGCACCGGCAAAACAACACTGGCGGTTGAGGTGGCGCTCAATCTTGGCATTCCTTTCCTGCGCACATCCACCAGCAGTGTTTTTGCCGAAAACGGCCTCAACCCATCGGATAGACTGGATTTTTCTACCAGGATTTGGATTCAGCATAAAATTATTGAAGAGGCTGAAAAAATTTGGCGCCGGGAAACCGGTGGTTTTATAACCGATAGAACACCCATTGACATGATGGCATACACCCTTGGCGATATTCAGGGGGATACAGAGGTGGATTTTGCCGAACTCGAGGCGTATCTGGATCATTGTTTTCATGTGACGAATATTCTTTTCAGCCACCTTGTCATCCTGCAGCCGGCCATCCCTCTTGTTCATGAGCAGGGAAAGGCCTCGTTGAACAAGGGATATATCGAACATCTCAACCTTCTTATTCTCGGTTTATGTCATGATGAACGCCTTCAATGTCCGGTCAGGATTATTGGACGGGATGTTTTGACTCTTGAAGCGCGGGTCCAGGAAGTTAGCTTAAGGCCATGATTTTCTTGTTTTTTTTGCTTCTTTTTCGTTTACCGTATACAATTTTTGAACAAATCGGAATAATTGTCCATGAAAAAAATAATTTGCTTAGGTCTCAGCCTTTTTCTTTTCTGTTCTTCCTGCTCGGGAAGGCAGACAGAGGATTCCAATCCCGCATCTGCATTGGATTCTGAATCATATTCAGATTCTGTTGATACGGCCTGTTCCTATTTTTATTTTATGTGGGGACGCTCCGCCGAGATTGAGGGAAAATTTTCAGAGGCCATGGAAGCCTATGAAAAGGCATTGGTCTGTGATCCTGGAGTTCATTCTATCACCATGAAACTTGCCCTGTTATTGATAAACAGCGGTAAAAATGAGCAGGCTGCCGTTGTCCTGGAAAAAATCATCGACGAAGACCCAAATGATCTGGATGCCCGTTCCCTGCTGGCAAAGCTTTATGCTATTATGGGGCATGATGATGATGCCGTGAAGATTTATCTCGCCATTTTGAAGATTGAGCCGGATGACACGCATAGCTTGTTGCTGCTTGGCACTCTGTATGCAAAAAATCATGAGTACAGCAAGGCCCGGACGACCCTTGAACATCTCGTTGCTGTTGATCCGGATTCCTTCATGGGATACAGTTATCTGGCCAAACTTTACCGGGAGCTGCATTTTTATGATAAGGCATTTGTCGCCTATCATAAAGCCCTGGATTTGAATTGGTCTACTCCACTTGCCATGGAGCTTGCCGGATTTTATGGGTCCGTGAAACATTTTGCAGATGCCGAGGACGTTTATTTAAGCATTCTTGAACATGAAGAAACAAATGACGAGGCAACAGAACGGTTGATCCGTCTTTATCTTCATCAGAAGAAAATAGACGAAGCCTTGGATGAGCTTGAAAAGTTGCGTAGTATCCGGGTAGATGATGAAAGACTTGATCTGACCATTGGCCGAATTCTGCTTGATCAGAAGAGATTTGATGAGGCGGTTGAACATTTTTCCCGGGTGTTATCGGAAAACAGTAATGCCCCGGATGCGGTTCGCACCATGCTCGCCCTGACCTATTATGAATCAGGCAAACTTCCTCAGTCCCGGCAGGTGCTGGCCGGTATTCCGCCGGAATCGGATGTCTTTGTGGACAGTATTCTCATGCGAATCCGAATTTTGCAGGAAGAAAAGGATCTTGATGGTGCGGAAAAATTATTGCAGGAGTTGATTGGCAATGAGGAGACAAGGCGGAAGGAATTTTATTTTGTCCTGGCCTCCCTGTACCGTAAAGAAGACAGACCTGAAGAAGGGCGGTCTGTTTTCAGGCAGGCTCTAAAAGCGTTTCCCGATAACGTAAAGGCCTTGTTTGAATACGCTCTTTTTCTTGATCGGCTCGGGGAGATTGACGAGGCGATCGTCCAGATGGAGAAGGTTTTGCTGCTTGATCCCGATGAACCCTATGCCTTGAATTATGTGGGGTACACTTGGGCTGATAAAGGGATTAATCTTGAAAAAGCCCTGGACTATGTCAGCCGGGCCGTCATTCTGAAGCCCGAAGACGGCTATGTTCAAGACAGCCTGGGCTGGGTTTATTTTAAGATAGGAGATTTCAGCCGGGCCGTTGAGGAGCTTGAAAAGGCTGTGGCCCTGCAGAATGACGACCCCACGATTAATGAGCATCTTGGTGATGCCTACTTGAAAAAAGGTGAACGGGGAAAGGCTCTTTCTTCTTATCTGCAGGCGGCTGCACTTTATCAGGACGAGGATAAAAAGGAGCAGGTCATAGTAAAGATCAGGGAAATCAGGAGCCATAACAGTGAGTAAGGCCTTCCCGCATTCCATGATGAGAAATCGGGTAGGGATTCTTTTTTTTCTTTTTTTTCTCGGCGGGTGTTCCGTTCTGCCCCATACCCTTGACACAACAGCTGTCGAGAAGCGGGATGCGATCAGTCTGTTCAAGACTATGATCCGTCAACAGCGTGACTGCGGCTGCTGTGTTGACGCGGCCGTCAACGTCAAACTCAGGTCACTGTTTTATGCCGGGACCATCAACGGCTATCTCCAGGCCATGACGCCCTCGTCATTAAAATTTGTCGCTGTCAATTTTCTGGGCCAGCCCCTGGCTGTTTTGGTGAGTGACGGTGAGATTTTTCGTTATTTGAGTATCACTGAGTCCAAGAGCTATGAGGGGAATGTTTCAGGAGAAACGTTTGCCAAGTATGCGCCGGGCGGTTTTCAGCCGGAGCAGACATTTTATTGGCTCGTGGGGAGGTTTTCACCCGGTATTATTCAGATCAGGGATGTCAGCCGGGATGAAGATGGACGGGGATACTGGTTTAAAATGAATTATAAACAGAGCGATATGATGAGCCTGGTGCTTTTTGATCCGCAGGGCCTGGT
The DNA here is from genome assembly GCA_029933005.1 of Deltaproteobacteria bacterium. Lineage (GTDB taxonomy): Bacteria > Desulfobacterota > Desulfobulbia > Desulfobulbales > SURF-16 > JAGHCC01. The sequence goes on from JAOZOY010000097.1 coordinate 5,524, forward strand.
CATCCGCCGTCATCTCATAGTTGATGATCATGACGAGATTATTATGAATATCTTTTATGATGATTATACGGCTGAACCCTGTCCTCTGCCCGGCAGGATTACGATCAAGTCTCTTCTTCATAACAGTTCTATGGAGTTAGAGTTTGTGGACTGGCTCGAAGATATTTCTTTTTCCAGAAATGAGTTTGAATTGAGGCTGCCTCCTGGTTTTTCCAGAGTTATCGTTCCGTGAGCCTCAAAAAGAATCGAGCCTGTTGTTCCGAACAATCTTGATGGCACGGATAGGAGACCGGCAATATTTCTGCTTCGGCAAAATGAATGGAAAACTCGTATGGATGATCGCGATCGATAAACGGTCCGGTAAAACAGATGAGAAGGTTTAGCTCACAGCAGATATGGCGTCGAATTTACGCCATTGACCGGAAAATATTCGGTATTTTTCACAGACATGGTCACAGGCTGCATCGCATTTCATTAGGGCTGCTCTTTGTCTGGTTTGGTCTGCTCAAGCTGTTTGGGGAGAAGACAACCACCTCACTTCTAGCTCATACAATCTATCTGTTTCCTCCGGAGTTTGTTCTTCCCGTTCTGGGCTGGTGGGAAGTCGCGATCGGAATTACCCTTATCTACCGGCCTTTGCTCCGGTTTTCAATTTTACTCCAGTTCATTCGGGTCCCCTGCACCATGCTGGCATTTTTTTTTCATCCAGAAATCTGTTTTGTTCATATCCCGTTTGTTCCCAGCCCGGAAGGGCAGTACCTGATAAAGGACTTGGTCATCCTCTTTGCCGGTATCGCAATTGCCGGATTGGTATTCAGTGAAGAATCAGCGCACCGGCATCATTAGGGAATTTATCGTGCCCTTCGATAAATGGGAAAAATTGAGGACGATTAATTGCCGCTTTCTTTTTCGAATGTACCTGGTAATTTCTTATTTTTTTTTGGCGATAACCCATATTGCATGGACAATACCGGGAATATAACCACAAAGGGTCAATATGATATTGATCCAGAAATGCTTTCCAATGCCAACTTGAAAAAATACTCCCAGCGGTGGTAAAAGAACAGCGCAAATAATTTTGATAAGTTCCATTCAGGTCTCCTTTGCCTTTGGGCTTACACAAAACAATTTGAGGTTCCGTGGCGCCACTGTGATGGTGTCAGATAAGTGTAGACAGTTTATGCGTGATAAAAATTAGTTTCCTAATCCGTCATTTTCAAGTAAATATGAATATAGTCTATTTTTAGAATGTAATTATTTTTTGTCAAGTAAAAGAGGCGGATCATGTTTGGACTTGGAATGCCGGAATTGATCATTATTCTGGTCATTATCGTGATTATTTTTGGGGCGGGCAAACTTCCCGAGATCGGTTCCGGTCTTGGAAAAGGAATTAAAAATTTTAAGTCGGCCACCAAGGATGACAAAGATTCGAAAAAGATAAAAGAGGACAAAGAGGATTCTTCCACCTGATGGTTGAAGAAAAAAGAAGGTCTTGTTTTAATTTTATAGATTGAGAGATGCTTATGTTTGGTTTGGGAACTCCTGAATTAGTCGTTATTTTTGCAATAGCCTTTCTGGTCTTTGGCGGTAAAAAGCTCCCTGAGATCGGCGCGGGTCTGGGCAAGGGTATCAGTTCCTTTAAAAAGGGACTGCGGCAGGCCGAGGAAGAGATCCCCGGCGTCAAGGAAGCCGCTTCTCTGAAAAAGGAAATTGAGGATGTAAAAGAGAAAATGAAGGTTTAATTTTATCGTTTGCCAAGCGGGTGCCGGAAATTATAACCCGACACCCGACACCTGACTTAGTCGGAAAAATCTCCTTCCGGCCCTTTATCCGTATCCAGGGTTTTTGCCCGTTCAATAATTTTTTCCTCTGTCCATTCCGCCGGATCCTCGATCCTCTGCCTGTCAATGACTGGTTCATAAGAGTTAGCCTTAAGAATGGCCTCAATGGCCAGATCTGCCGTGTTTTCGGCATTTAAGACATCAACCAGCATGTGGTAAACAAAGTCTTCCACTCGTTTGGCCATTCGTTCGCGAATTTCTATAGGCTGGCCGAGCAGCTTATTTTCAAAGGGCAAGTTCAGTTTTTTATAGTTGCCGCCTTTCCAGCCCTGTTCATCCGCATAGGAAGTCATGGCCTGCCACATCTCATCCGTGACGCCTTCTCCTTTAACCTTGATGAAATCGCCGTTGTCATCAAGAGAGGCATTGCCGTAATCGTTGACTTCCAGGCCCCAGGAAATCATCTGCAGGGCCGTAGCGACGTTTGCCTTGGTTGTATTTGTTGTGGCGGCAATTTGCCGGAGTCTCTCGGAACTGTTACCCGACGTGCCGTGCTGGGCGCCGTTGACGCCATAGGGCTCCAGGGAATGGTGGATTTCCGCGGTCAATTCGACTTGAATCCCCTGGCCGCTTGCCTCAATCCCATGCGTGGTTCCATTGTTTAAGGCGATCCAGTTGGGATGGATATCATGGGCATTCAGGCCCTGGATCAGGAATTGGGCATCCGCCACTGATGAAAGACCTAGAGCTCCCTTGATTTCCCCAACCTCGGTTTCCAGTCCGGCCCATTTGGGAATGAATGGATTTAAGGCGATATTGGCCAGCAGGTTTTTATCATCCGGCATGTGGGAGGCATCAATGGCAATGGAGGTAATACCGGCCTCGAACAGGGTCGGAAGTTCGATCTTAGCAGGCGTGATGTCTTCTTCTTTTTTGATGCCGTAATGATCGGCATGGACAGCCACCGGAATGGTGATGCCGAGTTCGTTGCAGAAGGCATCCACATGTCTGGCTATATTCCAGAAATTCACCGGACAGTACGCGTTGGCGCCGCCTTCGGATCTGGCTATTTCAATAATCAGAGCTGCATTGGCTTTTTGCGCCGCCTGGAGAGCGCCGCGGATCACCATGCTGTTTCTGCCATTGGCCGCCATGGTCATGGCTTTGCCTTTGGCGGCAAGGGCTACGTCAATGATTTTGCCGCTGACAATGAGCGCTTTTGAATTCGGAAAAATTCTGGCCACATTGGGTGGGCGGCCAATTTCCAGGGCTTTGTTGAAATCTGCCTGTCCCGTTGCCATAATCTGCCTCCTTTTTTTTAATAAAATTCAGTAAATTGAATTAAATTTATTGAAAATAGTACAGTGAAATTTCAGGTTTTATCGTTGTTGACGGGGAAAAGAACAGACTGTGCTCCCGGTCGAAATTTCTGAAACTCCCAGCTTAAGGGTTTGCAATTCTATGAATTTATTTTTGAGTGAACCCTAAGAATAATGAATCCGTAAAAATAATTTTTACGAGTTCATTAAGAATAGTACATTAAAACATAAAAGTTGGTCATTTAAAAATTAAATTTTTGCCAGTTTTTTTTATGAATGTTTTAATCGAGGAAAAAACTCCGATATAGGTAACGAGT
>JAOZOY010000035.1 GCA_029933005.1 Deltaproteobacteria bacterium
GACGTCACCGTAATGGCCCGTGCTGCCGGTGGGGGTGGCAGCTATAGCGTCAACCACGTCCATTCCATCGGTTACTTTACCAAAAACCGCATAACCATATTGACGCATGGTTTTTTTTTGGTGATCAAGAAACGTATTGTCCTTGACGTTGATGAAAAATTGGCTGGTGGCGCTGTTGATGTCATTGGTTCTGGCCATGGCCAGTGTGTAGCGTTTGTTTTTCAGGCCGTTGTCAGCCTCGTTGACAATAGGACGATGGGACGGGTTCTTTTTTATCATTCCTGGTTTAAAACCGCCTCCCTGGATCATGAAGTTGGGAATAACCCGATGAAAGATCAGGCCGTCATAAAATTTTTCTTTCGCATAACGCCTGAAATTGGCGGCGGAAACAGGCGCTTTGTCATCAAAGACTTCTACAGTTATATTGCCTTTGGAAGTTTCTATGATCATTTGGGGAAAATGGTTCACTTGCTCCTGGCCTGCTTGGGAGAGCATAGGAATGAGGAGAAAAGAAAGGGCGAATATAAATCTGCTAAGCATGGTTCTACTCCTTGGTTATAGATAAGTTGTGGAAATGACAGAGCCCGCAGAGAACAATAAATTTTGTTCCCGGCGGGCTATAAAGTTACGAAAATAGGGTCTGTTGTTTTCAGCCGGCTTTGATTTCTATCTTTTTCGGTTCAGCCGGTTTGATTTTTGGCAGGATCAGTTTGAGAATGCCATTGGCCATCACAGCCTCGATTTTTTCCTGGTCAATGGTTTCCGAAACACTGAACTTTCTGATAAAATTACCGACTTCATATTCCTTCAGTAGAACAGTTTTGCCGGTCATTTCCTGGTCACTCTGCATGGTTCCTTCTATAAACAGGTTGCCATCATCAAGTTTGATCTCCACACCATTTTTGGAAACACCAGGCATTTCGGCAAGAAGTGTTACACTGTTTTCATCTTCGTAAATGTCCACGGTGGGAATAAACTGTTTCATCGGTTTGGTCGGCTCAGCATTCTGCCGGACTTCTCTTTTCTGCTGCGTCTGCAACTCTTTTTCAGTCATGGCTTTGTGTCCTTATCGATCGTTTAATGACGGGTTATTTTACATTAACGGCTATTTTTTTTGGTTTCACTTCCTCGGCTTTGGGGAGGGAAATTGACAGAATGCCATCCTGTAATCCGGCTGATACACCTTCAATATTAATTTTAGTCGGCAAGGCCACAGCACGGCTGAATTTGCCGGTTTCGATTTCCCGTCGGTGGTATGAACTTTTTTCTTCCCGAGGAAGAGATTTTCTTTCTCCCGAAATTGTTAATGTTTCGCCTTCAACAGAGATATCAATATCTTCCGGGACAACACCGGCAACCTCTGCTGTGACAAAAACAGCATCACTGTCTTCAAAAATATTCAGGGGAGGAAAAACCTGAGATCCGGTTTGATCGGTAGCCGTTCTTTTGAGCATCCTGTCCATGTCTTGCCGCATTCTTTCAAGATCGGGCCAGGATTGACGGAAAAAGGGAGGATCCATGAATCTGATAATAGACATAAAAATCTCCTTCTCTGTTTAACTAATTGATATAAAAAGGATTAACTTGTTTCTTTCAATAAAAAATAAGACGGCCCGGTTGAATGTCAAGGGAATATAGAAAAATATTTTTCTGTCATCAGATGTATCGCAGACTTGTTGGTCGGTCTTCAGCACAGCTGGCGGGATTTAACTTAAAAAGTCCATACTGATATCGCAGGCCGGCGCCGAATGGGTCAGAGCGCCGATGGAGATCAAGTTGACCCCGGTTTCGGCGACAGCCCTGACATTTTCCAGGGTTATTCCACCCGATGCTTCAATCAGCGCCTTTCCCTTGATCAGTTTGACTGCCTCGCGCATTTGTTCCACATCCATATTGTCGAGCATGATGATATCGACGCCACAGTCAAGGCAATCCCTGATTTGTTCAAGGTTTTCCGCCTCAACCTCTATCTTCAGGGTATGCGGCGCCCGTTCCCGTATCCGTTTGACGGCTTTCTGGATGGAAGCACAGGCTGTAATGTGATTGTCTTTGATAAGAATACCATCGGCCAGATTAAAACGGTGGTTGTAACCGCCTCCGACCCGGACCGCGTATTTTTCGAGCATCCGTAGTCCCGGTGTTGTCTTTCTTGTATCAACAATTTTAACCGGCAGCAGCAGAACCCGTTCCACGAAACGTGATGTCAGGGTCGCAATTCCACAGAGACGCTGGACCAGATTCAGGGCCAGTCGTTCTCCCTGCAGAAGAGCTGAAACAGGTCCTTTGACCTCCAGCAGAATGTCCCCCCGCTTAACCTTGACACCGTCTTCCACACCTTGAATTTGTATTTCAGGATGAAGAAAGGTGAAAACCTCTCCGGCAACATTGTCCATGCCGGCGGAAATAAAGGAGTGTTTGGCAATAAATCGGGCCTCACCTTGCTGGTCCGGAGTGAAAATTGTCTCTGTTGTGATGTCACCGCAACCGATATCTTCTTGAAGAAAATGGGCAATGGCTTGCCTGAGCGTAATTTTGTTCATGAAAAATTGTTAATCCCGTAAAAGTAAATTTTGGATTTGCGCAACGGCACATTAACTGTTTATCCGGTTCTGGATTTTCGTTTCGCGGAGGGGTACATTAAGGTTCCCTGATTCTAGATATATAATACGGATCAAACAGAAAAGACAAGTATCGAGATCAGTATAAATGCGTAAATAATTTCGGGGTCAGCTGAAATGGAGATAGGATGGGCAGCGGAGATTTAGATTAATAAAGATTTATATGAAAGTCTCTCACAGAGGCATAGAATTCACAGAGTTTTTTTCTCTGCATATCTGCGCCGCTGTGAGAGATTATCTTTCATTGGAATCAGAGCCGACAGATCAATGTTTGCCAGGGGCAAGCTTTACTCCGCGCCGTTCTTCCGCGATATATGCCTGCAGAGCGATCATGCGCCGGTCATCCAGGGCCAGGTCTTTTCCTTCCAGGGGATTTCTGATGCAAAAGTTAATCATCTCCCCAAGTGTAGCCACCTTGCCCAGCTGTTTCTGGAATTTTGGATATGTTTCGGGGTGTGTGTTTGCGCCATTGGGATGACACTGGGCACAGACCACGCCATTTGTCCCCAGGCCGGGATCGGTAAAGACCTGGCGCCCATTTTTGATCACTTCCTGATATTCGCTTTGCCAAAGTTCCAGATCCGCCTTGGTAAACTCGTCCGCCTGGGCGGAAGAGAAGATCATCAGGCCTGCCAGAATAATTCCAAGTGCCCCGGATTGTATGGGTTTAATACGCATAAGATGCCTCCTGTCAGTTAGTAGTGATCCTGCGGCGGGATGCGGTTATTCTGATACCTTGTATCCTCCGGCCGGTTTGTCTTGGTGTTGAAAGCCACGGTTCTCGTGCTGTTGTCAGTCAGGCTGAAAGTCATTGCGGCATTGCCGGAATGGATATCGATATACTGCCATCCGGTTGCGTCTCGTTCAAAGAATGGATCAGCCCGGTTCATCTGTACGGTCAGTTTGGGCAGATGGCTTGGATCTTTTGCATTACTTTCAGGATAGGGCCAGGGCCAGGCTGTCGCCATGGCGGAATGAAAACTGATATTGCCTATCTGATTGTACTGGATCTGATGCACATGGCCGTAGAACACGTTCACTTTTTTGAAAGGTTTGAGCAGGGCCTGTATCTGTTCGGCATCTTCGGTCCAGAAATTCCATCCTCGGTAAATCTTCTGTAATGGTGAATGTGAAAAAACAATCACAGGCGTATTGATGTCAATTTCGGCCAGATCTTTTTTCAACCAGGCGCGCTGTTTTTCGCCAACCATAAACGGCGACCCCCTATGATCATCCAATCCCGCATTGATAAAAGGCTGTCCCGATTGTCCTTCGAGATCCGGCTCGCGTCCATCCCAGAATTGAGAATGCAGATAGGCTGAATTAATAACAGTAGGGGCGTTGCGGATTCCGGTCAGGTTGTTGATGCCGACTGACACGGACAAAGGAGTATCAGTGAAGGCTTTTTCCCTCTCATGACACGTCGCGCAACTCACCTCTCCCGTGCTGCTGAAACGCTGGTCATGAAAGAGTTTGTCTCCCAGTTTAATCTTTTCAGGGGTTTGGGGGTTGTCCGCCGGAATAGGAACCGGAGGAAGCCCTAAAGGTTCAGCCTGCGCAATGCCAAAGGTGGCCGTGGCCAGGGTTGTTACGGCCAGCAGGGAAACGCCAAAGAGTTTAAGTTTCATGCGTCATACCTCCTTACAAGGTTTTTGAAAAACTCCAGTTGCAAATTAAGTCACTGTGACAGCGACACCTTCCTCTCGTTAACGAGAGCCCTCTGTATTTTTTTAATCAACATGATGTCTCGGTTGCAGTCCGCTCTCATGTTGGTAATGAATTGGTTCTGATAGACCTTTAATGGGGTATTTGTACTAAGTCGTAAAAATTACGATTAATGGACAAATAAAAAATTATTTCAGCAGATCATTTTTTCTGTTTTTCAAGACATTCCCTGCAAATGCCAAGGAGAATGACATTTTTATTATGTATTTGGCCGAGTTGAGCAACCTCTTCAGGTAAGCTGACATCATCAAAGCCCTTCCATTGAAAATTGATAATCTGTTTACATTTATCGCAGATCAGGTGGTGGTGTTGTGTCATCTGCGCTTCGAATCTCGCTTGGCTATCCACGGTCTGTACTTTTTTAATTAATTTTTTTTCCTCCAAGGTAGACAGGGTCCGGTAAATCGTATCCTGTGAAATGGTCGGTAATTTTTTCTTTAGCCTTTTGTACAGAGACTCGGCGGATGGGTGATCCGAGGACATGGCTAACTCACGGTAGATTTCAAGTCGCTGATGGGTCAATTTAAGACCGGCCGCTCTGCAGGCCTGCTCAAAAGCACTCATTTTTTTTTGCAAATTTTTAGTCTTTTTTATGTGAGGCATGAAACGGCTCTTGTTGTCGTATTGTTCCTATCTACAATAAATAATTATTTAAGGGGGGGTGTCAAGTTTTTTGCCGATCTTTTCTGTTAGTCACGAGCCAACGGTCTGATATTGCTAAAGATAGAAAAATATCAGCAAACCAATAATGACCAGAAACGGACCGTTAGTAATATAAACAAAATACATAACAGGATAACGTTTGCCGAGTATGGCCTTAAATTTTGCTTTGTTGACAAGTTGCGGAATCCAGAAAGCTACGGTGATGACCAGGCCGATGAAGATGAGGAAAAGGCCTATATATTTTAATATCATGGTTTTGTTGCCTTGTTTTTAATGATGTTGGCTTTCAAACTGAAAATAAAATCTGAAAATTTACGAGAAGTAAAATCAATGAAAAATTCATGCACATTCTGTCCTTCTGCCCCTCTGCCCCTTTCTTACATTCTAAGCGGCGGAACTGCTTCTGCCTGATCGTTTTCAGTATTATCCTCGTCTTCAATCCAGGGTTTGATCAGCAGATCATAGGGCAGCCGCAGGGTGTCGCCGATCATTTTCAACGCTGATTTCCCCACGGCCATGGCACCCAGAACATTGATGTCCGGATCCTTGATGTTGCCGGTTATTCCCACAGGAATGGTGATAATTGTTCTTTTGTGTCCTCCCAGAACCCGTCCTACCAACGGCACAAAATTCATCACGGAATCAATTGTTTTTAAAGGTACGACGTAAAGTGTCAGATCCGCTTCCAGGGAGGAAAGATCTACTTTGCCCTCTGCCAGCAGGTTCATGCCGCGGCCGTTGATTTTGGCTCGATCAAGAACAATGTTGTTCTCCTCAATATGCGCTGATAGATCAACTTCCGAGTAAGGAAAACCGCCTTCCCCGTAACTGTTCAGGATCTCACTGAAGTTAATGACACGGAAAAGATTGGCCAGCACTACCATGCGTCTCAGGTTTCCCTGGTCAGAGTGAAGACGGATGAAGCCGTCCGTCAATTGTTTTTCATCACCGCTGATATCTGCCTCAAACTCAAATTTTCCCTCGATCAGATTGTTTGTGCAGTTCAAACAGGGAAGAACTTCTTGAAAAAAGAGCGGATCTGCTGCCGGGGAAACAAGAGATATTCGGCGTCGACCCCTGCCCTGATCCCATTCCAGCAGACCTTTCACGTCCAGACCGCACAGTTTGGCCGATTCAATGTCAAGACTCATCTTGCCTGTATCATGAATGGTCAGGGTGGCATCAAGAGGCGTAAAAGGGTAAACCAGATCCGAATCACCAACGGTTTCTTTTTCTACAGTCAAGGAAAAGCGATCAAAATGAAGTTGTACTTTTCCGGTGAGAGATACGGATGGTTTTCCCTCCATCCCTGTGAGCTCCCTGGCTGTTGCAAGGAAATTCGTGCCGGTTCGCCGGGAAAACCCCGGAGATGACAGATTCAGATTCAGATTACAGCCATTGGGGGCCGTCAGTATTGTTCCCGTGCTTTTAATGTTTTCACCGAGAAAGCTCATGTCAAGTAGATTGAGGTGAATATTATTGCCGGTTCCATACAGAAAAAGATTTTTGACCATAAGGGGTTGAGTTCCATCTCGCAAACGTACGTATAAATCGTTGATCCTGATGGTGCCCTTGAGAAGAAAGGTGTCGGAAGGATTCACCTCAATTTTATAGGCGCCGCTGATCACGCCGGATTCGAGCATGAAATTTTTGAAAAGTATATTGATCGAGGCCGCATCTATTTTACCAAAACCGGAAAGAGTAAACAGTCCTTGGGCTGGATCATTCCTTATTTTAAATCTTCCCTGCTGAACATTCGAGGTGACATCACAGCTGATTTCCCGGCTTTCGTCTCCATAAAAATGAAGATGAAAATCTGCCCGGATCGCCTTGTTTTCAGATTCACCGCCAATAATGGCTCCATCAAGAGTGATTGTATTTTCCTGCCAGGCCACGGTCAAATCTTCGAGACGGCAAGGGATACGGGGGAAAAAGGTTGGAGAAAGCCATTTCTTTTTCGCCAGCCAGTCAAGATGCTCTTGTTCGGCCATGCCGTTGAAGGTAAATTGACCGGACCAGTCCAACCAGAAGGTGTGCGAGAGAGAAGCCGTCAGTTTAAGAGGTTCATAAAGAAAGTGTGAGAAACATTTGCTGATGTCGATATGATGCTCATCAACACGAAGCGAGCTTTCGTGAATTGTAATTGTTTCAGGCAGCAGGGGACTGCTGAAAACAGTATCTTTGATCAGGGCGTCAAATCGATATTGCCAGTTTTCCGGTTGCAGAAAAGGGCCATGCAGATTTCCGGATGAGAGTTCCAGCAAAGCTGTTTTGTTTTTCGGCGCATTAATTGTTGTCACACCTTGAGTTATTGCGGCTTCAATCACCGGATAACTGGTCAACATGGAAAAAAATGAAGATGGCTCAATAATGGCGTCAAGATGATTGATGTCCAGTTGCGGTTCATCCTGCCAGCTCACCGATCCTTTTGTCTGTTTGATATGGTGCGGTCCGACCTTGGCGGCAAAGTTACTCCATGTGGCTTGGTAATCCGTGATGTTAAGTTGGCCGGCCAATGGTTCAATGATCCAGGGAAGGCGCTCATATTCCACCTTAGCTCTGCTCATATCCGTAACAACAACCTCAACGCTGAAGTCATCCAGCCGGTCGCCAATATTGAGATGACCGTCGGCCCTGCCACTACCTTTAAATTTTTTAATTTCCGAGCGAAACAGCGTTTTGTCAATCAAATGATGGAGGGCGTCCGGCAGTTCTTTGATATCCGCGTCAATATCAAGATCCAGAGTGAAATCATGAAGATGTGTCGAAAGACCAACCAGTACGGAACCATTGCTGCCCCGGCTGTTGCCCAGCCAGGCCGTAAGTCCGGAACCAGTAAGTTTGCCTTCCTTGATTTCAATGGGGCCCGATGCCTTTGTCAGCAGCAGGTCTGGCGCTGGAATGTAAATGGTTGATGTGGCGATATCGACCTCAATGAGCATCTGGTCAAGAAAATTGAAATCCGATACAGGACCATTAAAAGCATATCTGGCCTGGTTGACCTGGGCCTCACGGACAATATTGCAAACTAATCGAGCAATATTATTATCGCCGAACAAAGTGAGAATTTTTTTTCTGACGCGGGTCAGGTCAAGTTCAATGGCTGTGAGATCAAGATGCCAGAGAGGCGGGGATGAGTCCTTGGGGAAAGAGCGGCCAATCACGCCGCTTAACGACAGCTCCGGCTCATTGAAATGAACATTGTTCATGGCCAGGGTCAGGTCATCAGCTGTCTTTTTTAATCTGAGGGTGCCGCCGGCCAGATCTATAAGCGTCGGTTTTTTCAGGCGTTGCAGGGTAAAATCAGGTAGATGTCCATTCAGGTTTATTTCAAAATTTTCGCTGCCGGTTCCCCTGGCCTGAACAGTAAAGTCTGCCTCTGACTCAAGGGGCTGAAGAATGTCTTTTTTGTCGACGACAAGAAGTTGATTCAGCCGAAATCTTTTTGTCTTAACGGTAAAACGGTAACTTTCATCCTGGAGGGTGAGTTCTCCCTGTGCACTGACTTTGTCAACAAAAGGAGTTTGAAATTTTAAGTCCAATTGAATCCTGTCGGGATGGATTGCAATTTTTCCATTGAATCCGGAAAAGCTCAGCGCCTTGGAATTGATTTGTGGAAAAGGTGATGATTCCGACTCAATTGTTCCGTCCTTGATGACAAAGCTGGCCGATGGCAGAGAAAAGGCTATTTTTTCCTCTTCTTCTTGGCTCAGTAACAGTTTGTTGCAATTCTCCTTGATTGTAAGATGCGGTTTTTGGATCAGAATCCGGCCGAAATTAGTTTTGTGGGAAAAAAGAGATTTCCAGTGAGGATAAAATCGTATTTTAGGGACAAAGGCCGTAAAGTTTTCATGGTCGACCTGTACTTGCCTTAATGTCAGATGGGGCAGTGGAACCCAGCGCCAACGTACTGATTCGACTTCAACCTCGCAGTTAAAAGTTGTGCTGATTCTCTTGGTAATTTCGGTCTGGATCTGGCGGATTTTGAGAATGTCGGGTAAATAGAGGGTCATCACCAGCAGCACCGGCAAAACAAAGAGAAGAAGCCACATATATTTTTTGAGAAAGGATGTTATTTTTTTTTTCATATCCTGTTATGCCTGTGGCGTCTTATGAATGACCGTGACGGATTTCCGCCTGGTTGGTAACCAATCACAGATATCACCCAAAATTGGGGCAACCGTTTACCCCAATTGACCTTTGCTCTTTACAAACCGTAACCATCCATTGTAAATTGTAACAAAAAAATAAGGTATCATTAAATTTCATTTCTGCAAGTCAAATGAGCGGCGGGAAGGAGTATTCCATGAAAGATATTAGTGAAATGCAACAGGATGAAGGTTTTTTGTCGGAAATTATTAATGCGATCACTTCGGGAATCTTTGTCACTGATCTTGAGCGCAATATTTTGATGATTAACGCCGCCGGGGCGAAAATGGTTGGCCGGACACCGGGAGACTGTTTTGACCGTAAGTGTTACGAGATTTTTAATACCCCCATGTGCCAGACCGAATCATGCACCTGCCGTATTGCCACCAAAAACGACACTATAAATGAGGGCATGACGATTCTCCGTCATGACGATAAAGAAATTTCCGTTGAATTTACCAGCCGGCCCTTGAAAAATTATAAGGGAAAAATCGTCGGTTGTGTTGAGAATTTTATTGATATTACCGAGCGTATTGAGCAGGAGAAACTGATCCAGTCCCAACAGGAACAACTGATCAAGAAACGGGAAGAGGATATCCGTCATCTCCAGGATGAGATCATGGAGCTCTCCACTCCGGTCATTGAAGTCTGGGAAGGAATTCTGGCTTTACCCCTGATCGGCACACTGGACAGCCATCGGGCCAGGATTGCGACGGAACGCCTCCTTGAGGCCATTGAAAGGACAAGAGCGCCTTTTGTCATTATTGATATTACCGGCGTGCCCACTGTGGATTCCGAGGTGGCCAATCATATCCTGCAGACCGTGAACGCGGCCAGGCTCATGGGGAGTGAAGCAATTCTGACCGGCGTCTGTCCCCATATTGCCAGAATAATTGCCCAGGGCAGGGTTGATATGGGCCAACTCACGGTCCGTGGCCGGATGACGGACGGGCTTCATCTGGCTATCAGTAAATTGATTGAGCATCAGGCAACCGCTGAACTTGTCAATACCCATGCTCACAAAAAGAAGAAAATTTAAAACAGTCGGACATCTTTTTTTGTAACCAATCACGGGGTAAAATCACCAAGATTTCAGCCTTATACCTTCATTAACTTTGCGGGTGGTAAGATTTATATGCAGCCATTCTCCGTTTTTTCCCTTGGTAATGTTCTTCTAGTCTCAATCCAGGAAGAAATTGATGACGCCGGGGTATCATCTCTTTTTGAAACTATTGCCGGCAAGGTGCAAGCCAGCAAGGCTTACGGCGTTATTCTCGATCTGCACGATGTTGAAGTGGTGGATTCTTATCTTGCCCGTAATCTGCAGCAGCTGGCCGCAAGCCTCCGCCTGATGCGGGCCATGGTTGTTGTGGTCGGACTGGCAGTCCCTGTGGTGATAACCCTGCTTGATTTTGGTATTGACCTTAAAGGAATGGAGTTTGCCCTGGATGTTGAGCAGGCCATGTTCAGATTGAAGCAAAGGTTCGGATGAGCATCGACATGACAGGGTCTCTTTGAAAAATTTATTTAAAGAAATACCGATTAACAGCCTGGCTGATGCCACTGTTGCCAGGCGGGTGGCGGAAAACTATGCGTCCTTTTTTGGTATGACGAAAAAACGTCAGGCCGAGATTGCGCTTGTTGCCAGTGAACTGGCCCATAATCATATTCAACACCAGACAAGCCATGGGATAATCAGGCTTTCCGGCACGGAAATCGGAGGGACGAACTGCCTGACTATTGCCAGCTTGGACAACGGGCCTGGAATCATTGATATGAACCGAGCATTATATGGTAAATCTTCAAGCCAGGGCCTTGGCGCCGGCCTTAAAACGGTTGCCGACTTGTCTGACCGGTTGGCTATTTGTTCCGGTAGGAGTGGGAAGACGATATGTTCAGGTATACAGGGATGTAGTTATGCAACAATCATTGTTTCGACAATATGGGCGGACAGGAACAGCCACCCGAAATTACTTGATTCGGAACTCGATATCAGTGTTTTGAATAAACCTTGTGGCAGCGTTTCCGGTGACGGGGTCATGATTCAGCGAAAATTCCCTTATGTTCGGATCACCCTGGTGGACAGTGCTGGTCATGGAAGTCCCGCCGCCTTGATAACTGAACAGGCCTGGGCTGAGTTGGAAAAACTTGCTTTGTTCTGGCCTGTTGACCATGTTATCAGGGAGTTGGAAATTAAAATGGCCAACACCAGAGGCCTGGCTGTCCATTGTCTGTGCTTGAACCGCATTAACCGCACTTTGCAGAGCGCCGGGATAGGAAATATTAGAGTGCGGTTGTACTTGGACGGAAAATGTGTCATTCCACCTGTTCAGGGCGGCGTTGTCGGTCATCTGAAATGGCAGAAGATTCATCGTCATGACTATGGCCCTTTTGATGAAATTCTGGCCTTTATGCATACCGACGGTCATCAACTTTTGCCGGAATTTGACTTGAACTCTTTTTTTTACAAGAATAATGTATGTGGTTCGGCCCGGCAGGGCGGCGGTCTTCCCAGGCGAATATCAGCTTCCCTGTGGACACAACTGCTTTTTGATCCTGGGCATATTCAACCTGACGATACGGCACTTCTGGTTTGGCAATGGCCTGGAAAATAAGCGAATCCGCCCATATCCTTACCCTGGTCATTAAGCGCGACCGGGATATTCCTCTTGTTCGGACCAAGACAAAACTTCTGGCCCGGGAAATGGGTTTTGAGCGGCTGGCCATTATTCAACTCGCCACCTCGGCCTCCGAGGTTGCCCGTTTTTTGCTCAGGATGTTCGGCTGCGGCCTGGTCAGGTTATCAGCAGTCAACTTTGAAGGTCGTATGGACAGTTGCGGCCTGGAAATGATCTTTGTCGGGCAAAAGCCCTGCACAGGCATGGATAGACTGAATAACTCCGTTGGCCGTCCAGCCAATTTGAACGATATGAAGATTACGCCCATAAACGGGTTAAGAAAAGTTCTGGATGAAGTAACAATTAAAGGTGAAAAGGACAGTTCCATTCGTCTTGATTGTCTGAAGTACAGGGGTGCCTGTGACTGGCAGGAGTTGCAGGCTAGAGCATCCGAGATAAAAGATCAGCTTTTCAGGGACACCGAAGAGTCCTATGTGGAAAATTTACGGGCCAAGCATGAAGAGATCCGGAGACTGCTGAAAGATAAATCGGCAAAGAATATTGAGCTTGACCGGGTGAACACGGATCTTCTCCATCTCAACCAGGAACTTGAGGCTCTGGCCAACGAGAGAACCATCGGTGAGATGGCCCTGAAAATTGCTGATCAAGTCCGTAATCCGGCCAGTGTTATCGGTGGATTGACAAGATTGCTGCGGAAAAAACTCCCGGAACTGGGCTCCAGGGAAGCGAAAAAAATTGACGCAATTGAGGATCAGGCCACCAAACTAGAAGAAATTGTAGCCAGTTTTGAAAGTCTGGCGGATAAACAAAGCCTCTATTTTATTGAAGAAGATCTTGTTGACATCGTACAAGAGGCGATTCATTCCTGCAGTGCTCTGAAATACAAGGGCGTAGGGACAAAATTTTTGCTGGCTGACAGTCCCATTACCATTAAGGCCAATCGGCCTATTTTGAAAATTGCTTTGCTTCATATTCTGAGAAACAGCGCTGATGTTTCCCATGCCGGATCAGAGGTGGAAATTCGGGTAGCCCTGATGGACGGCCAGCCAATAGTCAGCGTGGCCGACCGTGGAGAAGGGGTTCCCGCCGAAATTCGTAAAAAACTTTTTTTTGGCCCGGTTGAGTCCAGGAAAAAGGGCACGGGACTGGGACTTTTGATTGTTAAACAGATCATGGAAGAGCATCAGGCCACCATCTCCATTGAGGATAGGGAAGGCGGCGGCACGATTGTCTTTTTGAAGTTTCCTATTCGTTGGCAGGAAAGGATGTAAAGGGCTGGGTGACTGGTGAACGCTTATTTGATTTTACACTCGAAGCGTAATTGTTCAGCGTAGGCTGTTATTCGAGAAGACCAAAATGGGCTAAGATGGAGTGCGGTTGAATAGTTATCTCGAAGCAAAAGAAAGGTCAAACGGAGACCTGACCCTTTATTTCTTTATTTGTTTTTTACGGGGTCTGTCATAATTCTACATGACGTAATTTGATATATCAGCCTTATAACTCGCATACTCAGATGCGGTTATGATAATAGATTTGTCTAATCTATTTTTTTTATTCGTTATTTGATTTTTGGCGGCTATTCGTGTTTTTTCGCCGGTCTCATATATTTCCACTTCGATCATTTCGCTACTTTTTCCATTATAATGTGATGTTTCCATATTTTATTTCCTTCTTCCTTTTCAGCCCGTAGATAATCAAATATTGAATTGTATAAGCAGTTTATATGCCAAGAAGCTAACATGACTATAACATGATGAAATTATTATATTAAATTTAAAGTAATCAGGAATGATCCGGGGTATGGTTGGTGTTTCCGGAAAAGATGTTCGGATTGGCGGAAAATTGCGGGAGATGAAAAAAACGTAACCGTTCACCGAGGTCGACAAGATTACAAAAAAACTGCAAATGAATCCGGGGTAAGCTATCGGCTTCATCGGAAGATTTTTTTGTTTTTCTATTCAAGAAGATCATTTTCACTCAACACTTTCAAGCATTCCATCAATAATATCCAAACCACCCTGCCAGAATGTCAGGTCATTAAGATCAATGCCGAATGGAGCCAGCAGTTCATAGGGAGAAAGACTGCCGCCCTGGCTGAGAAGGTGGACATATTTGGGAATAAACGCTTGGCCTTCTTTTTTGTAGAAATTGTAAAGGGAGAGTACCAGCAGCTCACCAAAGGCATAGGAATAGACATAGCCCGGCGTGTGGAGGAAGTGTGGAATATATGACCACCAGAGGCCGTAATCGTCCGTCAGGGTGACCGAATCACCGAACATCTGCCGTTGGCTTGAAAGCCAGAATTCGGTGAGTTTTTCAGGGGCGAGTTCTCCATCTTTGCGCCGGCTGTTGTGGATGAGATCCTCGAATCTGTTCATGGAAACCTGGCGAAAGACCGTGGCAAAAATAGATTCGAGCTTCTGACAGATAAAGGCCCGCCGCTGTTTTTGGTCGGTGATGGTTTCAAGCTGGTTATGGAATACGAGGAGTTCGGCAAAGACCGAGGCGGTTTCAGCAAGAACCAGTGGGGTTTGGCTGTTGAAATAACCGTTTTTTGCGGCAAGATATTGATGCACACCATGACCAAGCTCATGGGCGACGGTGGAGACATCTCGCAGATTGCCGGTATAATTCACCAGTATGTATGGATGGACATCCGGCACGCCGGGATGGGAAAAGGCACCGCTTCGTTTGCCGCTGACAATCGGCGCGTGAATCCATTTTTGTTCAAAAAAACGGGAGGCGATTTCCGCCATTTCCGGCGAGAAATTATGAAATCCCGTCAGGACCATATCCCGGCATTTATCCCAGGAAATGAGCTGGGAGGGAAGATTTGCCTGAGGGGCATAGCGGTCGTAATCCTTTAACTCGTCCAGACCCAGGAATGATTTCTTTACCTGGTAATAACGCTGAACAATATCATAACGTGAGACCGTTGCCTCGATAAGCGTTTCCACCGTTTCGTCATTAAGCTCATTATCGAGATTTCTGGAATTGATCCAGGAGGGGTAACTGCGCAGCCGGTCATTAATCATTTTTTCGGCAAGCAGGGTGTTGAAAATATGACTGAGGATGTGGAGTTGATTCTGTAACCCTTGAGTCAGATCCCGGGCCGCCTGTTTACGCACCTCTCTGTCCGGACTGTAGAGATCCGCCAACACTTCTTCCTGACCTCGTTTTTTCTTGCCGAACTTCTGATAGGCCATGATTTTTTCAAAGAGATTGGTCCAGCTGGATCGACCCACCGGCGATATTTCGATGAGCAGGGTCTCTTCATCATGAGAAAGCATGTGCTCAGCGAAGCGCCTGATGTTCTGCAGGTAATGATGAAAATGAGCAGTTTCCTCCGCCTCCATAAGGGGATCGGCCTGATCTGCGGCCAGTTGACTCCATTCCAGTTCAAAAAAGACGATCTCCCTGGCGATTCGGCTTGAGATTTCTTTTACTTTCTGTAGAAAAGCACCGGCCTCGGGATTGTTGACCCGGGTTGAATAATAAAGGGAAGCATAAGTAGCAATGCGTCCCAGAAAGGCGGCAATCCTTTCAAGTCGCCTGACAGTGCGGGCAAAAATTTCGGCCTTCAGGTTGCCGAGTTGACCGGCAAAGGAGTCCTTGAGAAGTTTCGCCTCCTCTTCACAGTAAAAAATGTCATCCTCAATAAGAGAATCATCCAGAGATTCATAGAGATCGTCAAGGTTCCAGATGACCTCGCTTGTACCAAGTTGTTGATTCAGTTTTGAAGACATAATAGGCTATCCTGTTGTTATTAAGCTAATAGTCTGATCTGAGAGTTGTAAACGATGCTGCAAAGGCCAATCAAACTACGGGATGGGATTTCTACTGTCAATAGTTTTAGACGTAGAAAGTTAAGAGATGGTCATTTTTTCATAAAAGTTTTAAGATACATAATTGTGCCATTTTTTTTGGTTTAACCATTGCGAGTATCAGCAAAGAAAGATATAAAATGTCATTTTGTTGAATAATCAAGTGTCAGTATCAAGTCTCAACCATTCGGAACCCCGCATCAGGAATTTATGTCTTCCACTTCCACATACGACGAATCAAAAATCAAAACCCTGAGTTCCCTTGAACATATCAAGCTGCGGCCCGGTATGTACATCGGCCGGCTCGGTAACGGCAGCCATGGTGACGACGGCATTTATATCCTCTTAAAGGAGGTTATTGACAATGCCGTTGATGAATTCATCATGGGAGCCGGTAAACGGGTTGATATTCACATAAGCGAGAAGGGGAGGGTTGTTGTCCGTGATTTTGGCCGGGGAATTCCTCTCGGAAAACTGGTTGAATGCGTTTCGGTGATCAATACCGGCGCCAAGTATAATACCGATGTTTTTCAGTTTTCAGTAGGTTTGAACGGGGTAGGGACCAAGGCGGTCAATGCCCTGTCCTGCGAATTCACCGTGATTTCTTTCCGGGATGGTGAGTATGCCAAGGCTGTTTTTACCGATGGTGTTCTGCTGGAACAGGCCCAGGGGAAATCCGACGAGGAGAATGGAACCCTGGTTGAGTTTCTGCCCGACCCAGCTGTTTTTCCCGAATTCTCCTTTCAGCTTGATTTTGTCCGTAAACGGCTCTGGCGCTATGCTTATCTCAATGCCGGCTTGAAGCTCTACCTTGACCAGGAATGTTTTTATTCCGCCAATGGCCTTCTTGATCTGTTAAAAAACGAGATTGAGGGAAGCCAGCTCTATGATGATCTTTATTATAAAGATGATATCCTGGAATTTGCCTTCTCCCATACCGACGGTTATGGCGAGAATTACTTTTCTTTTGTCAACGGCACCTATACCAATGAGGGGGGCACCCATCTTTCCGCCTTTCGCGAGGGAATCTTAAAGGGTGTCAATGAATTTACCGGCAAAAAGTTCACTGGAGATGATGTGCGCCAGGGAGTGGTTGGCACGGTGTCGGTCAAGATCAGGGAACCGATTTTTGAGTCCCAGACCAAGAATAAACTGGGCAACACCGAGATTCGAGGAAAAATTGTTGCTAAGGTCAAGGATTTTGTCTGCGATTATCTCTATAAACATACGGATGTCGCCGAGATACTGACTCGGAAGGTTCAGCAGAATGCCAGGGTGCGCAAGGAGCTTCAGCATGTCCGCAAGGAGGCCAAGACCAGGGCAAAAAAAGTGGCTATCCGGGTTCCCCAGCTGAAAGACTGTAAGTATCATCCCGCTCAAGGAAAACCGTCTCCATCCGGCCGTGAAAACATGCTTTTTATTACCGAGGGCCAGTCCGCCTCCGGTTCCATCGTCAGCGCCCGTGATCCCATGGTTCAGGCCGTTTTTTCCCTGAAAGGCAAGCCCATGAACGTTTTTGGCCATTCCATGACACTGTTGTATAAAAATGATGAGATGTACAATATGATGCGGGCTCTGAACATAGAGGAGTCAATCAATGGCCTGCGTTACGACAAGGTGATCCTGGCTACAGATGCGGATGTGGACGGGCTGCATATTAGAAATCTGCTGCTCACCTTTTTTCTTCATTATTTTGAAAATCTGGTGAAGCGTGGTCATGTGTATATTCTGGAGACGCCTATTTATCGGGTGCGTAATAAAAAGGAAACCCGTTACTGTTATTCCGAAAAGGAAAAGATTGCGGCCGAAAAAAGTTTACGGGGGCGCGGCCGGGCAAGGTTCAAGGTGGAGATGACCCGGTTCAAGGGACTGGGTGAGATTTCGCCGCCGGAATTCAAGCAGTTTATCGGGGCGGATATACGGCTGCAACAGGTCAGTATTGATAAATTAAGCCAGGTGCCGAAGCTGCTTTCGTTTTATATGGGCAAAAACACGCCGGTCAGAAAGGAATATATCATGAAGCATCTGGCTTTGGCCGTTGACTAGGCGGCTGTCCGAGAATGCTTTTTTTTTTTCAACTTTTCGTTATTTTTAAGAAATAATGTTTGTAATATCATACATATGACTGTGCTTATTTTTTTCAAATGCCTCGATTTGAGAAATCGCTATTTTCGGACAGCTTCCCAGGGGAGATGAACAGCAGATGGATGGAACAGATGTAACAGAGGCTTTCGGCGCACTGCATCAGCTCTTTGATGATAATTTTCTTGATTACACATCCTATGTGATCAAGGAGCGGGCCATTCCCGATCTGGTTGATGGCCTGAAGCCGGTGCAGCGCCGCATCATGCAGACCCTGGCCAATATGGATGACGGCCGGTTCAACAAAGTGGCCAATGTGGTGGGGGATGCCATGAAGCTCCACCCCCATGGCGACGCCTCGATATACAGCGCCCTGGTTAATCTTGCCAACAAGGATTATCTGATCGAGAAACAGGGGAATTTCGGCAATATCTACACCGGTGACGGAGCCGCTGCGGCTCGCTATATTGAATGCCGCCTTTCCCCCCTGGCCCGGGAAACTCTCTTTAACAAAGATCTTACTGAATTTGTCGATTCCTATGACGCCAGGATGCAGGAACCCGTTACCCTGCCGGCCAAATTGCCGCTCCTCTTGCTCCAGGGTGCCGAGGGCATTGCCGTGGGCATGGCCACCAAGATCATGCCCCATAATTTTTGTGAGCTGCTTGACGCCCAGAAGAAAATTCTCCGGGATGAACCTTTTGAATTTTTTCCGGATTTTCCTAAAGGCGGTCTGGTTGATGTCAGCGGTTATAATCACGGCAATGGTCGGCTCAAGTGTCGGGCCCGGCTGGTTGAAAAAAATGAAAAGACCATTTTGGTTAAGGAAATTCCCCACGGCACCACCACCCAGTCTCTGATGGAGAGTATTGAAAAGGCAGCCCGGCTGGGTAAGATCAAGATTCAGTCGATAAACGATTTTACCGCCGAGGAGGTGGAGATCGAGATCAAGATGGCCCGGGGTATCTATGCCAAAGACACGATTAAACCTCTTTACGCATTTACCGACTGTGAGATTTCAATCAGTCCCAACCTTACCGCCATACATAATAATCAACCGGTTGTCGTAGCGGTGGAAGATGTTTTGCGTCTCAACACTGAGAAGCTGGTCCGCGACCTTGAGACTGAACTGCAAATCGAACTTGACCGGCTGCGGGAAAAACTCCATGCTCATCTGTTGGAACAGATCTTTATTGAGGAACGGCTCTACAAGCAGATTGAAGAGTGCAAGAGTTATAAGCTGGTGGTTGAAACCGTTGATCTGGCCTTAAAGCCCTTCAGGGACAGATTTCTTCGCGATGTGAGCAAGGAGGATATCGAGCGCCTTCTCGAAATTCGCATTAAGAGGATTTCCCGTTACGATATCGACAAAAAAAGGAAGGAGATCAAGGAGGTAGAAATCCGCAGTCGCCGGGTTGAAAGAGATCTCCGTGACATGGTTGGTTTTACCATCAAGTATCTTGATGGTCTTTTGGAAAAATATGGCCCCCTTTATCCGCGGCGCACGGAAATCCACGCCTTCCGCGAGGTTAAAGCCCGCAAGGTGGCCATCTCGAATCTTGAAGTGGGGTATGACCGGGAAAGTGGTTTCCTGGGGCATCAGGTGAAGGCGGAAGAGAGTTTTCCCTGCTCTGAATATGACAAGCTGCTACTCATCTTTAAAAACGGAATGTATAAGGTCATCAACGTGACGGACAAGCTCTTTGTCGGACATGATCTTCTCTGGGTCAATAAGCTGCAGCAAAAGTTGGTTTTTAATATTGTCTACCGTGATGGCCGGGAGAATCGCGCCTATATCAAGCGATTTGTCACGCCCAAATTCATTCTTGACAAAGAGTATCATCTTTTTGCCGAACATAAAAGATCCTTAATCCAATTTTTGACCACCGAGTCAGAGGGGCGTATTCGTGTTTATTTTGCACCATCCAAACGGGCCAAACATAACTACGCTGATTTTGACTGGAATGAGTTTTTGATCAAGGGAGTGGCAGCAAAAGGCAAACGGATTTCGCCTCGTGTTGTGCGGCGGATCGCCGACTGGACCGGGAAAAGATCGGAAAAGGAACCGCGTCCACCGACTTTGTTTGATATTTAGGCAAAGTAAATTTCATGCGCTTCATTGGTTGCGATCATCCTTGTGGTGTCTTGAAAAAACGGAGCCGCAGGCTGTTGGACACAACCGAGACCGAACTCATGGCCATGGCTGCGCCGGCGATCATCGGGTTAAGGGTCGGTCCGCCAAAGAGAAAGAGCAATCCGGCGGCAACCGGAATGGAGATCGTATTGTAAAAAAAGGCCCAGAAGAGATTTTGTCTGATATTGCGCATGGTGGCCCGGCTGAGTTCAAGGGCGGTGAGTACACCTTCAAGTTTCCCCTGCATCAAAACCACATCTCCTGACTCAATGGCAACATCGATTCCGGTTCCCATGGCTATGCCCAGGTCGGCCAGTGCCAGTGCCGGGGCATCGTTGATGCCGTCGCCTACCATGGCGACAACCAAGCTCCTGTCCTGCAGTTCTCTGATTTTTTCTGATTTTTCTTCCGGCAGAACCTGGGAAATGATGTTTTCGATCCCGGCCTGGAAGCCGATTGCCCTGGCTGTTTCTTCGTTGTCACCGGTTAGCATGAAGACCTCGATGCCCAGATCCTTCAATCTGGCAATCGTTGATTTGGCTCCTTCCTTAATGCGGTCGGAAACAGCCAGGATGGCGGTGATCCTGTTGTTTGTTGCCACAAAAATAACGGTCTTGCCTTGCCCGGCCAGAATCGCAGTTTGATTCTTCTTGTCAGCGGCCTGGAGATCAATCCCCTCTGCTTCCATGATTTGCCGGTTACCGATGATGATTTCCTTTCCGGCGGCTGTTGCCCTGATTCCCCGGCCGGATACCGCCTCAAAGGAATCGACTTCAACCAGCTCAAGCCCTTTTTCCCGTGTCGCCCTGATAATGGCCTCAGCAAGTGGATGTTCGGAAACATTTTCGACACTTGCCGTTATTCTGAGCAGTTCGTCATCATCATACTCGGAACGTGAAAGATTGATCAGATCAGTTAATTCCGGCCGGCCATAGGTCAGGGTACCGGTTTTGTCAAAAACAATGGCCTGGATCTTTTCAGCCCTTTCCAGAGCGGCCGCATCCTTGATCAACACACCGAGCTGGGCACCTCGGCCGGTTCCCACCATGATAGAAGCCGGGGTTGCCAGTCCCATGGCGCAGGGGCAGGCAATAACCAGCACAGCAACGAAGATGCGCAAGGAAAAGGCGAATTCGGCCTGGCCGAGAAAATACCAGGAAAGACCGGAAATGCAGGCGATAAGTATCACGATCGGCACAAAGTAGAGACTGATCCGGTCGGCAAGATTGGCAATTTCGGGCTTTGAACCCTGGGCTGACTGCACCATCCTGATGATGCGGGACAGCATCGTGTCACCGCCCACTCGGGAAGTTCTGACTTGCAGAACGCCGTTTTTGTTCAGGGTGCCTCCGGTCACCGTGTTGCCGACATCCTTTGTTACCGGTAGACTTTCGCCGCTGAGCATGGATTCATCTACACTGGATCTCCCTTTCTCAACCACACCGTCAACCGGCAGCCTTTCGCCGGGTCGAACCAGAAGAAGATCTCCCACTGCAATCTCATCAACCGCTACCTGAACCTGTTCGTCATCCTCCAGCAGGGTAGCTTCATCCGGGGCAAGGAGAATGAGTTGACTGATGGCATCCGAGGTTTTGACTCGGGCTTTTTTCTCCAGATATTTGCCAAGGGAAACCAGGGCGATGAGCATGGCAGCTGACTCATAATAAAGATCATGAACCCGGTGCGCGACCTCGATTCCAGCAAGGATCTCAACCATGTTCCAGCTGCTGTAAATAAAGGCGGCCCCTGTTCCCAGGGCAATGAGTGAGTCCATATTCGGCGTTGCCCTGAGCAGAGCCGGCAGGCCGATGATATAAAAATTTCTGCCCAGCCAGAGAACCGGCAGAACGAGAAAAAACTGAACAAGAACATGGGTCACCGGAGACTGATCCGCGCTCAACCAGCCAGGCATTTGCAGACCGATCATATGGCCCATGGAAACCAGCATTACCAGCCCGGCAAGGATCAGCGCCGGAATAAGTCGTTGCTTCATGCCGGCCAGCTCCTGCCTGATTTTTTCCTGGCGTTTTGCTGTTGCCGACTGACTGAACGCGCTGATAATCCGGTTTTGATAACCAAGTTCGCTTATGGTCTGTCGGATGTTCCTCTGATTGATCAGGCCGGGATCAAAAACAATCACAGCCTGTTCTGTTGCCAGGTTGACTTCGCAACTCAGCACACCGGCCAGCCCGGAGACCTGTTTTTCTATTTTTGCGGAACAGGATGCACAGTGCATGTTGTCAACTTGCAATTCAATTCTTTTTTCTTCCCGGGGGAGAACCAGTTCGAAACCCAGATCGTCGATTTTGTCGGCAATGCTGTCGAGATCAATCATTTCAGGATGCCAGCTCAGTTCCATGGTCTCGGAGGCCAGGTTCACATTCGCGTTGATAATCCCATCTGTTTTGCCGAGTAGGTTTTCAATTCGTCTGACGCAGGAAGCACAATGCATCCCTTTTATGTTCACTTGACGGCTTTCTTCACGCATAGTAATCTCCAGGAATTGAATTGCATTCAGACTTGGTATTGCTATAAATACATCATAATCATGAATTGGAGATTTGACGATGGCGACCATTCAAGTTAAAGGCATGAGCTGTGAGCATTGTGTTGCCTCGGTCAGGAAAAGACTTCTGCAAATTGACGGGATTACGGATGTTCAGGTTGATCTGCAAACAAACAAGGTAACATACACGGAAGTAAAACCCGTGCAGCTTGACACAATAAAAGAAGCAATCA
The DNA here is from genome assembly GCA_029933005.1 of Deltaproteobacteria bacterium. Classification (GTDB taxonomy): domain Bacteria; phylum Desulfobacterota; class Desulfobulbia; order Desulfobulbales; family SURF-16; genus JAGHCC01. The sequence continues at coordinate 22,574 of JAOZOY010000035.1, forward strand.
GTGAAATCGGCTACGAGGTAACGGACTGAGTACTTTACATTTCGTTTCCTCCGTGTCATATTTGAGTTTCCTTAATTTCTGGCAGATAAACCGATTATAAGTTACGAGGAAAAATAATGGCGAGAATTGGTAGAAACGACCCTTGTCCCTGCGGCAGCGGCATAAAATATAAAAAATGCTGTATTGGCAAAGCTGAAAATCAACTTCTGGCCGATGCGGAGAAAAATGTAAGGGTTTCACTTAAGGCAGAGATTGAAAAACTGCAGGAAAAAGCGATTGCCAGGGAAAAAGTTGTTTACACCCTGGGCGTGTTTGTTCTGTTCACAAACGATGGCGGGGATGGCTGGGTCCTGGAAATTACTGACATGGACGCAGTTCAAGTGGCGAGCGGAGGAGAAAAACTGGAAATTGAGATTGAAGAAAATCCGGAGACCATTGAAGTCAACTGGCCGTATCGTTTCACCGTAAAAAGTAAAAAATTTGTGACCACGGCCTATGCCGATGATGAGGTGAAAATCTGGAAAGACTGTCCCACCCACAGGATTGTTTCAGCCATAAAGAAATTGAGGAAAAAATTTCCTCCGGAACTGCTGAAAAGCATTCATCTTGATGAAGATAATTTGGAAATCGGTGGGGAGGAATAGAGGAATAGATGTATTCTTCACCACTTTTTCAATATCGTTGCCATTCCAGGTCGAGATCTAAAGATTTATGCATTTTTCATAAACGATCGACCTTGCAGGAGTTTTCCAGAAGTGATTTTTTTTGTTGAATTGTCTCCAAAAAGAGACATTTAGTCTTGGCCGAACAGCTTATGGTCATAACCATCAAGTTTATCTCGTTAAAAGAATAGACCTTTCCCTCGAAATTCCCGTCTTTGCTATTTGTATCTTTTGGGAGACAAGTACCCCAAATGCCATTAAGCCCTTTGTCGGAACTATCTATGCTTTTACGCAGATGGTGGCTGAAGTTTATTAATTTGTAATTTTTTGTTTCGCCAATGGCGGCTTATGGAGATGAAAATAATTTACACTTCTTTTCTTTCGTCTTCAATTTTTGTTGTCCCACAAAGGAAGCTGAATATTTTTATGCATGGCAGTGAATTAAAAAAGGAAATTTTTCAGTTTTTTTGTTGATGGCATGTATGTTGCAATTTTGTAAGTGTAATTTTTGTCATCCTTATTGTTGTTGTGGGACTATTTTGTTGATTTTAAAAAAAATTATTTTGTACTCTTCTAACTTTTCCAGACATGGACAACTGTGTGAAACTTTGGGCCAATGAATTGCAATGTGCTGATTTGGATAACGAAGAAGATAATATGGAAATAGGTGGGGAAAAATAGATGGATTCCTTTTCTTCTGGTTTAACTGTTAGTGCCGAAAGGTCGAGCATGCCCCCAAGCCTGCTCTATATCACCCCCATGCTGGCTGTCAGCGGGACTATTTTTTTTCTCTCCCAGCAGCCTTATCTTGTTTTAAATCCTGTTATAAACCATCAGGATAAATTTCTCCATTTCATCGCCTTTGGAGTTCTTGCCGCCGCCACACTGTTTGCGGTTCGGTTATTTGAAGAGGGAATTTCCCGCTTGTCTGGAACAGGACTTTCTCTTTCGGGTTTACAGGCAAAGAGTATGAGTCTTTCCCGCCTTATTTTGACAGGCCTGGGCGTGGTTTTATTCTGCCTGATCTATGGCATCAGCGATGAGTTGCACCAGTTTTTTATTCCTGGGCGGAACTGCTGTATTTACGATCTGTTGGCTGATGTGGCTGGCGCTGTTATCGTGGTATCACTGTGGTTCTATTTCAGGACCAAGGTCGATATTGATAAAAGGCAACTCTGATCGTCTTAAAAAGTCTCCCCTCACCACAGAAAATACGAAATTTACAGAATTTTTTTTATTACAATCAATTGCCTCTGTGATCACTGGGCGCTCTGTGGTTTCAATAGTTGTTTCAAATCCGGCATCTTAGAATGTTGTACTAGACCACCAGTCGCACCAGGAGGATAGAATGGTTTTCCCTGTTTCAGGTGTTGAAATTAATCCTTTTGTCCCTCCAGCCGTTGCCTTCGTTATTTCTTTTTTTACTTCCATGGGCGGGGTGTCCGGCGCATTTCTTCTGCTTCCTTTTCAAGTCAGTGTCCTCGGTTTCACCAGTCCATCCGTCAGCGCGACAAATCATGTTTTTAATATTGTTGCCATTCCCAGCGGCGTTTACCGTTATATTAAAGAAGGCCGTATGGTTTGGCCCCTTACCTGGGCGGTGATTGTCGGAACACTGCCCGGCGTTCTTATTGGGGCGATTATCCGTATTCGTTATCTTCCTGATTCGAGAAGTTTCAAGATGTTTGTCGGGCTGGTCCTGCTCTATATCGGCGGGAAGATGCTTTGGGAATTATTGCGGAAACAAACGACAAAAAAAGGGCAGATTGCAGCGGAGGAGGAATTCCAGAAGATAGTTCAGGAATACCGCAGGCAGCATCAATCTGGTGATTTTTCCGAAAAGAACGAAACGCCAAAGGTGACAGTCAAAAAGTTAAATCTGTCCCGTATCGTCTATGAATTCTATGGACAGACCTTTGATATCAACACGGTGGGTCTCATGTCATTATGCTTTGTCGTCGGCATCATAGGAGGCGTGTACGGCATTGGTGGCGGTTCGATCATTGCTCCTTTTTTCATCAGTTTCTTCGGGCTTCCCGTCTACACCATTGCCGGGGCTGCGTTGATGGGCACGTTTGTCACCTCGGTGGCAGGAGTTGTTTTTTATCAGCTTATTGCCCCGTTTTATTCGGACATGGTTATTGCCCCGGACTGGATGCTGGGATTTCTCTTCGGCGTTGGCGGTTTTGCCGGTATGTATTGCGGAGCAAGATGCCAGAAGTTTGTTCCGGCTAAAATCATCAAATGGATTTTAGTCGGATGCATTCTGTTTCCGGCGATACGATATCTTCAGGCTTTTATCGGGTAGGACGACCCTTTACCCTGTAGGGGCATAACCCTTGTGGTTGCCCTTTTTTGATTGCTCCCCGGGGAAAGAGTCCCCACAAGGGGCAGGCACCCCTGTGGTTCGTGACTCTTTTAAATACCATACAGGTTGGCTGAATTTGTTTGTGGATAAAGCGTAAAGCTGGGAGCCTGACTGATTTAATCACCCACCGGCGGAGGGGGAGGAGACGGCATATGGGAAATCTGCTTGTCTTTCTTTCCGGCTTTAAAACAATCTCCCGGGTCAAGACCATCGACCTGCTCAAGATAGAGACTGGCCTGACAGGCGGCCTGCAGGGGAAAAAGAAAATTCTGCAAAATGGCCAAGGGAGGAATCAGGGAAGAAATCATAGTGATTAAAGCAACGGGCACTACCGAGATCATGAATAGAAAGACAAGATGCATGAAAAATCCCCGTTCATTCACTTTGTCCTTGCTGGCTGTCATGGCTTCACCGAGCTTCATGTTCCGGTCAGTCATCAGGAAAACAGTATAGATCCACCAAGTCATGAACACGACACCGGGGAGGACAAACAGCATAAAACCGCAGAATGTCAAAATTACCAGGAAAAAAAGGGGGAACAACTCGCGAAAGCGATGCATACAGAAGAACAGGTCATTAAAGACCGGCTTTTTTCCATCACGAAACCACATAACAAGCAGCAGCAGGTACCCGCCCATGAGAGGCCCGGCCAGAAGACCGAAACTCAGCGCAGTTAGAAGCTGAATCAGCAATCCGCCAAGAAAAAAGACGACAAACTCCCGTTTCATTATTTCAAATGCATTTTCTAGATGGGCCTGAAAATTCATATCACTTCCTTTATCTCTTTTTACTCTGGACAACGGTTTAATGAGTGTCTATGTTTAAGGGAAAGCTTAAGTGCCGATTACTGAAATTCGTTTTTGCCACTAGAGAGTGAGAATATTTTTACTCTGTAACTGCAAAGGCGAAACTATAAATTATGTTTTCATGAATTATAATTAAACGGTGAATAATTTCGTATTTTTTAATTTTATCATAGGAAAAAGGAAATGCCTATTTATGAATATCTCTGCCGGGACTGTCATAACAAGTTTGAAATCATCATCCTGTCGGCCAAAAATGTTAATGAGGTTACCTGCAGTAAATGCGGCAGCAAGAATGTGAAAAAAGCCATTTCCGCTTCCAGCTACCGGCTGTCCACGGGCGCAAGAACGTTGCCGACCACCTCTTTGGGTAGCTGTGCCTCTAAATCGGGTTTTTCCTGAGCGTAAATAATCATCGGCCGGGCAGGCCGATAATATAAAGTACTCAACTTTCCGACTTGGCATAACCCGTTGTTGTTTCGCGATTATTATAGCGCA
>JAOZOY010000036.1 GCA_029933005.1 Deltaproteobacteria bacterium
CGAGTATGTTGCGGCCAACATGCCGGAATAACGCTACAATTCTTTTATTTATATGAAAGTTAATCTCTAACAACGGAATAGACCGCTATTGACTACCAGAAATTCCTGATCTCCCCACCGGGATGGAACGGATGATAGAAAAAGGCCGATAGAGGGGATCGCCGACCAGAACCATGCGCTATGAACGAAAAGGGACCGAAAACGCGTAACATTCAGCCAGATTAAATGTTTACAAGGACTGTGGTTCCCGTAAATTTATGGCCCGGTAACCGGTTACCGAAAAATAAGAAAGCAAAGCCAGACAATAATGGTGGGCGGCACACTTGCTTTCAAAAGACCCAAAGCGGAAACCCCGTCATGGAAATAATTTTTCAGGATCGATTGTCCGGCAGGGTTGGGGGCATTGGCAATAACGGTCAGACCGCCTCCAGCCACGGCCCCGGACACCACTGCATATTTCAGTTCATCGGTAAAACCCGGCACCAGGGTACTGAGGAAGGTAATGGCCGCATTGTCATTAAATGCGGTGAGAATGGTTGCCCCAAACATCAACGGAACTTCCTTAAGGCTTCCCAGCACCGGAGCAATCCACCATCCCTGTACTCCGCCATGGACAACCAGACCGCCAAGAAAAAAGCCGACAAGCATAGGTGGAATGAGATTAATGCGATTTTGATAGGGAGAGGTTACCACGGTAAAGCCCAGGAAAAAAAGCAGGCTCGGAATGAAAAGCTCTGGATGATGGGCATTATAAATAACCCAGGCCATGAAAAAAACATGAATCCCGGTCACCCAGGCAGGCACCTTATCATCACGGTTGTCCCAGTTGGGGTCAATAAAGGACGCACGTTTTTCCAGGGGCAGAATAATCGGCAACACTTCTTGTATTTTTTGTAATTTCACTTCTTCAAAACGTTGGTCAAATGCCTCCTTTGCCAGGGCTTGCTCAGCACCGTCTTCAATGATCCGAGGTAAATACTGTTTCTCCAGACGATTTTTGATTTTTGTCATCACCTTTTCGGCCTGTTCCTCAAAATTTTCTCTGACATTCATCTCCCGGCTGATAAGGGGACCAATTTTTTCTAACTCAACCATCATGTCGGTACGACGCATGAAGGTGCGCTGAATTTTGTCTTTCAGGCTTCGTAGCGTGTGTTCTGCCTCAAGTGCTTTCAGATCACGACGAAAAATAAAGAAATAGAGTCCGTTCGAGATAACTATCCCCAAAACCGCTTTCCAGCCGAATTGACTCATCATGTGGAGCAGTCCCCAGTCCCAGGGCCCTGCCACCATGAGAACCGGAGGGGCGGCAAAATGAGTCAGAGTGCCGCCCACCGAGATATTGACAAAAAGCAAACCAATGGTTGCGTACTTAAATTTTTCAGAGGGATGCAGATCGTATAATTTTGATGCAAGGAGCAGGGCGGAGATCGTCATGGCGGCAGGTTCGGTGATGAAGGAACCAAGTATAGGACCCAAGGTCAAAATAGTCAGCCACCAGGCAGCCAGACTGCCGCCGAGCATATTGGCAATAAACTGCATGATGGCTTCAGTCAATTTCAAAATCGGCCTGCTTGCCGCAAGGATCATTACAGTTACAACGAACAGTGCCTCGGTAAAATTAACATCATGGCTGACGTAATTAACCCATGTTGTCCTGTCATAGAAAAAAACAATGGCCGCAGAAAGGACTATAACCCACAGACCGAAAACCACCTCCACCTCACCAAAAAAATGAAAAAGCTTGGCACCATGATGGACAAAATATTTTGGCACCTCTTGCCGATCAATTTTATCCTGGAGTCCCTTTTCCCATTTATGGGCAATGGCCAGAAATTTACTGGTCATAAAGGTATGAATGATGGCGCAGAAAAAAATGATGGTGGCAACCAGGTTAAACGGTTCCTGGCTGATACGATTTTTCAGGATAGCAAAAACATCCGTAATTCCGCTATCGTTATAACTGTCAAGGGCTCTAGGAAAAGAGGCTGCGGCATGATCAGCTGATGCGCCAAAGGCGAAAGAGCCGACTGTAAAAGTGGCAAAAACAAAAATGAGAGTGAATAGAGTAAACGTTGTCTTTTTCATTTTCAGATTCTTTTGTGTGATGAATTCGTAAAAACTACATTTAACCAATCTCTCGTCATTCCCGCGCAGACGGTATGATCCGTTACGAATTACTTTAAAATACTTTTATTTATTTTTTGAACAAAAAATAATAATTTTTCCTATTGCTGGCATATTGCTTTTACTAATTCTTTATGGTAATTTTATTCAATTTTGATTTTATCCTCTCCTTAAAAAGGATATTAAAAAAAACTTGTTCGTGTTCGAAAAATAAAAAATAATCTGTTCTAAAAATAATTTCTCATTTTCGGGAGCATACTGTCACGAATCTCTCGATGTCCATGCTTGTCGGCCTACCACCTTAAGTCTTTACACCTGAAATTACGATATTTTTTAATTTAAATAAATGAGAGTGTAGTACATGCAAAAACAAATCATCTGTCTTCTCCTTCCTATCTTCATCAGTCTTCCAGGCGTATTATCAGCAGCGGAAAAGATCTTCACCTGCCAGCAGTGCGTGGAAATGGCTCTTACCCGTAACCCTTCCGTTCTGGCAAGCATTGAAAGAAAAAACAAGGCCCAGTGGAAAAAGAAATCAGCCTATGATGATTTTCTCCCTAAGCTCAATATGGATTATTCTTTTACTTATATTGATGAGGCGTACGACATTGATGCGGATTTTATCGGCATTGATGATGTAAGTGTCACTGAACATAATAATTACATGATGAGTCTGCATATTGATCAGCCACTTTTTACCGGCTTTCGTCTTACGGAGACATACGATCTGGCTGATCTTGGCCTCAAGGAAGCAGTTGCCAGTGAGCAGCTATCTCGTCTTGAGATCACCTACCAAACCGTCAGGGCCTACTATAACTATCTCATGATACAAAAATTTCAAAAGGTAGCAGATGACGCTGTTACTCAGCTTACCTCGCACCTTTATGATTCAGAACAATTCTTCAAAAACGATATTATCCCTTTAAACGATCTTCTTCAGTCAAAAGTTCACCTTGCCAACTCCAGCCAGGATGCCAGGATTGCGGCGAGTAGAACACAGATAGCGCGGATTGCACTGGCAACGATCATCAAAGAACCGTTATCGCTCATATTTAATGTTGAAGATAACCCGGATATGAAGAGTATGACCAGCAAGGTGGAGACTCTTACAGGCCAGGCCTTGGAGACAAGACCGGAATTACTACAGGCAAACTATAATATTGAGGTATCAAAGAAACAGATCACCCTGGCTAAAAGTACATATTATCCTACTGTAACTTTAAGTGCTACCTATAACAGCTATGGAGGTGATGCCGCAGTCAATGGTCACGGTCTCAGTGACCTGCAGGATTCTGAAGAAACAATGATCGGGGTATATGCATCCTGGGAGCTCTTTGCCTGGGGACAAACGAAACATAAAGTGAGCGAGGCCTCGGCCGCAAGTCGAGAGGCCAACCTGTTATTCACAGCTGTCATGGATGAAATCAAGCAGGAAGTTCAGGATAATATTATCAGCGTACGTACCTCTTATGAAAACATTGCCACAGCAAAAACCGCAGTTGAGCAGGCCAGGGAAAACCTGCGCATGAATGAACTGCGCTACCAAAATCAGCTTTCCACAAACACCAATGTTCTTGATGCACGGACCTTGTTAACCGAAACGGAAACAAAATATTATCAGGCAGTGTACAACTATAACATCAGCCTTGCCGGACTGGCCCGGGCAGTTGGGGTCAACAGTTGGAAAGAGTTGAAAGTCAATTAATAGACAGGTTGAAGGCTAAAACATTAGGAACTGGAACCATTTTGAATCATTTTGGTAAAATTGAACTCCATTCTCCATTAAAAATGGTTTGTTTTTTTTGATCCTTCAGTCTTCAGCCTAGCCTAACTTTGTACGAATAATTCTCAAAAATTGCGTAAGTATCTAATTTTTTTGTAAGGCGATAAAAGTAAAATATTGTAATATCAATAGATTATAAGCTTAGTGCTTCTTGTAGTGCCATGAGATGTCTAAATATGTTTACGGAAAAGGATTTTTATGCCAATCTCGTTCCCATGTATATTCGAAGAGCTTCAATCAAAAGCAGGAAGGACGGCTCTCAATATTACTCCTGCCGGTTGGTCGAATCCCAGCGTACCGAGAAGGGAGTCCGGCAACACACGTTACTCAACCTCGGTGTTAATTTTTCGTAACCGTTCACCGGGGTCTACAATATGAAACAATATGAAAGATGAAGTGCCACAACGACACTTACTGACAGTGTAACTTACTGTTATTACTGGAATTCGCAATCTAAAGCCACAAAGTTGGGCTAACTCCCCTAACCTTCTGAACAGTTAAATAATTTCACCCAAAGGTAAAAAATAACCATGTCATCACATACGACAATTCATTTATATAGACGGCCTTTGCAAAAATTTTTCGTTCTTATCTGTATAGCAGCCATAACGGTCCTGCCCATGACCGGTTGCTCAAAAGAGGAAGAGGTGGTCACAAAGGAAGCAATACGGCCAGCTAAAATGATGACTATTGAACAGGCTGAAACCAGCAAAACGTTGAAATATCCCGGCAAAGTCCGCGCCCTGGATCGGGTTGAAATTTCGTTTGAGGTCTCGGGTAAACTGGTTGAATTAGCTATCAATGAAGGGCAGCAGATTAACAAGGGAGATCTCATCGCCCGGATTGACCCCAGTGATTTTAAAAACAGGCTCGCGATAGCTATGGCCAAAGTGAACCAGGCCAAGGCGGAACTTGACCGTTATGCAAACCTGTTGGATGAAAAGGTTGTTGCCAAGTCCACCTATGATGTCAAAAAGAGAAATTACGATGTGGTGGTCTCTGATATGAAAATTGCCAGAAAGGCACTTGCTGATACCTTTCTCAAAGCTCCTTTTTCTGGAAGAATCGGCAAGAGGTTTGTTGAAAACTATCAGGTGGTTCAGGCGAAACAGTCCATTGTTTCACTGCAGAGGATTTCAGATCTTGAGATCATTGTCAATGTGCCGGAAAATGTGATGGTGAACCACAAAAATAAAAATAAAGTTAAATTTTCAGCCAAATTCTCTAATTATCCCGATGAGATATACAACCTGACTGTGAAAGAGTTTGCGACGGAAGCAGACCCCCAGACCCAGACCTATCGCGTGACTATGATTATGCCGAATCCCGAAGACAAAACAATTCTTGATGGTATGACAGCCAATGTTTCCATGGTGATTTCTAAAAGCGGCGATAATGCTTTTGAGGTTCCGGTGCAGGCTGTATTTTTTGATATAAAGGGACAGGCTTACGTATGGAAGGTCGGTGACGATTTTCGGGTCAAACAGCATAAAGTTTCAGTGGGTATGCCCGAACAGAACAATATCGTAATTTTATCCGGTCTTTCCTATGGGGATAAAATTATCACTCTTGGTGTGCAAAATTTGGTTGAAGGCCAGAAAGTGCGTGAATTTACCGGAACAATAGGAGAATAAGCATAATGAATATAGCTGAATATGCTATCACAAAAAAAACGGTGACCCTGGTTATCACCGTCATGCTTGTTCTCGGTGGTTATAACGCCTTTAGAAACATTGGCATGCTTGAAGACCCTGAATTTACTATTAAAGATGCTGTGATCGTCACCGAGTATCCTGGTGCATCAGCCCAGGAGGTTGAAGAAGAGGTCACCGACGCTGTTGAGACAGCCGTCCAGCAGTTAGGACAGCTCAAGGAGATGAAATCCATCAGTAGGCCGGGTGTATCAATTATTACTGCTACTATGAAAGACAAATATGGCAAAGCGGAATTGCCCCAGGTGTGGGATGAACTGCGCCGCAAGGTAGGTGATATACAGCAGGAACTCCCCCCGGGGGTGCTGCCCTCCATGGTCAACGATGACTTTGGCGATGTCTTTGGTATTCTGCTTGCCGTAAGCGGTGATGGCTGCACCTATAAAGAATTAAAAGATGCGGTTGATTATCTTCGTAAAGAGCTGCTTCTTGTCGAGAAGGTTTCTAAAGTAACTCTCTGGGGAGCCCAGACAGAGGCCATTTTTGTTGAGATTTCCACGGCAAAACTGGCCCGGCTCGGTTTGGGGCTTAATACGGTTTATGATGCCTTAAAGAACCAGAACATGGTGTTGCCCGCCGGTTCCGTCAAGGTTGGCCCGGAGTATATCAGAATCAGCCCCACTGGTGTGTATCAATCCGTAGAGCAAATTGAAAATTTGCAGATCCGCGATCCCCAATCCAATAAGGTCATCTATTTAAAAGATTTTGCCAATGTGGTCAGGGACTATCTTGATCCTCCCGCGCAAATTTTACATTATAATGAAATGCCGGCAATTTCCATGGGCATCTCCATTTCTTCCGGTGGTAATGTTGTCAACCTGGGTAATGCGATTACTAAAAGGGTGAAAGAGCTGGAAGAAATGCTGCCGGTTGGTATAGAGATTGGCGTTATCAACTTTCAGGCCACCGATGTCGTTGTTTCTATTAAGGCCTTTGTCATCAATTTTCTTGAGGCAGTCGGCATTGTTATTATTGTTCTTCTTATTTTCATGGGTGTACGCAGTGGATTTTTGATTGGCGCCATCCTGGCAATTACAGTTTTTGGAACCTTAATTGTCATGAATATGGTCGGCATCAGTCTGGAGCGAATTTCCCTTGGCGCTCTTATTATTGCCCTTGGCATGCTGGTGGATAATGCTATTGTTGTTACCGAGGGAATGCTTATTCGTATTCAAGCCGGTAAGAACAAAATCAAAGCGGCTGGCACAGTGGTGATGCAGACTCAGATGCCTCTTCTCGGTGCTACCATTATTGCTGTTCTTGCCTTTTGGGGAATCGGCATGTCCAATGACTCCACCGGGGAGTTCTGTCGTTCTCTTTTTCAGGTCATGCTTATTTCCCTGATGATGAGCTGGATTATTGCTATCACCATTACTCCTCTGTTCTGCACAATGTTTTTAAAAACCGGTAATTCTTCCGGTGAAGCAGCAGACCCGTACAAAGGTTTCATCTTTGTTACCTATAAAAAGATTCTCAGCTTTGCCATCCGCATTCGCTGGGTAACCATGCTGGTCATGGTTGCCATGCTTGCTGCATCCATTTATGGCTTTGGATTACTCAAAGGCAGTTTTTTCCCCCCTTCGACAAAACCGATGTTTTTGATACATTACTGGTTGCCATCTGGCACCGATATTCGGCAGACCACGGCAGATATTACGGAACTTGAGAAGTATGTTCTTAAAGATGAACGTATTACTTCCGTTGCCTCCTACATTGGTGAAGGCTGTCCCCGTTTTCTTCTCACTTTCAGTCCGGAGCAGACCGGTGATGATAGTTACGGTGTGATTCTGGCATCGGTAAAAGATTTTGCATTAATTGATGAAATAATTCCCGAGCTTGAAGAGTATATTCACAAAAACTATCCAGCCTCCCAACCTATTTTAAGAAAATTTGTTTTAGGACCGGGGGATGATTATGACATCGAAGCTCGTTTTTCCGGACCCGACAGCAAGGTTTTACGTGATTTATCTGCACAGGCCAAAGTAATTATGCGTGATTATCCAGACAGTGCCAGGGTCTGGGATGATTGGCGACCACCAGTGAAAAAATTAGTGCCTGTTTATGATGAAGTGAAAGGAAAACAGGCAGGAATAAGCAGAACTATGCTGTCCCAGGCACTTGAGACCTCATTCTCTGGGACAACGGTTGGCATATACCGTGAGGATATCAACCTCTTACCTATTATTTCTCGCCTACCGGACACGGAACGGTTTGATGTGGCCAATCTCGAGCATATTCAGGTCTATAGCCCGGCCCTGGAAAAATCCGTTCCTATCAGCCAGGTAATTTCCAGGTTTGAAACCGTATCTGATGACCCATATCGCATGCGCTATAACCGTAAATTAACTATCAGCACCCGTGGGAACATTAAATACGGCCTGTTACCCAGTGAAATGCAAAAAGCTGTTCTGGCAAAGATTGAGGCCATCGAATTGCCGCCGGGCTATGAGCTGGCCTGGGGTGCGGAAAAAGAAAACTCAGCGAAAGCCCAGGCTGGGATCAAGGCTAATATGGCAGCACCGACAATTGTCATGGTACTGATCATTATCATGCTTTTTAACAACTTAAAGCAGCCTGTAATTATTCTACTTACTGTTCCCTTTGCCATAATCGGAGTAACCATCGGCCTGCTTGCTTCCGGAGCGCCCTTTGGTTTCATGGCTCTGCTCGGCATGTTGAGTTTAACAGGTATGATGATCAAAAATGCTATTGTTCTCATTGATCAAATAAATATTGAACTCGCAGAGGGCAAAGAACCGTTAAATGCAATTGTGGATGCCTCGGTAAGTCGTATGCGACCGGTATGCATGGCGGCGGTCACCACGGTATTGGGTATGATCCCCCTGGTCGTTGATCCTTTCTTTCAGGGCATGGCTGTAACTATAATGGGTGGGCTTACCTTTGCCACCGGTCTGACCCTGATTCTGGTGCCTGTACTCTATGTTATTTTTTACCGGGTGAAATGGCAGAAGATCTAACATTTGCCAAGACATCCGGCAACGATGTCACACCATGAATATCTACAAGGCCAAAGTCGTCTATTTTAAACATATCAAACTGATGCTGACCCAGGCACTGGAGCTAATCGAAAAAGAGCACAAACATCCAAAGCGGAATCTACGAAAGGATTTCATTCAGGTTGAAAAAGAAATTCGAATTTTGCTTGATGCTCGAAATGGATAAAATATCCGCTCAAACAAGTTAAAATTCATATCTCGCACTCCTGCCTTTTCCAGCACCTGCGGATGCCATTTTATTATTTTTGAAAATATCCAATGACCATAGAAATATATATCACCATTGCCATCCTTGCCGTTACCTTTGCTCTGCTCCTGCTGACCCGAATCTCGCCTGTGGCGATTTTCGTCGGCGCTTTGACCATGACCATCACCTTTAAGCTGGCCCCTTTACAGGAGAGCCTGAAAGGATTTTCAAACTCCGGCGTGTTGACCATTGGCGCCCTGTTTATGGTGGCGGCCGGCATGTATTCTACCGGGGCCATCACCTTCATTTCCGAATGGTTAATAGGCAGGCCGAAAAAACTCTTTACGGCCCAGCTTAAAATACTGCCCTTCATCTCTTTCGGCAGCGCCTTTCTCAACAACACCCCCCTGGTGGCCATGATGATTCCCGGCATACGGGATCTGTCAAAAAACTGCGGACTGCCGGCCACCAAACTCTATATTCCCTTAAGCTACGCATCTATTCTCGGCGGCACCTGTACCCTGATCGGTACGGCCACCAACCTGGTCATTGGCGGTATGGTCGTCGACGCCATGAAAAAGGCCGGGCCGGACACCCCGTTTATGCGGGAGTTGACCATGTTTGATCCCGGTTTAATCGGTTTGCCGGTGACCATTGCTGGAATTATTTTTATTATAACAGTGGGCACATGGCTGCTTCCTGATGCCAAAGTAATGGCCGACTCTGACGATGACAAACGGTTTTACCGGGCTGAATTTTCCATAAAACCGGGATCGTCTGTTATTGGCCAGACAATTGATGATCTTGGTTATCTCAATTCATCGACCTACTATTTAAACTACCTGTACCGGGCAAACGGATCCCGGGTCGCCCTTTCAACAAATCCAAAGTTAGTCGAGGGAGACGTCCTTGTCTTTACAACAGATCTTGACAATATTGAAAGCCTGTGGGCTACCAAAGGGCTGACTCCGGTCAACATCCTGCAAAAGATGAAAAGTCCCCGCTACAAACACACCCTGGTCAAAGCAGTTGTTTCACGCAGTGCACCGGCGCTTGGCAGGTTGGTTTCCGAACTTCCCCTTGAAGGAAGTCCTTACCGGATGAATGTTGTTGGAGTTTCCCGTGGAACCAAACCGCTGGACACGTCAATTAGCAACCACAGGGTTCAGGCCGGTGATTTGGTGGTACTGGAGGTTGGCGACTCCTTCTTTTACCACAACCGGCGCGAGATCGATTTCCTTTCGGTAAAAAAATTAACAAAGGCAAGGCTGCAGCGCACTGACCGGGCAGTGGAAGCAGGACTTATTACCATCGGGATGGTTGCCGCTGTTGCCTTTGGTTTTATGAATATGCTCAATGCGGCATTGCTTGCCAGCGGCCTGATGATTCTTACCGGCTGTATGTCCTTGAAAGAAGCCGGCCAGAGTGTGGAGTTCGGGACCGTGGTGGTCATCGCCAGCGCCATAGGCCTTGAGGCGGCTGTTACCGGCAGCGGACTTTCGGCATTACTTGCTGATCTTCTTTCCGGCATTGGCGGCGGTAATCCCACCATTGCCTTGATTGTTGTTTTTTGCGGCTGTATTTTTATGGATACCCTGGTGACTAATGTTGCTTCTGCAGTCTTTATGTTTCCCATTGCTTTAATGATGGCCGGACAAATGGGGGTCAGTTTCATGCCCTTTGCCATGACCGTACTGGTAGGGGCATCCTGCAGTTTCATATCTCCGGTGGGTTATCAGACCAATCTTATGGTTTATGGTCCTGGTGGTTACAAATTCATGGATTACGTTAAAATCGGAGTGCCGCTGACAGTTGTTGTCGGCATTGTCACTATTTTACTGACGCCCTTGTTTTTCCCTTTCTAAGATGTGCTTAACCTATATAGAAACATGTTGAGACATCGAACATATTTAAAAAAACTCAGGCTCCCTGCCCTGCTTGTTTTTCTTCTCATACTTATCGTAGACGGCTGTTCGTCCATCCCTGAACAGATACAGCTTGTGCAGCAGGAATTGGGAAATGAGCTTATACGTTCGGCTGAAGCGTGCAACGAAGAGTCATTTACAACCAACCTGCCTTTCCTGTACACAGATCGGCTTGATACGAAAAATATTTCTATCCTGAACTGGAACATCTATAAAGGACGGCGTGAAAACTGGGATGAAGATCTTCAGAAACTCAGTGCAAAACGGGATATCATTATTCTTCAAGAGGCACCTCTCAATGAAAAAATGCAGGACCTGCTGGATGAACAGCGCTTTCATTGGACTTTGAACAGTGCTTTTGCTATTAATGGGAAAGAAGTCGGTGTGTTAACAGCATCAAAGGTTAAACCTCTGGAAAGCTGTGGTCTGCGTCATGCCGAGCCACTTATCAGGCTGCCGAAAACGACCTTAATTACCTGGTATAAGATTTCAGGCACATCAAAGACTCTTCTGGTGGCCAACATCCACGGCATTAACTTTACTTTGGGAACAGAATCATACAACAACCAGATAAAATCATTGCAAGATATACTTTACCGGCATGATGGCCCACTTATTGTAGCTGGAGATTTTAACAGCTGGAGCACAGAAAGAAAAAATATCATGACTGAAATGGCCAATGCTCTGGAACTTTGGCCATTAACCTGTAAAACTTCAAATCGCTGTACAATTTTCGGCTCTACTGTGGATCATATCTTTTACCGGGGACTTGAGCCAGTAACGCATGAGACCCATAGAGTATCGACATCGGATCATAACCCCATAACCGTGCAATTTCGTGTTGTCCCATTAAAATTAGCTGAACAGAAATAATGAACTTTACTTTCAGGAAGATCCTGCCGGTTCTCTTATTGTTTCTTTTGTGCTTTGCCGATAACGGCAGTGCGCTTGACCGGCAGAATGCCGAAATCCAACATCTTCTAGAATTCATCGGCGGCACGGATTGTACATTTATTCGCAATGGCAAAGAATATGATGGGCTTCAGGCACGTGATCATATTTCCGGCAAATATGATCACGTAAAACGATGGATTAAAACAACGGAAGACTTTATTTTCAAGATAGCATCACGCAGCAGTCTTTCAGGAAAACATTACTTGATTCGCTGCCAAGGAAAAAAACAGGATTGTGAAAGGTGGCTGCTTGATGAATTAGAGAACTACAGAAATCTCAATGTACTACCCGCTAAAAGATAAAATTAAACGAAAGGAGCCAAATAATGAGTAAAATAAAATCTATTGCAGCCGGATCTCTGCTAATCGGTTTACTTGTTACAAACCCTGCGACCACACAAGCTGAAACACCCCCTCCTTTGGTTGAAACGCCGATCACTTTGGAGGCATCACAATTTCTCCCGGCAGACATGCTGAAGGGTTCAAATTACCAGATTGACCAAAGCGTTATAAATGACGGTTTTATCAATACCTACACCATCAATACATCAAACGGCAGGATAAACGTTGAAACCACACCGTTGTTGAAAGTCCGGATTAACGAATTTAAAGCCATGGAGGATATGCAGGCCATGAAGGGCACGGATATTTTCATGAAATCGCTCAAGAAAGGCGCCAAAGCCCCAATAAATACCATCAAGGGGCTTGTAACGGAACCGGTGGACACGGTGACCACTGTAGCAAGTGGTATTGGCAGTTGGTTCAGTGATGTGGGACGTTCCATCTACAGTGATGACCCATACCAGGAAAACGTTTTAAAAACCGCCGTGGGCTATGCTGCGGTCAAACGAAAATATGCCTATCAATTCAACATCAACCCTTACACCAGCTATGAGCCGGTCCAAGAAGAACTAAGCGCTGTTTCCCAAGCCGCTTTAGCCGGTGGCATCGTGCCTAAAGTTGCCTTCTCGGCCATCAGTAAAGTTCCCGGCACCGTGCTGTCTTTAACGGCCACCGCCGACTCTATGAAAAAGCTGGTGCGTGACAACTCACCGGCAGAGCTTGCAGATATTAATGCAAAAAAGTTAGAAGACATGGACGTGCCTGACTGCCTGATCAAATCATTCTTAAACAACAGGCACTATACTCCCTATGAAGCCACCTTACTGGTCGGCGAACTGGAAAGCATGCAAAATGTCGATGACCGAAAAAGATTTATCGCCGATTCTATCTTGGCCGACAGTCCTCTGGTGGCCTTTTTCCTGCGCCTTGAGGCCCAGATGATGGCAAGCTACCATCAAAAGATTGCCCCGGGTCATCGTATAGTTGATGTGGACGGCAGAATATCTTTTCTGCAAATAAAAGACAAAACCATGATCGCCTTTCTTCCCCTTGATTACGTGGCTTCCACCATCGATTTCTGGAAAAAGGAAAGCCAGCTGTCTCACGCCCTGGATAAAATCAATACAATGAGTGGCAAACAAATGTGGATTGCCGGTATGGTAACAGCGGATGCCAGGGAAGGTTTAGAGCTGAGAGGTTGGAAGGTCGTGGACAATGCAGCAAAGAAGTTGTTCAGGTAGAAAGTAGAAAAGAGAGTAAATCGCCGTTTGTCTCTTGTTCATGTGAAAACGTAAAAAAACGAAAGAAAATTTCAGGACCTTTCGTTTTTTTACGTTTGATTGTTACAAAACCGTCAAATTTTAATTGAAATGATAGATAGCCATCACGCCTAAAAACATCTGACCTTCATCGCCTTCATCATCAACAATAGGACTGTTCTTGGCATCATCAACAAGTTGGGTGTACGAGGCAATTCCCACCATCGACCAGCTCTTATTCCACGAGTAATCGGCAAGAATACTGAGTCCCACATCCTTGATGCCGCCGTCGGCTTCATACAACGACAATCCACTGTCATTGACATTTTTGCTGTCCACCTGAAAATAGGTTTCCATATAGTCATCATCGGCATAGGTGGTGGAAAGAGTGGTTGTAAATTTCCAGTTTTCTATGTTATCACACACGTAGGCGGCCCGCAGGGTAACAAGAGAGCCATCATGTTCATCAGAGATATCGGCCACAGCATCCACCCCAAATCGCCAAGGACCGCTTTTGTAGAGCAGGAACAGACCGGCCTCAGTGGCTGCGTCAATGTCATCCAAACGCTTGACCCGCTTATTATCAACACTATGCCGCTCCGCTCGATATTGCAATAGCGGGCCGAGCTGCCACCTATCCGACAGGAAATTGGCCCGCATATTATTGCCGTCCAGCAGCACGTAATTCCCGTTATCACCCCAGCTCACCTTGGCAAAAGGCAGTGGAACCGCCTCATAATCTTCAGAGCCTTCATAATCCGGAGCCATACCAACTCCAAGACCGATAGATGTTTTCACATCAGAGGCAAAGGCATTCGGGACAAGCATCAATCCACCGGCAAGGCAGCAGGCTGCCAGAATTTTTATTTTCCCCATGATTTTCTCCTTTTTTTGTAAAAATAAATCGACGACTTCCCCTTGTTTATGTAAAACAGATCGACGACAAGAATAGCTACTATTTTTTATATATATTATATATATATTACTATAAAAACATGAAGTAAACAAATATTTTCAGGCCATTTCAGCATTTTTTTACTCATAACCTAATCACTATTCAGGTGGACTCCTCAATAGTTACCTCATACCTTCTCTGAGTGGGATAGCTGTATAGCTGTTATCTTCAGGCGGATCATATTTTCATCTCCAAAAGGTTGTACCCTTTATTGATAAGCCTTGTAAAAAACGTAGGTATAAGTATGGTTAAATTAATTTTTTCCAAGTACTACGTACAAAAAAATAAAAAGGAGACTTTCACATGACTACAGGAAAAAAACTTTGTGCCTTTCTGATTTTTACGTGCATATTTCTTCCCCTGCTTGCCCAGGCCAAGGAGTCAGACACGCTCAAGAAACAAATACTCATTGACCAGAAAAAGGCAGTGGTCATGAGAAACATGGAGCTTACCAAAGAGGAAGGGAAATTTTTCTGGCCTGTTTTTTACAAGTTTCAGGAAAAATTGTTCCAAGTGGACGAACGGTCTGCCAAGCTAATGATCGCCTATGCCTCTACCTACAAAAACTTAACGGACGACCAAGCCTCAATAATAGTGGGTGAGTATTTTGATATTCGGAAAAGCCGCTTAAAAATTCTAGACAAATACGCGCACAAACTAGCCGATGGCCTGCCCGCTAAAAAGGTACTCCGCTATCTTCAAATCGAGAACAAAATTGAAGCCGGTTCCCGCTATGAAGTGGCCAAGGCTATCCCTTTGGCAAAGTGACCAAAGGGAATTGATGATTTTCCAGGAGGTTGTCTGAAAGTGCTCATTCTCGGCCAATCTCCTTTTGGAGAAGACGAAACAACGGGGTCAATCATGGAAAAATCAAATTTTCAACACAAAAACATCCAAGGCCCCCTTGCGAAGATCCTCCAGCAAACCAGATCTCTTATCGCATTTCATAAGGATATAGGCCTAAGCTACCCACTTACCCCAAAAATCAAAAATTTTCTTGGATCCTTCGGCACGGACATCGGCCGGAAGGATAAAAGTCTAAAGAAAACAGCCAAAAAAAAGCAAACAGTCCCCCCGATCAGACCGGCAATCATCCTGTCGGATGTCCGGCGGGAACTTGGCGACTGCACGCGATGCCCTCTGCATGAGAGCCGAAAACATCTCATTTTCGGATCTAAAGACGTCGCTCAAGTACCCTTGTTTATTGTCTGTGATCCCCCGACCAGGGAAAATGAAAAATCTGAAAAACCTATCAGTGGCGAGGCTGAAAAACTCCTGTTAAAAATGATTGCAGCCATCGGCCTTAATCAAGAGAATGTGTACATCACAAATATTGTTAAGTGTTGTCCTCCCGAAGACAGGTCGGCCACCGCCCAGGAGATTGGAACCTGTCAGCCCTTTCTGGTGCGCCAGATTGAGGCTGTTTCACCCAAAATCATCTATGCGCTGGGTCCCCTTGCCGGCCGAAGCCTTCTCAAAACCGAGGCTCCTCTTCTCAGGCTACGGGGAAAATTCCACGAATTTCATGGCATCAACCTCATACCCTCTTACCATCCCGAGTTTCTCCTAAGGCATCCGGACATGAAAAAACCGGCTTGGCACGATCTACAAATGATTCAGCGGAAAATCGCTTCCCTCAACGTATAAACAAATCCCCCTCAATCTCCCCTTGACAAAAGGCGCTTATCCGGCTTGTCAAATATGACGGCTGTAAAACTCGCTTTCTGCTGAATTATTTTGGCGAAAAATCATCGGACTGCGGTCATTATGAGTACTGCCTGAACGGCTCAACAGAACATATCAAACCTGTTCAGGCGGAATCAGTCAAAAATGTGCATTTCTTTTACTTTTTTAGTAAAAAAGGCTATTATACAAACAATTTTCGGTAAGCCTCAAAAATACAGTCAACATGTCATTGTGCAAGTTGCCTTTGAAAACAGGGAGATACCATGAAAGACAAAATCAAATTAACTGCCAGCCAGGAAGATTATCTGGAAGTGATCGCCCATATCATTGCTGTAAAAAAAGTTGCCCGGGCCAAGGAAATTGCGGCAAAAATGAATGTCAGCCGCTCATCCGTCACGGAAGCTTTTCGTTCCCTGTCCAAAAAAGGCTTAATTAACTACGCCCCTTACGAAGTTATTACCTTGACGGATCTCGGCGAGGAAATGGCTAATGATGTTATTTTCCGCCACAATGCATTAAAAGAATTTTTCATTAAAATCCTGTCGGTAGATGAGCAACTTGCCGATTCAGGCGCCTGTCGCATCGAGCACGCCGCTCCGCCCGAGATTATCGACCGTTTCATTCAATTTGTTAAATTCGTCGAGGTCTGCCCCAGGGGAGGCGCTGAATGGATCAAAAGCTTTGATAAATATTACAGAAAAGGATTCACCGTCAAAAAAGACTGCCGGGAGTGCATCTCCCTTTGTCTGGAAAAAAAGTAACCTCCCAGGCTGGTTAGACTGCAGGCTAAAGGCTATTAGGTTTCAAAGTCGGTCTATACCCTGTTTTCAAGGATGTTTCCGTGACACCGCCCGCAATGTAACAAGGTCATCTCTTCTACAGTCTAAATGCCTACAGCTTATCTACCTAAATATTTTTTTTATTGTCAAACTTATTGAAAAGGAAAAAAAGATGGAAGGTACAATTGAATCAGGATGGTACAACCATCCAAATCTTGGATTGATTAAAATATTTATGAAAGGATCGAGCTGGTCCTATCAGTGTTACTCAAAAACCGGCAAAAAGGCCCTTTCCAGAGAACGTGATCTGGATCAATGGACCTGGGCTCTGAGCGAACCTGTGAAGATGGATTAAAACTTTTGGATAGAACGTGTAGGGCAATCCGCTTAAGCAAAAGCCCTGTTCATTTATTACCTAGCTACTAGATTGAGTATTTTTTTTGTCGCAGGGTCGCCGGAAACAAGAAGCCGATTTAAAAATCGCTCTCCATATGAGTTTTAGATGGCTGTTCCCTGATTTTTCCGTGAGACGATCAAGAAATCTTTGCCAATCCTTAAGGTTGTCGAGCAGGCTTAGTGGTGAGTAGTAGATAAGGTCAAGTCTATATCTGATAACCGCTACGGGAACCTTGGCCAGCGCCCCATCCAAGGCTATAGTCGAGGGGGTGGTAATCACACCTAACGCGTGAGATAGCAACCAGGGCGTCGTCATAATTGTCTCTTCCTCTCCCAGCAAATCTGCTACATCTACATTCTCCATGCTGGACAGTCTAGCCAACAACTCCCTGCTACGTTTGACGGGGCATTCTCGAAAATGACACATTTCTTCGGACAGCCTACAGCGACGGATTTGTCTCGAGTCTCTTTTTCGACCCAAGGAGGAAGTTCCTCCGTTGGTCCCCAGGTAAAAACTGTTTTTGCGGCAAACTTTATGTCAGGGCCTTGAATCTCATCACAGTAACTGAGGCCGACATTCTCAAAGCCATGTTGCAGGGTATAGTTGAGACGCCCGCTGCATTGGCCAGACTGGTGATCATATAAGGCACTTATGCCTGGCCGTAGTTGACTCCACCGTGGACAAAAAAACATCGGTCCGCATAAATTTGCTCAGAATCTTACCCAGTCGAACCTAAGCGATCACAGGCACCGAAGGTAAGTGAACGAATCGGAGGGGATTATGAAAGACAAAAAAACAGCACTTACAATTCATTTTGCAGATTTGGAAGACCCCAGGGTTGTAGAAAAAACCAGCCACTTACTTATCGATATTATTGTGATGGCAATTTGCAGTGTTCTAGCCGGTGCGAGTGGTATTGTCTATAACTTTACAGACAACTTTGCCGCTGATGTCTACTGTCGATTCATGGGCACCGGTGACGCAACAATTCAGGGGACTGATTTTGACCTGAACAGCAATGATATAGTCCTTGATTTCCGTTACAGCTTTTAGTGCCTTACTTCTGAGAAACTATCATAAAGAAACAGGTAAGCGAAGACTCCGAGAAACTGAAAACAACTTTTGAAACAAGGACTCGAAGGTCTCGCCTTGCTCGCTATCTGCCTCTACGACAAGGCACTTACACACGCCAAGCAAGTACTGAAAAGAGTCCTAAAAAATTTGATGTTTTCTTCCACTTTAGTGGGTTAGTTTAAAATCTTACGCCCC
Source organism: Deltaproteobacteria bacterium (assembly GCA_029933005.1). GTDB lineage: Bacteria > Desulfobacterota > Desulfobulbia > Desulfobulbales > SURF-16 > JAGHCC01. The sequence continues at coordinate 18,392 of JAOZOY010000036.1, forward strand.
AAACAACCAATACGCAACACCGGCTATCAAAGCAATCGTGCCTTGATAGCCGGAAAATGAAAAATAAAATTACGCGAGAACGATCACGCTAACTTGGCAATCGCTTCCTTCAACCTGTTCATTCCTTCCTTGATATTGTCCATTGAAGAGGCAAAAGAAAACCTGACAAACTCATCCGCGCCAAAGGCCGCGCCCGGAACAGTGGCCATGAAACTCTCTTCCAGAAGGTAGGCGCTCATCTCGACGGAACCGTTTATCTTCTTCCCGCCCACTGATTTACCGTAATAGGCAGACATATTCGGAAAAACATAAAAAGCCCCATTTGGCGTCACACAGGAAATATTCTCAATGGACAGCAGTTCACTGAGAATAAATTCACGCCGTGGCAAAAACGACTCTTTCATCATGATCGGAAAATCTTGCGGCCCGGAAACCGCTGCCAGGGCGGCCTTCTGGGCAATCGAAGAGGCATTTGAGGTTGACTGACTCTGAATCTTGTTCATGGACGCGATGATATGTTTGGGCCCAAGGGTATACCCGATACGCCAGCCGGTCATGGCAAATGATTTGGATACGCCGTTTAAAACAAGGGTCTGCTCTTTTAATTTCGGATCAACATCAAGAACATGGGGAACAGGGCCTTCATCAAAAACAATGGTGTCATAGATATCATCGGAGATCACCGCCCAACCATTCTTCAGAGCCATGTTCCCGACCGCGTCAAGAGCATTCTTTGAAAAAATAGCACCAGTGGGATTTGACGGGCTGTTCAGGATGATGCCTTTGGTTTTGTCTGTAGTATATTCTTCAAGAAGTTCGGCGGACAAATCAAAATTATTTTCCTCAGGAAGGGGAACCAGAACAGGAGTGGCGCCGGCCAGCAGAACAATGGGCGGATAGGATACCCAATACGGGGTTGGAATCAGGACTTCATCACCCGGGCCGAAAAGGGCCTGGGCCATATTGTAAAGGCCATGCTTGCCGCCGCAACTGACCTGGACCTGATCAGGTTCATAATCCCAGCCTTTATCGTCGGCAAAACGTTTGACAATGGCTTCACGGAGCTCAATGATTCCCGGCACTGCGGTATAGCGGGTGAATCCTTCATCAATTGCTGCCTTGCCTGCCTCGCATACATGGGCAGGCGTATCAAAATCAGGTTCACCGACACTGAAATTCAAAATATCCGCCCCGGCCGCTTTCATGGCCTTGGCCTTGGCATTGACCGCCAGCGTGGGTGAAGGTTTGATCTGTTGCATTCTTTCAGCCAGTTTGATAATTTCTGAACCCATTGTCCTGTCCTGTTTTTTTTATATAAAAATTTCAAGTTTTATTGAGCCGACCGGACTCAATAATAAACCTCGCGTAAAAAAAGACCACTGGCCGGAGCCGTGGGACCGGCCACTGATCTGTCCCTTGCCGCTACAATATCTCTAAAACCGTTCACCGTCAACCTTGCCTTACCAATTTCAAGCAGGGTGCCGATAATATTTCTCACCATATGGCGCAAAAAGCCGTCACCATGGATTGTAAAACAGATACGCGTTTCATCCGTTCGTTGAAAAGAGGCTGAAAAAATCTCCCGTACCGCCCCCCTGCCGGGCAGGGAGGGATCCCTGGAACCGGCCGCCTCAAAACTTGAAAAATCATGTCTGCCAAGAATAAATGACAGACATTTTTCCATGCTGTCAACATCAAGTGAAGTTCTGACATGGGCACTGTAAAGACGATAGGTGGGCAACATCACCTCGCCGACAGAAATCCGGTAAAAATAGCACTTACCCGTGGCGCTGCGCCGGGCATGAAAAGAAGCGTTCATCTCTTCAACAGCGAGAATTCGGATATCATCTTCCAGCAGACTGTTTAACCCAGCCCTGAATCCTGCACAGGGAATTTGCGAGTCCGTCGTAAAATTGGCCACCATTCCTAAGGCGTGGACACCGGCATCCGTGCGGCCGGCGCCATGGAGAACGATCTCCTCGCCGGTCATGACGGAAATTTGCCCCTCAAGCGCACCTTGAATCGTCGATTGATCCGGCTGACGCTGCCAGCCGGCATAACTTGTGCCGTCAAAAGCGATGGTCAGTTTGATATTACGTTTGGTCACGGAAATAAAGGAATATGCCTTAAACCGAGATCTTCAGGAAAGGAGCAGAGCAGGTTCATATTCTGCACAGCCTGACCAGCTGCCCCTTTCACAACATTATCGATAGCTGAGACGACCACGATACGTCCGGTTCTTGCATCGACCCTGCAACCGATATCACAAAAATTGCTGCCCCGGACAAACTGGGTTGCCGGGAACGAACCAGGCTCGCACACCCGGACAAAAAACTCATCCGCATAAAAATCAGCGTACAGTTGATTCACATCATTCTGACTGATTTCTTTTGACGTGGAAGCATAAATCGTACTGAGAATACCACGAGAAATAGGCAGCAGATGAGGAACAAAGGTGACGTTTAAATCCCGGCCGCACAGCAGGCCAAGCTCCTGCTCGATCTCCGGAGTATGCCTGTGCTCACCCACCTTATAGGCACGAAAGCCATCGGCAACCTCGCAGAACAGGGTCGCAGTGTTGGCGCTGCGTCCCGCCCCGGTTGTTCCGGACTTGGAGTCGATGATAATGGTCTGTGGATCAATGAGATAATTTTTCAAAAGTGGCGCAAGACCGAGAATAACACTGGTTGGATAGCAACCGGGATTAGCTACCAGACGGGAACCGGCAATCCGTTCTCGATAGAGTTCCGGCAGACCGTAAACTGCCTCGCCAAGATAATTTTGCGCCGTATGGGTCTGATACCACTGCTCGTAAACTCCCGCATCATGAATACGGAAATCAGCACTCAGGTCAACCACCTTTTTCCCGGCCTCAAGCAGAATGGGGACAAAATTCATGGCAGTCTGATGGGGTACAGCGAGAAAAAAGAAATCAGCCCGTTGTGCCAGATCCTCCACCTGAACATCTTCACAGACAAGATCAACTATTCCCCTTAGATTCGGGAACACCCGGGACAGGGGTTGCCCCGCATAGCGCCTGGAGGTGGCCAGGCTTAACTCCACCTCAGGATGATGGCAGAGAATCCGTGCCAGTTCAACCCCGGTGTAGCCGGAGGCGCCGACAATTCCAACTCGTATCATAATATTTCACCTCAAAAAAATAGTGATTACCCACAACGTCATCCCGCGGAGGCAGGAATCCAGAGATCTTGTCTTAACTTCCTAGATTCCCGCCTCCGCGGGAATGAACTGAGATAGGCTGAAGATTAGTAGTAATCATAAAAAATTGTATCTGCATCAGGAATGATGAATCCGTAAAAAGACGACATCGTCTCGCAATGGTCATTTCCGCCTCTGCCCCTTTGAACCTTTGAACTAAAATTTTGACAAAAAAATAGGAAGTAACGATTCAAAAAATCATCACTTCCTAATGAGTCATCTATTCCCTTGCAACATTGTCACAAAGGTTCTGTTGTACAAAAAAACAAAAGGATGGAAAATGCTACCGTTTAGAGAACTGAAAGCTGGCCCGGGCACCTTTCTTGCCATATTTTTTTCTTTCCTTTTGCCTGGCATCCCTGGTCAGGAGGCCTGCCTTTTTAAGAGTAACGCGATTGGCCTCATTAACTTCGAGCAGAGCCTTGGAAATACCATGTCTCAAAGCCTCTGATTGGGCGGATTTACCTCCTCCTTTCAGGGTGGCAAAAACATCAAATGTATCGACTGTATCCGTCAAAACAAAAGGCTTTTTAACAATTTTCGGGTCATGATTTCCACCAAAATATTCAGCCATGGAAAGCTTGTTTACCTGGATGTCACCGGGACCGGCCTTTAACCATACCCTGGCAACGGCTGTTTTTCTTTTTCCAGTTGCATAATAGCGCGTTTCAGCCATTTAGATCTCCATCTCAATTAATAATCTTAAAACCAGCAACAAAATAATCGTCCGCACCCGGCACCTTGCAAAATTCCCGTTGAGCCGAATAACATCATTTTAAAGACTTTTGAAAGTCAGCTCTTCCGGCTGCTGAGCAGCATGAGGATGTTCCTGACCAGCATAAACCTTCAATTTCCGTAACTGATCGCGGCCCAATGTATTTTTCGGCAGCATACCTTTGACAGCCATTATGATCAGCTGTTCAGGTTTTTTTTCCAGAACTTCTTGAGCTGTCTGTGATTTAATTCCACCAATATAACCGGTATGATGATAGTAAACTTTATCGCTCCACTTCTTACCAGTTAATCTGATCTTCTCGGCATTAATAACGACTATATAATCACCGGTATCCTGGAAAGTCGAATAATTCGGTTTATGTTTACCGCGAAGTCTCACGGCAATTTCCGAGGCCAGTCTGCCCAGAACCTTCTGCCGGGCATCAACAACATACCATTTTTTTTCAATCTCGTTGACCGGCGTCAAATACGTTTTCATCGAACTTTATCCTCAACTGACTTTTCTCACCCGAATTGATTTCTGCGAACTGATGGACCAATATACGGGTTTGATAAATGAAAAAAAAGGTTCGAAGCGTATTCGAACCTTTTTAGAACTTTCTGGAGCGGGAAACGAGATTTGAACTCGCGACTTCAACCTTGGCAAGGTTGCACTCTACCACTGAGTTACTCCCGCCAACAACTTATTCAAAGACAGAGAATATAACCGGGTATCCCGAGAATTGTCAATAAAAAAATAATATCGTCATTCGGCCATGGGCAATTCTAACTTATCGTGCTGATGCTACCTTTTTTATACAAGTTCATCGATGTTTTGTTTGTATAAAAGTCTCTCACAGGCACAGAGTTCACAAAAATTTTCTCCGTGCCTCTTCGCTGGAATAACCATTATGAAAAAAATGCATTCATAAAAAATTATTCTCGAAATACAACTGTTCAGCATATCTTTTTCGTCTATTAAGCGTTTTTTTCAAAAAGAGTATTTACACTGCAAGCCTCTCCTTGTTAAGGTGTTAATATTCATCAAATTTATTATTTTTATTATTTTCGTAACTATCCAGTTGGGTCACCAAATTGGCTTAACCACCATTCTGTAACTATTCAGGAGCAAACAATGGCCTCTTCCGGAAAAAGAATAAGCCGAATTAACCGACAGACGAAAGAGACACAAATCAGCCTGTCTTTAAAGATTGATGGCCGTGGACAAGCCGATATCCAGACTGGCGTCCCGTTCATAGATCATATGCTGACTCTTTTAACCGTACATGGTTTTTTTGACCTGACAATCAATGCCACCGGGGACACTGATATTGACGACCATCATACGGTGGAAGATATCGGTATTTGTCTTGGTCGGGCATTTAATGATGCCTTGGACAATTTCAACCAAATCCGCCGTTATGGCCAATGTCTCCTGCCCATGGATGAAACACTGGCCCAAGTGGCGCTGGATTTTTCCAACCGGCCCCACCTGCATCTGCAAATGCCGATACTGGATCAAAAAGTCGGCTCCTTTGATACCCAGCTTGTCCGCGAATTTCTGCGGGCTTTCTCCCTGCATGGTGGTATAACCCTGCATGTGCAGGTTGATTACGGCGACAATACCCATCATATTCTTGAAGCGATTTTCAAGGGACTCGGCAGATCTCTGGATCAGGCCACCATGATTGAGTCAAGAACAAGCGGCCCACTTTCATCCAAAGGCACTTTGTAGGCACATCCGGTTTTCGACTTGTCAGGAAACCTTCTTCATTAAAAAAGTAAATATTCGAGCTGATGATAGATTTGTACTATAACCTGAGATGCTACCCGAATATTTAACATTAAGAATACCAAAATAAAAGGTGATGACGTGAATCGTAACCTTCCATTTTTTTCTAATTTTTTCTTGCCGGCCATCCTTTTGCTGCTGACATCCTGCGGCGCCATTGAACCAGAACAGGAGCAAGTGACTACAAATCCTATTAAGACGATAACCGTTTTTCCTGTACAAACCATCGAGCGGGCCCATCATTTCAATGATGTCACAAAACAGCAATTAGAGGCTGGTGCCTATACACTTACCAGCCTGTTGGAGCAATACCTTACCGGTACTCAGTCGGGAATATCCTTCCATATCATTTCAAACGAACAAATGGAGTCGTTAATCGGTAAACACCGAGGAGATCTCTTTTCCCAGGCCAGATATGTTGCTTTACAAATGAACTCTGACGCAGTGCTGGTCATTACCGTGGAACGTTTCCGGGAACGAGCAGGAACTATATATTCAGTGGAGGCCCCGGCCTCGGTTTCCTTTAAATACAAACTCATTAAAAGCGATGGCCCCCAAGTCCTCTGCAACGGCGTCTTTGAGGAAACTCAGGTACCTCTTACCGACAACATCTTCACATTGAGAAAAGCGAAAGAACGTGGTTTTAAATGGATAACAGCCGAAGCTCTGGCCAGGGAAGGGATAAAAATAAAATTTGAAGCCTGTCCATATCTCAAATAACATGAGCTACGGATCTTGGCTGACAGTGCTCGTGCCCTTATCGAAAGAGTTGTGTCATACCTGAACAAAAAGACCAATCATCTCATCGGCCAGGCCATGCACCGTTACCGCATGCTTGCCGATGGCGACAAAATCCTGATAGCGGTTTCAGGAGGAATCGACAGTCTCGTGCTGGCTGCGGTTCTGCAGAATTGGCAAAAAAAGGCACCCATTCAATACCAGCTCACAGCTGTGCATCTCGACATGGGCTTCAGCCCGGAAAACACCACCCATATCAGAAAACAGCTTGATCATCTCAAGCTGGATTACTTCATAGAACAAATATCTTTTCCGGATATCCTGAAAAAAAAGGCTAAAGGCTGCTGTTTTGCCTGCGCCAGGAAAAGGCGGAACCATCTTTTTGCACTGGCCGGAAACAAAAACTTTTCAAAACTGGCCCTGGGTCACCATAAAGAGGACATCATTGAAACATTTTTTCTCAACATGCTTTATAGCGGCAACCTGAGCACCATGGTCCCGCGTCAGGACCTTTTTGACGGCAATCTCTCAATCATTCGTCCTCTTGCCCTGCTCGAAAAAAAACAAATCCTGAAAACCGGAGCGCGTCTTCACCTTTCCGCCGTGACTCATTCCTGTCCCAGGGAACATCTTTCAAAACGTGATTCAGTGCGGACACTTTTGCAGCAACTGTACAGCAGTGATCCGCAAATCAAAGCCACCATTTTTACGGCCTTGAGCAATATCAGAAAAGAATATTTATTATAACCTTTGAATCGGAACAAAAATGCTGACCTACCTCGACTGTATGCCCTGCTTTTTGAAACAGGCACTTTATACCGCCCGCCTCAGCACTTCATCGTTACAGGCGCAGGAGGAAATCATGGCCCGGGCCGCCGGACTGCTGTCTAAACTTGATTTCAGCCGCACGCCGCCTGAAAACGCGACACCTCTCTACGAACTGATTGCCGAAACTTCCGGCTGCGCCGATCCTTTTGCCGATCTGAAAAAGAAAAGCAACCAGCTTGCTCTGGATCTCCGGGAAAATATCCGCGACATGATCAGGCAGTCGGACCACCCACTGCTCACCGCCATTCAATTTTCCATTGCCGGCAATATCATTGATTATGGAGCCCACCATGACTTTGACATCCTGGACACGATCAATACCTGCCTGGCAAAGGGACTTGCCTTAAACGATTATGATGCGTTACGCAGAGATCTGAAAACGGCGGAAACAATTCTCTATCTCGGTGACAACAGTGGAGAAATCGTTTTCGACGGCCTGGTGATTGAACAGCTTGACAGCGAAGTCCTTTTTGCCGTCCGGGAAAAACCGATCATTAACGACGTTCTGCTCGAAGACGCACGAACCTGCGGCCTGGACCGTCAATGTAAAATCATCTCAAACGGCACAGGCTGTCCCGGCACCCCCCTGCCCCGCTGTTCAGCGGAATTCAGGGAGGCTTTCGACCGGGCTGATCTCATCATCAGCAAGGGACAGGGCAATTTTGAGACGCTGTCCGAAGTCCGGGCGCCGATCTATTTTCTTCTGTCAGTGAAATGTCCGGTTGTGGTCCGCCATATTCTTGAAATTACGGGCCGTGCCGTGCGGAATGGCGACATGATTCTGCTGAAGGGTATCAGTTAAACTACGAATTCAATAACCTGGCCATCTCCTTGGCAAAGTAGGTGATGATGATGTCGGCACCGGCACGGTGAATGGAGAGCAGCGTTTCCTGCATGACCCGTTCTTCGTCAATCCAGCCATTTGCTGCCGCGGCCTTGATCATGGCATATTCGCCGCTGACATGATAGGCGGCAATGGGCAGATCAAACTCCTCACGCAGGCTTTTGATAATATCAAGGTAGGCAACCGCCGGCTTGACCAAATAAAAAGGGTAATAAAAAAGGTCAGAACAAAATTACTTCTTCTCCTTTCTCCACCCCACGGGTCGCCCCCGCTT
>JAOZOY010000098.1:0-4029 GCA_029933005.1 Deltaproteobacteria bacterium
CTGATCGCGGTAGCGGAGTTTCACTTCGTTCACTTACCTTCGGTGCCTGTGATCGTTTACAGAAAAAAGCATTGTGCTCTGTGGTCTGTCAGAAGGCGAGTCCCAAACGTTATGTCGGATTTTAAAGATAAAAAAGTAATTGTCACCGGCGCTACAAGAGGCATTGGCCGGGCGATTGCCGGTACTTTTTTGGCAAAAGGCGCCCAGGTGATCGGCCTTTATGGCGGCAACCAGGAGGCAGCCCGGGCCTTTGAACAGGAAAATAGCGATTTTTCCGACTGTTTGCATCTCTATCAATGTGATGTCGCCGATTACAAGGCGGTTGAAAAGCTGTATGGCCGGATTGAAGAGCGGTTTGACACTATAGATGTTCTGATCAATAATGCTGGAATTCGCCGGGACGGAGTGTTGGCCATGTTGGGTCCTGACGACTGGCAGCGGGTGATTGATGTTAATTTGAGCGGTTCTTATAATATGGCAAAATTTGCGGTCCAGCTGATGATGAAACAGAAATATGGCAGGATTGTTTTTATTACGTCGCCCATGGCCCATATGGGTTTTGCCGGTCAGGCCAATTATGCGGCCTCAAAGGCCGGCCAAATCGGCATGATGCATTCCCTTTCCAAGGAAACCGCCCGGCGCGGCATTACGGTTAACTGTGTCTCTCCGGGTTTTATTGCCACCGAGCTTATTGATGATCTTTCCGAGGCCCAGGTCAAGGAATATAAGAAGATGGTGCCCATGCGTCGTTTTGGAGCCCCGGAAGAGGTGGCCGAAGCCGTCCTCTTTCTCTCCGGCCCCAATGCATCCTATATCACCGGATCGGTGTTGGAGATTGACGGTGGACTTTAAGGAAATTGCAAAGCTGATTCCCCACCGTCCCCCGTTTTTGTGGGTGGATCGTGTTCTTGAACTCCAGCCGGATCAAATCAGGGCTGAAAAAGAAATTCCCGAAGATCTTGAACTTTTTCAGGGGCATTATCCCGATTATCCGATTATGCCCGGCGTTCTGCTCTGCGAGGCCGTGTTCCAGACCGGCGCTCTTCTTATCGCCTCGGATCTCAAGGCCGGGGAAAATAATTCAGATACAAAAATAGTGCCGGTCCTCACCCGGATCAACAATGCCAAGTTTAAGCGTGAGGTTAAACCGGGTGAAAGGATTGAAATGCTGGTCCGTTTAACCGAAAAGATGGGGGCTGCCTGGTTTTTGCATGGTAGTATACGAGTGAACGGTAAAGTGGCTGTGAAGGTTGATTTTGCCTGCACGCTTATAGAAGACAGGAGTCGGGAGACAGAAGTCAGAAGTCAGAATTAAGATTTTGGCATTTCAAGTTTTGGAGAATGGTTCTCTGGTTTTAAAAAGGAGGAGTGGAAGGTCAAAAGTCAGGAAAATCGCCATTCTGTCTCCTGACTCCAGTCTTCTGACTCCTGGTGTTTATTTACATGCGTTTCCTTGAAGTAGAAAATAAAAAAATTGTTATCTTCGGCCTGGCCAACCGGAAATCCGTGGCCTGTGCCATTGGCCGGGTGCTGGTGGAAGAGGGGGCCGAGGTGATCCATGTGGTGCGTAGCGAGGAACGTAAACAGGCTGCCCGCAAACTTTTTCCCGAATCACCTGTGTTTATCTGTGATGTGGAGGATGAAGGAAATATTATCCGGGTTCGTGATGAGATTGCGGAGAAGACCAGTCAGATTGACGGTCTGGTTCACTCCATTGCCTTTGCAAATTATTCCGAAGGTATAAAGCCGTTTCATGAAACTTTGAAAAAAGATTTTCTCCAGGCCATTGATATTTCCTGTTTTTCGTTGATAAGTATCAGCAACCATTTCAAGGAGTTGCTGACGGAAGAGGCTTCGGTGATCACCATCTCCATCTCCACCACCAAGATGGCGGCTGAAAACTATGGTTATATGGGGCCGATCAAAGCTGCCCTTGAGTCCTCCCTGTGTTTTTTAGCCAAGAGCTTTTCGCAATTTTCCCAAGTTCGTTTTAATGCGGTCTGTCCCGGCCTGCTCAAGACATCGGCATCAGCCGGTATTCCCGGTTACATTGACAGCTATCTCTATGCCGAAAAGGCCACCCTGCGGAAAAAAGCCTTGAAAACCCCAGAGGTTGCCAATGTGGCTGCTTTTTTACTTTCTCCGCGTTCTTCCGGCATCACGGCCCAGTGTCTGGTTCTTGATGCGGGCATGGGGATCAATTATTTTGATAACGATATTGTCAGTAAATCGTTAGATTAGTTTAACTGGTTTAAAAATGCTTTACTCCCGCGTCTGTCTTCATTCATTCGGCTATGAACTGCCGCCCCATGTCGTCACTTCGGACGATCTTGAGCAGCGGCTGGCGCTGGTTTATCAGCGCCTGAAACTACCCATGGGCCGGCTGGAGCTTATGTCCGGCATCAGGGAGCGCCGATTATGGGATAGAAATACCAGGCCCAGTGAGGCCGCGACCCTGGCCGGCCAAAAGGCTCTGGAGGCTTCGGGGGTGGCTCCGGCTGAAATCGAATGTCTGATTTTTACCTCGGTTTCCAGGGACATGATGGAGCCGGCCACAGCCTCTTTTGTCCATCATGGTCTGGGGCTTTCTGAGAAATGCCAGGTGTTTGATCTGTCAAATGCCTGCCTCGGTTTTTTAAACGGCATGATTATGCTGGCCAACATGATTGAACTCGGCCAGGTGAAGACCGGACTGCTTGTTGCCGGTGAGACAGCCGAGGATCTGCTCGAATCGACGATCCGTCATATGCTGGATGATTCGTCCTTAACGAGGAAATCAATTAAATCGACCTTTGCCTCCTTGACGATCGGTTCCGGCAGTGTGGCTTTAGTGATGGGGGATGTGAATCAGCATGACAGCGGTCATCGATTGGTAGGTGGCGCCTGCCGGGCTAATACGGCGCATAGCAATCTCTGTCAGGGTGAGAAGACTGGCCCTGCCGGGACAATCATGGCCACGGATTCCGTAGAGCTTCTCAAACGTGGAATTGAAACGGCTCATCTGGCCTGGCACGATTTTAATGATGAACTGGGTTGGTCGGCTGAGGATGTGGATCATTTTTTCTGTCATCAGGTGGGTAGAGCTCATGCCCAGCTGCTTTTTCAGACCTTGGATCTTGATCCGGGAAAGAATTTTGAAACTCTGGATGTGCTTGGTAATGTGGGCTCTGTCTCAGCTCCCGTCACCATGGCCATTGGCGTGGAAGAGGGGATCCTTACTTCCGGTCAGCAGGCGGCAATGTTGGGTATCGGCAGCGGCATTAATTGCTTGATGCTGGGAATTAAGTGGTAAATGAATGCGGTTTGGTGCTATATTGCCTTTTTTGTGAAAGGGGAAATGTTGTGTTACAGATTTTATAACCGCTCAGCAAGGGCTAAAATCCTTGGGGAAACTTGTACAAGATTTCTTGGAGGTTTTGAAGATGGCACAGGATAAGAAAAGACCTAGAATACTTTTTGTGGACGATGTTCCGATGAATATCAAAGTCCTGGTTGAGGCCCTTAAAGAAGATTATAAAGTGATTTTTGCCCGGTCAGGACCTGAGGCCCTTGATTTTGCTCAAAACGATCCACAGCCTGATCTGATTTTACTTGATATCATGATGCCTGACATGGATGGTTATGAGGTCTGTCTACGTCTGAAAGAAAATGACAAGACTCGGGACATCCCGGTCATTTTTGTTACAGCACTTGACGAAGAAGATGATGAAACACGTGGCCTGGCTCAGGGAGCAGTGGATTTCATTAGTAAACCGTTCAGTCTTCCCATTGTCCGGGCGCGGATCAAAACCCATCTTAATTTGAAATTGTACCAGGACCGGTTAAAAAAGCAGACCAAAGAGCTGGCTCTTGCCAATGCCAGGCTTGAAGAAGAGATCCAGGAACGGAGAAAGGCGGAGGAGATGATTCGTGAGCATCTCACGGTGATGCAGGAGGTGATTCAATCACACGCTTTTCCTGTATCACAGAATTACAAGAAGCAGTAAAATTTGGCTGAAGGCTTTTAGACTGAAGGCCGATAAGCGAGTG
>JAOZOY010000098.1:4129-6843 GCA_029933005.1 Deltaproteobacteria bacterium
AGACATCCGATAAGCGAGTGTAACGAGACATCGAGATGGTTGACATACCGAATAGAGACAATCCGCCAGTCCTTCAGCCTATTTCAGACCAGTGTATGTTTAATTTTGATCGAATTCCCTATGAGTAAAGGGTTTGCAATCAATTTCATAATAATTTTTTACCAGGTCTGGATATTCCAATATTGTGACATTTTCATTACATTCCGTCCGACAGACATATCCCTTTCAGCCGCATACTATCAGCATTGACGGCCATGCTCTTTCCTATCTTGATGAGGGAGAGGGACCGGTTGTCGTTATGCTCCATGGTAACCCTACCTGGTCCTTTTATTATCGAAATCTTGTTCAACTCCTTAAACCTTGCTGCCGAGTCATCGTGCCGGATCATTTAGGCTGCGGTTTGTCGGATAAACCCCAGAACTATCCCTACCGGCTTGAAAATCATATTGCCAACCTGGAGCATCTGCTGGCCAAATTGAATATTGACAAACTTTCCCTTGTCCTGCACGATTGGGGGGGCTCCATCGGCATGGGGTACGCGGCCCGTCATCCCGAGCGGATTCAATCTCTGGTTGTTTTGAATACCGCAGCTTTTCGTTCCAAAAGAATTCCCTTGAGGATTCAGATCTGCCGCACTCCGGTTCTGGGAGCACTATTGGTTCGCGGCCTGAACGCTTTTGCCCGTCCCGCCCTGTCCATGGCTGTCTCTCACCCCCTGGCACCGGAAGTGGCCAGGGGATATATCGGTCCGTATGATTCCTGGAAGAATCGTGTTGCTATCCATGGTTTTGTCCGGGATATTCCATTGTCTGCAAAAGATGAATCCTGGCAGACCCTGAAGGAAGTTGAGGAGGGGCTTGTCCATTTTAAAAAGACGCCCATGCTGATTTGCTGGGGTGGCCGGGATTTCTGTTTTAATGAGCATTTTTACAGGATCTGGCGAAAAAAATTTCCCCAGGCCAGGGCTCGATATTTCCCTGAAGCCGGCCATTATGTTCTGGAAGATGCTTTTGAGGAAATCGGTCCGCTGGTGGAGAAGTTTCTCGCTTCATCATAACCGTTCACCGGAAGTACAAATTTTCGATAAGCTCATGTTTGTAAACGTTTATCAGTGCCTTAGATTTGTTCCATTCGGGCCTTCGAAGCATACTGGTGTTATTCGAGCAGGTCAGGTAAGCGTAGACTCCGTCAGGTTCAACCATGTCCTCTTTTCAGGAAACTCTCATATTGCTCTGGCAGCAACTGGGATGGCCTCTTCTCCGGCTCCTCATCTTTATCAGCATCGGCTTGCTGGTTGCAAATTTTATTGAGGCGCTGAACTGGACGCAAAGGCTTGCCGTCCTGGCCCGGCCGCTGATTCGTTTTGGCAGGCTGTCTGATATCACCGGCGCCAGTTTTTCCATGGCCTTTTTTTCAGGAGTTGCGGCCAATACCATGCTTGCCGAGGCGCATGATCAGGGAAAAATCAGCAAGAAAGAATTGATTCTCGCCAATCTGTTTAACAGCCTTCCCGTCTATTTTCTTCATCTTCCCACAACTTTTTTCATCACGGTGCCCCTTATCAAGGGAGCCGCGTTTCTTTACATCGGCATGACCTTTGGCGCGGCAGTGTTGCGTACAATGACCATCGCCATTATTTCCAGGTTTCTGCTGGAAGGCGTTGATGAAAATCATGTTGCTGGACAGAAAGAGATAAATAAAGAAAATACATTGCAGGATGCGTTGAACAGGACCTGGAAGCGGTTTCGTGGACGAATGAAGAAAATCATCTGTTTCACTGTGCCGATTTATATCCTTTTTTTTCTGCTGAACAGAGTCGGCCTGTTTTCCTCTCTGGAACAGTTCATGGCCGATAATCTGACCTTTCTTTGCTGGCTCTCTCCCCAGGCTATGTCAATTGTTGTCCTGCACATTGCCGCTGAATTCACCGCCGGCCTTGCCGCCGCCGGTGCGCTTCTGCAGGACGGCGCACTTGGCTATCGCGATATTGTGCTGGCTCTTCTGGTGGGGAATATCCTTTCCTCGCCTGTGCGGGCCGTCCGGCATCAATTCCCTTTCTATGCCGGTATCTTTCAGCCCCGTCTGGCCATGCAGCTTATTTTTTTCAGCCAGTCCTTCCGCATGGTCAGCATCGCCCTGATCACGGTTCTTTTCTTTTTTCTGTTTCCATTCAGTGGTTCTTGAAAATAATTTTTTCTCATTTTATATTTTTGTTTTTCTGTACGTTTTGTTCATAGGAGAAAGGACCGACTGTCCCCTGGTTATTCATGGCCTGATGCTTGACTCAAGTGGTTTTCTCCGACGCAGTCATGTGTATGAAGGCAATGTGACTGTGCCCACAACATTGTCGGAAATGCTTCATGATCTTGAAAGGGGTAGAATTTCCACACTTTTCTTGATCAAGCACCACAGGCCCTGATTCATGACAACAAGCCTATTCATAATGATCAGGACTTGCGTAAGCATATTGAAAAAACAATAAAAATGATTCCAGCCGCTCCGGGAACTCCAGAAAATAAAGCTGTTATCGAAGGGGAATTCGGGAAATTTGAACAGGCTGTGGTCACCATTTTCTGGATGACTCCATCGCGAATATTTATAAAACATGCTCTAATGGCATAAAAAATGTGTATGACCACTTAAAAATATTCCCATGTGACTTGATACTAAAATATTTACAATTTTTCGTTAGAATGATAACGTCTTCTCTTATT
>JAOZOY010000098.1:6943-8462 GCA_029933005.1 Deltaproteobacteria bacterium
CTTATTTTATAAGCGTTTACAGGTGACGGAGATCGGAGTTTCACTTCGTTCACTTACCTTCGGTGCCTGTGATCGCTTACCTTTTCAGAGCAAAGAGTTCACTCCGGAGATGAAGCAATTGATCTTGAACTCAAAATTATATTTCGACGAGAAAAGAAGAAAAAATAATATGAAAAAAATTACCATTAATCTCAATCTAATGTTCGCTTTACTTATTGCGGGAAACTTTACTTCGGCTGCGGCAGGAAATAATGCGGGTGGCGCTTTTAATGTCTGGCCTGATACCGGGCAGGAGAAGTGTTACAGTAATAAAGCGGAATTATCCTCCTGCCCAGGTTATAGCGACAATTTTTATGGACAGGACGCCCAGTATCAGGGACATGAGAGGTCATATACCAAACTTGGATATGGTGGTAGTGAGCTTGAGTATGGTGATGAATGGTTGATGACCCGCGATAATGTAACCAAGCTTATGTGGGAGATAAAAACCACGGATGACTCTATTCATGATAAAACCAAAACATTTACATGGTGTGATTATAACGATGACACAAATGGCGGAGACATTGGGGTCTGCGATGATTCTGGCGAAGTGACTGACTCTGAAGCATTTATTCAAACGCTGAATGACGCTGCATTTGGCGGCTTTTCAGACTGGCGGCTACCTACTGTCAAGGAACTTTCCACACTTATATATATGGGTCAGGATGACAGTCTCCCGGCCGTTGACGGAAATTATTTTCCTAATACTGTTGGCGGCAACTACTGGTCGGCAACAACCCTTGTATCTTCAAACAGTTCGGCATGGTTAACCTGTTTTGCCGATAAATGCGTAAACAGCAATTATCATAAATTTAAAAACCATTATTTGCGTGCCGTTCGTGGAGGCATAACTCCAGTTATAGAAAGATTTACGGATAATGGCGACGGCACTGTCACGGACAGAGCAACTAATCTCATGTGGCAGAAGTGCAGCCTGGGACAAACTAATATAAATGGATGTCAGGGATATCCCTCATGGCTAAGCTGGGAGGATGCTTTAAGTAGTTGCGAAAGTCTGGAGTTGGCCGGTTATGATGATTGGTATTTGCCAAATCGAAATGAACTGCAGTCTCTGGTAGATTACAGCACTTTTAAATTTGCAATCGATACTTCTGTTTTTCCTGATATGCGATCTCCTGGCTGGTTTCTCTACTGGACATCGACAACCCAAATTGATTTCGATGGTGGCTTTACTCATGCTACATATGTAGATTTTGATTACGGTGTAGTTTGTAGTTTAGCCAAACAGGACCAGTTTGGAGGAAATATGGTTCGCGCAGTCCGTAAGGTCATCTGTTCCTTTGATGATGATATAGATGGTGATGTTGACGGCTTAGACCTCGTAAAAGTCATTTCCCGGGGAGAAACCAGCCCTTTGGAATTGGAAGAATTTGCCAATCTGTTTGGCAAAATAATGTAATAATATACTGGCTCCCGCAGCGATATTACACCTACCGGTTTGTCGAATCCCAGCGTA
>JAOZOY010000099.1 GCA_029933005.1 Deltaproteobacteria bacterium
ATCAACCCAACCTGCGCTATAATAATCGCGAAACAACAACGGTTTATGCCAAGTCAGAAAGTTGAGTTACTACTTTTTAAGGATTCCAATCGTACTCAAGAATCGCGTCAACCAGGGCCGGTATAGTATAGGTTTCGGGCTGGACGTCAACAAGAAGACCATGACTCATGACGGTTTTAGCGGTAATCGGGCCTATGACGGCGACGTTTGTTTCACTCAAAAGAGAACCCAATTCATTATCATCCAGGCCAAGCATCTCAAAAAAATTGGTCACGGTTGACGAACTGGTGAAGGTGATCATGTCCACGCCCTGCTCAACAAATTCTTCCCGCAGTTGTTCACCATATCCTTTTGGCCGGACATTCTGATAAACCGGCGCCACTGTCACCTCGGCACCCGCTTTTTCCAGCCGCTCAGGCAAGACCTCTCTCGCCTTCAGCGCTCTGGGAATTAATACTTTTTTTCCTGCCAGACCCCGGTTCTCCAAGGCTGCCGCCAAGCCTTCTCCCGTAAATTTTTCCGGCAGCAGATCAGCCTTGATGCCATAATCCAACAGACAGTCAGCGGTCACTGTTCCCACAGCAGCAATCCTGCAGCTGTTCAAGGCGCGGGCATCAAGATTTTTTTCATAAAGACGACCAAAAAAGGCATGAATGGCATGAATACTCGTAAAAATAAGCCAATCATATTGAGGCAGCCGTACCAGGGCCTGATCCAGCTCATTCCATGAATCCGGCGGCTGAATGGCTATGGTGGCATATTCAAGGCATTCAGCCCCGAGCTCCTCAAGACGAGCAACCAACTCACTGGCCTGCTCCCTGGTACGGGTGATCATGATACGTTTGCCAAACAAAGGCCTCTTTTCATACCAGTTAATCGTATCACGCAGGGTCACCACATCTCCGACAATGGTAAGGGCCGGCGGTTTAATACCCTGCTCTTTAACGATATCGGCAATGGTGTCCAGTGTGCCGACAACGGAACGTTGATGGGGCATAGAGGCCCAGCGGACCACGGCCACAGGGGTTTTCGGATCCCTACCGTTATCCATGAGGTTTTTAGTGATAGCGGGCAGATTCTTTATCCCCATGTAAAAGACCAAGGTCCCGACACCGGTTGAAATCTTATCCCAGGCAATGGATGATTTCTTTTTAGTAGGATCCTCATGGCCGGTGATAAAGGCTACGGAAGCGGTAAATTTACGATGAGTGATGGGCACTCCGGCAAAGGTCGCCGCAGCCGATGCTGAAGTGACGCCGGGAACCGCTTCAAAATTCAGGCCGGCGGCAACAATCTCCTCAAGTTCCTCGCCGCCACGGCCGAAGATAAAGGGATCGCCGCCCTTGAGCCGCACCACCCGTTTACCGGACTTGGCCCGGTCAACCAGCATCGCGTTAATCTCATCCTGGGTATGAGTATGCTTTACCCCGCCTCTTTTGCCGGCATAGATAAACTCCGCATCCGCGGGCACATGTTTCAACAATTTCTTGCCGGCCAGATAATCGTAGATAATAACTTCCGCCTTTTCGAGAATCTCCCGGCCACGGATAGTAATCAGACCTGGATCCCCAGGTCCTGCTCCAACGAGATAGACCTTGCCTTTGCCTTTTGGGGACGAACTTGATTGAACTGATTTTGTCGTATCGCTCATGCTTTTATTATAACCATTCACCAAAGATACTGATTTACGGTAACCTCTTTCTGTAATCATTTACCAGTGCATCCCAAGGGCATTTCCGCCGGGCACCTTAGATTTGTTGATTCGGAGTCTTCTCTTCCTGGGACTGTGAAGCATACTAGAGCTATTCGAACAGGCCGAAATGGACGAAGAGGTAAGCGTACGTAGACTCCGTGAGATACTGGTGAAGAATTACCTCTTACCTAATTTCATGCTCATACACCTCGGCAAGAATTTCAGCGCCGCCCTGGGCCAGAAGGTTCTCGGCCAATCCACGACCAATTTTTTCGGCTTCCTCCTGAGAACCAGAGACCGTTTCCTTCAACATTCGGGAACCATCAACCGCGGCAATAAGACCGGTGAGAGAAATCAAATCGTCCTCCAGCACCGCAAAACCGCCAATGGGAACCTGGCAACCGCCCTCAAGCTGAAGCAGAAAAGCACGTTCGGCCCGAACCCTGACAGATGTCTCATCATCCTGCAAAAAGGAGAGTCCCTCGAATAATTCATCATCGTCTTTACGCAGTTCAATCCCCACCGCACCCTGGCCCACAGCCGGAAGCATTACTTCAGGGGAAAAATAATCCGTGGCCCGCTCACTCAGCTTGAGCCGGTTCAAACCGGCCGCAGCCAGAATAATGGCATCATAAAGCCCCTCATCGAGCTTACGCAGCCGAGTATCAAGGTTGCCGCGTAAATCTTCAATCAACAGATCGGGACGCAACAGAGCCAGCTGGGATTTTCGCCGCAGACTGCTGGTTCCAACCCTGCCCCCCGGAGGCAGATCCCTGATGGAAGAAAATTTGTTGGAAATAAAAGCATCCCTGGGATCTTCACGTTTGGTCACAATGCCGAGATGCAGTTCCTCGGGAAGTTCCGAAGGGACATCTTTCATACTGTGAACGGCCAGATCGATCTCATTCCGCAGCATCGCCTCCTCGATCTCCTTGACAAACAAGCCCTTGCCGCCAACCTTGGCCAAGGGGACATCGAGAATCCTGTCGCCCTTGGTGATGATCTTAACAAGCTCCACCGTAACGGAGGGATATTGAGCCTCGATACATTCCTTGATGTTTGTACTCTGGGCCATGGCCAGCAGACTTGCCCTTGTGCCGATCTTGATAATTTTTTTCATATTATTTTACTCTTAAAGTTTTCTGGGCATCCTTATCTGTCCCTCTGTCAGTCCCTTTGAACCTCAGCCCCTCTGTTCCCCATCTCTAATGACATGTCGCACAGTTGCTCTTTGTGCAGCCAGTACACTGGGCATTGCTCCCTCTTTTCGTTTTTGCCCGGCATCTGTAGGATGACATCAACTTTTCCAGCTCCCTGCCGCCGCAAGCGGGACAACAGGGCTGTTCATCACCCATGACGAGCGTTTCAAACTCCTTACCGCAGGAGATGCATTTAAAATCAAAAAGCGGCATTTATTCTTCCAGTCTGTCCAGTAAAGCGGTAATAAGAAGCGGCACCATCAACTCATGGTGGCCGGTGATATGATATCCCTTGCCGCCCCCGGCAGTGGGCCGGTTCACTACATTAGTCATGGGCCGGTAATGACGGATAAAATCAAAATTTGCCGTGGTAAAGTTTGCAACCTCATATCCCAGGTTTCTCACAACAGTCAGGGCCTTCAGGAAGACCTCGGGCAGCAGGACGGCGGAGCCAATATTGAGATAAACCCCGCCTTCAAGCTGACTCACCAGGGTACAGAACAACCTGAAATCATCATGACTGGTCTTACCGATGGCCGCTCCATCGACCGAAGGGTGGATATGAACAATATCCGTACCCATGGCGACATGAACCGTAACCGGCACATTGAGCCTCCGGGCGCAGGCCAGGAGGCTCAGATGATTATAAGGGAAATCCTGCTCCAGGAGATAGTCGCCCATGGCCCGGCCCAGGCCGATGCCGGCAGCCGCGCCACGATTAGTGGCGGTGTTGACCACCTCCCCGGTTTCTTTAGCTGCCCCGAATTCTCCGGCTCCAAGTACCTGTTCCACCTCCTCGGATGTGCAGCCCGCCATGGCAATCTCGCTGTCATGAATAATCCCGGCGCCGTTTAAAGCGATTGCCGAAATGATCTTTTTTTCCATCAGGTCGATCAAGAGTGGATTCAAACCGACTTTAATCACATGAGCGCCCATACCGACAATGATGGGTTTACCCGCCCGATGACTTGCAGCCAGTTTGTCGACCAGTTCCGGAAAATCAATCCCCAGCAGCTGTCTGGGCAAGGAAGCCAGAAGATCGGCCACCGTGGCTCCGGCTTGAAGGGGTCTGGCAAAATCATCCACCGTAACCTTGCTGTGCCGGTCATGAATAGAATAGGTATTGAGCTGTGACAGGTCAATCAAATCTGTTTTCATTTTTTCAGCCTTCACTTCTCCGCTGAAGCTCCTCATCAACCAGCCAGCAGAGCATATGCTCAATCCAGAGATGAGTTTCCTGGATATGAGCAGTTACATCCGTTGCTACATTTAATGTTAAATCAGCAATCTTAAGCAAATGGCCTCCAGAACCACCGGTCAGGGCGGCTGTTTTCATTCCCATTGCCGCGGCAGTCTCAATTGCCTTTAAAACATTGGGAGAATTACCGCTGGTGGAGATCCCCAAAGCCAGATCTTCCTTTTTCCCCAGGGCCTGAATCTGTTTGACAAAAATATCATCAAAGGAAAAATCATTGCCGATGCTGGTGAGAATTGAGCTGTCAGTGGTCAGGGCCAGAGCCGGCAGCGGCGCCCTGTCGATCATGAAACGATTGACAAATTCCGCGGCAAGATGCTGGGCGTCAGCGGCGCTGCCGCCATTTCCGAACAAAAATAATTTCCCGCCCCGCTCAAATGTCTCCAAAATCCAGTTCACCAGGCGGATCAAATCACGCTGCTGATTGCTGACAAAATTTTGTTTGGCGGAAACGGAATTCTCCAGACTCTTTGCTATGATTTTCTCCATTTTCTCCATTTAGACTCCAAATGGGGTGCTACCAATCAGTTATAAACCCGCTTTAAAAAAGGCTGCTAACATTATAACAGGCATCTCTCTTTGTCAACGAGGAAGGGACTCTGTTCTTAAGGGAACATGGGTATTCAGCTCTTTTTACACTTTCTCCACCTGGGTAAATTCACCTAAAAATTGACAACATAATAGATTCACGTTAATTAAGAATATTCTTTTTTACAAAAAAATGATCCCCCAATAAAGGAGAAATCATGATCCAGAAAAAAATCGTTCTTAATGAAAGTGATATGCCCACCCAATGGTATAATATCATTCCTGATATTCCAAATGGAGTTGCCCCTCCCCTTGATCCGGAAACCAAAGAGCCCATGGGTCCTGAAAAACTGGCGCCGATCTTTCCAATGGGCCTTCTCGAGCAAGAAATGAGCGATCAAAGCTGGATCGATATTCCCGAGGAAGTCCAGGAAATCTATCACATCTGGCGTCCTTCACCCCTGGTTCGGGCCAATAAGCTTGAAGATGCGTTGGGAACAAAAACAAAAATTTTCTTTAAATATGAAGGGATTTCACCTTCCGGAAGTCACAAGAGCAACAGCGCCGTGGCCCAGGCCTATTACAACAAAAAAGAAGGGGTGAAACGGTTGGCCACCGAGACCGGGGCCGGACAATGGGGCAGCGCCCTTTCTTTTGCCGCCCATAAATTCGGCCTGGAATGTAAGGTCTACATGGTGCGAATTTCCTTTGACCAGAAACCATACCGCAAAAGCATGATGAATACGTATGGCGCGGAAATCGTCCCCAGTCCCAGTCCCGACACTCACACCGGCCGGGAAATCCTCAAATCACATCCAGGCACCGCCGGTTCACTCGGCATTGCCATCAGCGAGGCCGTGGAAGACGCTGCCTCCCGCGACGACACAAAGTATGCCCTGGGTTCGGTTTTAAATCATGTCATCCATCACCAGACCATCATTGGCCTGGAGGCAAAAAAACAGATGGAAATTGCCGGTGAATACCCGGATATCCTGATTGGCTGCTGTGGCGGCGGTTCAAACTTTGCCGGTCTGGCCGCTCCTTTTCTGACCGACAAACTTGAGGGAAAAAATCTGCGGATGATCGGCGTTGAACCCGCCTCCTGTCCTACCCTGACCAAGGGGCTTTTGGCCTATGATTACGGCGACGTGGCCCGCACCACTCCACTGCTTTACATGTACACCCTTGGCCATGATTTTATTCCGCCGGGAATCCATGCCGGCGGTCTGCGTTACCACGGCATGTCACCTATTATCAGCGCCCTTGTTCGGGAAAAAATTATCGAGCCCATCAGCGTTCACCAACTCGAATGTTTTGAGGCCGGAGTCCTTTTTGCTCAAACCGAGGGAATTGTCCCGGCACCGGAAACCTGCCATGCCATCCGGGCCGCCATTATTGAAGCTACCCGGGACAAAAATGAACCGAAAACCATTCTGTTTAACTTCTCCGGTCATGGGCTGCTCGATCTGTCGAGCTATGACAGATTCTTTGCCGGTGATCTTCATAATTACGATTTTCCAGAGGAAGATATTGCCGAGGCAACAAAGAATCTTCCCAAGGTGTAACTGTTCAACTGCACTTCATCTTCGCCCATATTTGGTCTTCTCGAATAGCACCAGTATGCTTCAAAGCCCAGTTAAGCGTAGACTCCGAAATGAACGAGCGGAGTCTCGCTAACTCGCTTACCTGAAGCACATCTAAACAGTTGCTGGCCGAGTTTTTCGCAACATTTTCACATAAGCTGAATAGTTACCCCAAAGTTTAATTATTCATCGTTTTTCTTCCCTGCAGGACTCTTCTTTAAAAGCAGAGTTCTGCAGGCTTTATTTATTGATGCCCCAATCCGACTGCTCTCTAAAAAAATTCTTTTTTTTCACTTTCCTCTTTTTCTGCCTTTTGCTGCCGGCAACACCATCAGCTCGTGCCGACGGCAGCCTTTATAATGAAATCGACCGACTCATATCAAACGGCGGCTACATCCTCAGCAAAGATAATCAGATTATTGGCGAAAAAAACAGCCACGGTCTTTTTATTCCGGCAAGTATCTGGAAAATTGCCACGGCCGCCAGCGCACTCGATCTACTTGGGGCGAACTATCGTTTTCAAACAAAAATCTTTGTCAACAGCAGAAACGATCTTTATATTCAGGGATTCGGCGATCCCCTGCTGACCTCCGAGGCCATCCAGGACATTACCGTGCAGCTCAAAAAAAAGGGGCTGACATCTGTTCATTCCATTTTTCTTGATGATTCGGCTTTTAATCTCCAGTCCGCTGCCTCCGGGGCCGGAAACAGTCTGAACCCCTATGACGCAGCCAACAGTGCGCTGGCCGCAAATTTCAACACAATAAATCTTGTCAAAGCCAAAGACGGCTCCATTGGTTCAGCCGAACCTCAAACACCCACCCTGCCCCTGATGATCCGGCATGGCAAAAATCTTCCCGCAGGAGAGCATCGTATCAATCTCTCCAGAAACCATGAAAATATTTTACCCCATGTCGGTGAACTCTTCCGGGCCATTCTCAACCGGGAAGGAATCAAGGTTCAGGGAAGCATCAAAAAAAAACCGGTGCCACAGGCTCTGATGCCGATCTATGTCCATCACTCTCCCCGACTCGACACTATTATAAGTAAAATGCTGCATTATTCCAATAACTTCATCGCCAATCAGCTCCTTCTGATCTGCGGGGCAAAGCAACAGAATTTTCCGGCCACCTGGGCAAAAGGAAAATTCGCCCTGAATCACTTTTTACTCACAACAATCAGACTCAAAGAGAATGAGTTTAAAGCAGAAGAGGGATCGGGACTGTCGAGAAAGAACAGAATTACGCCTGCTGGAATGCTGCGCATCCTGAAGCATTTTAAAAATCATCATGATCTTCTGACAAAACAGGAAGGAGTATGGATTAAATCAGGTACCCTGAATCAGGTTTTTTCCTATGTCGGCTATATTCCCAATAAAAATCAGCTTGATTTCTTTGTGATTATCCTGAATCAGAGCGAAAATAACAGGGACAGGATTCTCGGACTGCTCAAGAAACAACACAGCGTGTCCGCCGCACAACCATGAATCATCGTAATAATTCACTAAGGTTTATAACCCATGGCAAACTATTACGTATCATATTAAAAGGTTGCCCAAACTTTGGCTAATTAATCTATCGATTTTGCAGAACGGCTTCTAATATCAAAATTTACCAACCAGGAAGAATTCGTGATGATTAAAGGCGTTATCAAAAAATGAAGTTTCCGTGGCCAATCTCAAAAAAATTATATTCACAGCGTTTCTCTTTGGGACAGCAACACTGACTATAACAGAAATTATTTTTTTGATTCCCGTTCAAGGATCGACTATACACACTGATCCTCGCGAGTTACTGGTAACACTTGGCGAAGAGGTAAACGAGGACTCAGTGAAGCACTGGTGAACGATTACGTTGTCAAAAAGGATGATGAATGCACGGTCAGAGCGCCGAAAGTTTTTGACGAAAAAACACAGGAGATGCTCCTGTGTTGCCATTCTACCATGCGGGAAAAGAAGGATCAGGCAATTGGCAATCGTTTTGTCAACCGGTTTGAAGGGGAGTTGCAGAAACTAAACAGACGATAAAGACAACAACTCAACTTTCCGGGTTAATGTATTGTATGGATTTAATGATGTTTTTTCGTAG
>JAOZOY010000100.1:0-5640 GCA_029933005.1 Deltaproteobacteria bacterium
ATATTTTTTATTTATTTATAATATATTTATTTAACATTACAGCAACTGGTTGATGGCTGCCCGACATTCGATACTGATCTCCCCAAATATATCAATCAACGTCTCACCCGTTGCACCTGCGATCTCATCAGGTAATGCGGCGAGGAGGATTGCACTGATTCGTATTCTGCTCAAAACCGTTGATATCATCCAGAAACTGATTGATTTCAGGTGTCCTCAGGATTTCCTTGACGGACAATTCAAAGCGGCTGCTTAACAATTCCTGCATACGCACCATCAGGAACAGAGCGCGATCTCCCATTGCCCTGATCTCCTCGGCTGCCGCTGCCGTTTCTTTTAACGGATCCAGCAACCCACCAGCTTCATGCGACTTTTCCAGCGATGGTTTACGTCCCGGGGCACCAAAACTACTGAAGCGAACAAAATGATTAAGAAAGGTGGAATAGTAGACGATTTAGCCCTTTCCCCTCCGCAGATCTCTCAGACTCGCTATCTGCCCTCACCGCACAGACTATACTTCATGCTCCTGAATAAAGGTTCGGATAAGGCCTGCATCAGCATCAAGCACTTCACAGTGCGACTCTTTTTCCGCCAGGCCAGCTAGGCCCGGCGGCAAATCAATGGGTCTGCCAATCGCTTTTTCAACAGCCTCGCCGAACTTGCCGGGATGGGCCGTGGCCAGACAGACCAGGGGGGTTTTCCCATCGGCGATGGACTCGGCCGCCCCTATCCCCACGGCGGTATGGGGATCAAGTATATAGCCATACTCTTCATAAAAATCTCTGATGGTCTCAAGGGTTTCTTGTTCAGAAACGGTTTTCGTCCTGAAATTTTTCCTGATGGTCACCTGTTCTTCTGCCGAAAAACGTATACTGCCGCTTTGGGCAAATCTTTCCATGACGTTCCGAGTCCTGTCCGCATCTTCTTCATAAAGATAATAAAGAAAACGTTCAAAATTACTGGCCAGCTGAATATCCATGGACGGACTGCAGGTCCGCACCACCTTGCCCAGCGAGTATTCGCCATCACGGACGAAGCGGGTCAAGAGATCATTTTCATTGGTGGCCAGAACCAGATGGCGAATACGGTCGGGCATGAGAGATCTGGCCACAAAACCGGCAAAGATATCACCAAAATTGCCGGTTGGTACAGAAAAATCAACCTTTTTCCCCGGTTCGGTCAATTTCAGGGCAGCATAAACGTAGTAGACCACCTGGGCTACGATTCTGGCCCAGTTAATGGAATTAACGGCACCGAGATGGTGTCTGGTTTTAAAGGCAATGTCATTAAAAATTGATTTAACAATAGCCTGACCGTCATCAAAAGTTCCTCGGATGGCCAGATTAAAAACATTGGCATCCGTAACCGTGGTCATCTGCAACTCCTGAATCCGGCTCACCCTTTTATGGGGATGGAGGATAAAAATGTTGATACGTTCCTTTCCCCGCACCCCATAAATTGCCGCACTTCCGGTATCACCGGAAGTGGCGCCGAGAATATTCATCTTTTCGCCACTCTCAGCCAGGAGATATTCAAAAATATTGCCCAGAAATTGCAGGGCAACGTCCTTAAAGGCCAGGGTCGGACCATGAAAAAGCTCCATGATATGCAAATGATCAAACCGGACCAGTGGCGTAATTTCCGGATGATCAAAGGTCGCATAGGAACGTTTGATCAAATCGCGCAGGTCGACAGGGGGAATATCGCTGATAAAAAGCGACAGCACCTCAAAGGCAAGCTCTGGATAACTAAGTTCACGCCAGGCGGCAAGCTGTTGTTCTCGGGCAACAGGCAGGATTTCCGGCAGGAGCAGGCCTCCGTCAACGGCCAGCCCCATCATGACCGCTTCTTTAAAGGAAACAGGGGAAATCCCGCCTCTTGTACTGATATATTTCATAACAGACTCTCCCCTTGCATTTCAGCAGGGATCGGCAGATTAAGCAGGGTCAAAATTGTCGGAGCAATATCTTTCAAAGCGCCACCCTCTTGTAAATCCCGTCCCAGATAATTATCATTGATCAGGCAAAAAGGCACCGGATTGAGGGTATGAGCGGTGAAAGGTTCATGGGTTTCTTCATTCCACATAATATCGGCATTACCATGATCGGCCGTGATCAGAACCGTGCCATCCATCTCCTGCATCTTCTTCACAAGGCGGCCGAGACATTTATCCACCGTCTCGCAGGCTGCAACTGCAGCTTTCATTATGCCGGTGTGGCCAACCATATCGCCGTTGGCAAAATTTAATATGATCAGGCTGTACTTATCCTTGTCCAGTTCAGCAAGCAGCCTGTCCGTGATTTTACCGGCGCTCATCCCAGGCTTCAAATCATAGGTGGGCACATCTCTGGGCGACGGAATCAGTATCCGGTCTTCCAGGGGAAAGGGCTCCTCCCGGCCCCCGTTGAAAAAAAAGGTCACATGGGCATATTTTTCCGTTTCGGCAATCCGCAGTTGCTGCAGGCCATGGCTGCTGATCTCCTCACCGAGAATATGGGTCAGTGACAGGGGAGGAAAAAGAATGGGCAGATCAAAATCCTTATCATACTGGGTCATCATCACAAAATCAGTGAGCAAAGGACGGTCCAAAACATCAAAACCATCAAATTTTTTCATGGTAAATGCCTTGGTCAGTTCCCTGGCCCGGTCAGCCCGAAAATTGAAAAAAAGAATCGTATCTCCATCCCGGATGGTGGCAACCGGGCCCCCATCATCATCCTGCAGGATAATCGGCTTAATAAACTCGTCGGACTCTCCGCGCTCATAGGCATCGCGCACGGCCTGCACCGGATCGTCCCCCGCCTCTCCCCTGCCGTTCACCAAGGCCTGCCAGGCAACTTCAACCCTTTCCCAGCGGGTATCCCTGTCCATGGCGTAATAACGTCCGGTAATACTGGCAATGCAACCGCAGCCGATTTTGGCCAGCTCTTCCTGCAACTGCCGTATGTAATCCACTCCACTGTGCGGCGGGGTGTCCCTGCCGTCCATAAAGGCATGAATAAAAATTTTTGTAAGACCATTTTTCACCGCCACCCTCACCAACGCCAGAAGATGATCAAGATGACTGTGGACGCCGCCGTCTGAAACCAGGCCCAGCAGATGTAGACTGTTATTTTTGACCGACAACTTCTCCATGGCGGCGACAAGAACATCATTTTTTTCCAATTCAGCGGTTTCCACCGCCCGGTTGATCCGGGTAAAATCCTGGTAAACAATCCGGCCGGCGCCGATGTTTAAATGACCAACCTCGGAATTCCCCATCTGCCCTTCCGGCAGCCCTACGGCCCCGTTATGGGCGGCCAGAGTGGTACAGGGGTATTTCTCCGCCCACTGATCCATATTTGGCGTATCAGCCATGAAAACTGCATTTGTTTCGGTTGGAAGGCCAACACCCCAGCCATCAAGAATTGCCAGCAACAGCGGTTTTGTCTTACTCATTTAATTCTCCTTCGTAACTGTTCAGCAGCAGCATACCTGACAAATTATTATCCTTCCTTTATATCGACGTAACCGGTCACCGGTACACCGATTTTACGGCAACCACAGTCTTGACAGCGTTTACCAGTGCCTTAGATTCGCAGTCTCGTGCCTCGCTTACCTGTTCGACCGGGCCTGTGAGGTGCTGGCGAACGCTTACATATCGACGCGGGGAGCATCATGCCACAACCCCTCCAGATCATAAAAAGATCGTGACTCATGATAAAAAATATGAACCACGACATCATCAAAATCAAGCAACACCCAGAGACCTTCACGCAAGCCCTCCGTGGCGCTTTCCCTGTTCCGTTTTTTACAGAACGCACCGTTAACGGCATCCGCCAACCCCTGGACATGACGGGTAGATCTGCCGCTCATGATGACAAAATAATCGGTAAACGAGGAAAGGCCACGAACATCCAGGATGATAAGATCTTCAGCCTTCTTTTCCAAAGCCGACCGAGCGGCGAGACGGGCAAGTTCAAGACTTGATTTTGTTCGATGTTTTTTCTCAATCTGTTTCATAAATCACTCAATAGGTCAATTACGAATAAAGAATTTAAAGGAAGTAATCCAACGCCTTTAAATTAAGTTTTAATTTCTCCTCTCCTGTTACAACGATTCTAAAAATGAAAGCAGCTCCCGGTGCCAGAGATCGGGATGTTCGAGATAACAAGGATGGGGGGCAGAGTCAATAACGAAAAACCGTGAATTATTGATTTCTTTCTCCAGGAGATAACCGTTGGTGATGGGAGAAATTGCGTCTTCTCCGCCCCAGACAACCAGGGTGGGAGCCTTTATCCGAGAAAGATGCTCCCGGTTCTCCTCCACACCAACTGCTCCGACAAGAACCAATCCACCGACAAGATCAGGATGCTTGACGGCAAACTCAAGACTGATGCGACCGCTCATCGACGGTCCCACCAAAACCGGCGCGGACATCTTTTCCTGAAGAATCAATCCCTCAATGACCTGGTCTGGTTGCAGATCGCAGGATTTTGTCCGGCCAAAGCCGGGTAAATCCAGTGCCGTCACCCTGTAACCGGTCTCTGCCAGCTGCTCCAGTGTTCCAAGTTTTCGCCAGGTGTCACTATTAAATTTCAAACCATGCAGCAGGATAATATGTTTTCCCGTCCCCGCTCCAACCTGAAGGCAACCGACCTCACATATCCCGATTGTAATCATTTTTTCACGAATATCCAATGCCATACCATCTCTTTCCAGATTAACGGCTGATCCCGCTCTTTTACAAAAATAGCGTCAATGCCAATATCGTTGCAATATTAAGAAAATACAGAAAATTCTTCGCTCAATTTCAAATCTCGGAATACGGATTTGAGTTTTGTCTGTCATTCCCAAATCCAGAATCAAGAATCGAGAATAGAAATACACCCATGAAAGCGAGTAGCGCAAGAAATCATTCGCTTTTCCAGGACAGATGCACAAAAGATATCTATTTAAGAGGGATTGTCTGCAAGACCGAACATCATTGTAACAATAAAATTGTTAAACTGGACCTATGGCATAATGAGAAATGAAATAATCAAGCTGTTTTTCCTGGTCTCTGCTTAATTGACCGAACTTTAGACACAGACGTTTCATAACAATCGTACTGAAAGCATAGTGCGCGGGAAGTAGAATATCAGCTATGGCTTCAAAAGGCAGGTAATCCAGATAAAAGCCGTCAATCGACATTAAAATATCCAGCTTCACCGCCGGACTCAGCTCCATCTCGAAATCCGTCTTCATATAAGTAAACGCCAGACCGTTTTTGCTCACATCAATAATTGAACCGAGAATCGTGGGGTTCGGGTTAAAAAAAGCCAGAGCCCCTTCTTTCACCTTAAAACGCTTATATTTTCTTAATTCCACTACAGGTTGTTCCATATTCATAAAAAAATTCCTCTTTACCGTTAAAGAGAAGACAATTCAAAAAAAATAATATATTCTAAAAAAAGTAACAGCAAAAATCACACCACACATTATCATAAATATTTCATTTATAAAATCAATTAGTTACAAATCAAAACTAAATAACCTGAATTGCTCCATTTTGTTTTTTCCACCTAACCGGATTTTTTTCCGGAAACAAGAACAGAAAAACCACCTAAAAAGCGAGCCACCTGCAGTGAGACATCCGATAAGCGAACATGGTGAGACATC
>JAOZOY010000100.1:5740-8313 GCA_029933005.1 Deltaproteobacteria bacterium
GTGAGACATCCGATAAGCGAACATGGTGAGACATCGAGAGGAAAGCGGCAACTCTTGTTTATGCTTGCAGTTTGACTTCTGCTACAGGTGGAGTATAATCGCGCCCCAGCAGGACAGGAGCCTGTAATCGGATACGAAAAAATCCGTTCATCAACATAGCTGATGACACAACAAATCGTTAAACACTCAATTATCAAACTTGAGTTTGAAGGCTGAAATAAAAATCAGCCGCCAATCTACTTTTTAATACTGAAACAGGAGTTTCCTGATGAATAATTCCTTAAAATGGAAAATGTTTCTTCTCATTTTCCTGGTCTCCTTCTCCGGAGTCACTCTTTTATCAACATTTTATAAAGATACTCCCGAGTGGTGGAATAAGGTTGCCCCGACAGGACTTCACCTCGGCCTTGATCTTCAGGGCGGTATGCACCTGATCATGAAAGTCGACCTTGACAAGGCCATTGAAAACTCTCTTGATTTCGCGGCGCAAGACCTGAAAGCCCAGCTTCTCGATCAACGAATTTCCGTGGTGCGGACAAAAACAGCCAATCCCAAAGAAATCATCTTTACCCTGCCCAACACTGAATCTCTCGAGTCCGTAAAAAAAATAACCAAGGACGATTTTCCCAACCTGAACATCAAAATCCAGGCCGAGGAAGGATCCTTTCCCAGAATCACTCTTACCCTGAAAGACGACCAGATTGACTTTATTAACAAAAATGCCGTTAACCAGTCCCTTGAAATCCTCAGAAACCGAATTGATCAGTTTGGCGTGACCGAGCCGGTGATCCTCCGCCAGGGCCAGGACGAAATCATTATCCAGCTGCCGGGCGTCAAGGATCCGGAACGGGCCTTAAGCCTGATCGGCCAGACAGCCCAGCTGAAGTTTAAACTGGTGGACAGTTCAGCTTCGGTCAATCTGCCTGCCCTGATCAAACAGGCAGAGAAAAACGGCCAGTGGAATGTTGGTGAATCCAGGGAAAAATTAAATCAGGTCCTGCAGCACAGCCTGCCGAAAGACAGCGCCATCTATTTTGAAAAAGAAACTGATGCCCAAACCGGCGTGGAACGAAAAATTCCGTTGTTGCTGAAAGAACAAGTCCTGATGACCGGTGAAATGGTAAAAAATGCCCAGGTTCGGGTCGGTGGAAGTTTTAATGAACCCTACGTCAGTCTAGACCTCACTGGCCGCGGCAGCAAGGTGTTTGGACAGATCACTGAAAAAAATGTCAATCAACGGCTGGCCATTGTCCTGGACGAGGTGGTTCGTTCAGCGCCAGTTATCCGAGAAAAAATCCTGGGAGGCAGCGCTCAAATTTCCGGCAGCTTCACATACGAAGAAGCCTCTGATCTTGCAATCATTTTACGGGTCGGCGCCCTGCCGGCACCTGTTTCCATTGTTCAAAACCTGACCGTGGGAGCCTCGCTGGGCCAGGATTCCATTAATAAGGGAATTGCCTCAGGGCTGTTGGGCACCTTTCTGGTTCTTCTCTTCATGATGGTTTATTACCGCCTGTCCGGTATCATTGCCAATTTCGCTCTGCTTCTTAATATTTTCTTTCTCTTTGCCGGATTAGCGGCTCTGCAGGCCACTTTAACATTGCCCGGCATTGCCGGCATCATACTTTCAATAGGCATGGCGGTTGACTCAAATGTCCTTATTTTTGAACGAATGCGAGAAGAATTCGCCATCGGAAAATCCGTTAAATCCGGAGTCGAAGGCGGCTATGACAAGGCCTTCTGGACCATTGTCGACTCTCAGGTTACAACCCTGATCACTGCCCTGGCCCTTTTTCTTTTTGGTACCGGCCCGATCAAAGGTTTTGCCGTTACCCTCTCCCTGGGCGTCACCTTCAACCTTTTCACCACCCTGTTCGCCACCCGGCTTGTTTATGAAACACTGCACAACAAAAAATTGCTCAAGCCTCTAAAATTTCTTGAATTTTTGAAAAAACCAAACATAAATTACATGGGAATAAAAAAAATCACCTTTCTCGCTTCCGGCCTGCTGGTGATGGTCGGCCTGCTGGCCTTTGTCCAGGTTCTCCGCGGCCAGGGAAATCTCGGGGTGGACTTCACCGGCGGCACTATCCTTCAATATAAGGCGGATCAACCATTCACCCTTGAAACAATCAGAGACACCTTTCAGGATAATGGGATGGAGGGAATTGACCTCCAGCCCGTAACCAACGAAAACCGGCTTATCGTCAAAATAAAAAAATCGACCGATGTTGTGGGTGACGACAGTGAGCAGGTTTCAGAAATCCTGGCCAATTATTTACCAGAATATCATTTTATACTGGAGAGCAAATCGGAAATCGGCTCATCAGTGAGCGAGATGCTGCGCAACAAGGCCCTGCAGGCTATTGCCATTTCTCTTTTTGGCGTTATCTGTTATCTGGCTCTGCGTTTTGATCTAAGCTTCGGTGTGGCCGCCGCTATTGCTACCTTTCATGATGTCATTGTTGTTTTTGGCATCTGCTGGGCCCTCAACATTGAAATAACCCTGCTCATCGTTACCGCCCTGCTCACCCTGGCCGGCTATTCATTGAACGACTCGGTCGTCGTCTTTG
>JAOZOY010000101.1 GCA_029933005.1 Deltaproteobacteria bacterium
TTAACGGTTTCACCGGTCTTGCTGGCAATAAATTTCCCGGAGCAGGATCCAGCCATTGCTGTCACAGGCTCTGAGCCACTAAAAAAGTAAAATAATACTGCCCGCCACAGTGAGCAGGACATTGGCAAAGGCGTATGCGCCGGTGTAACCCAGGGCTGGAACAGGGCTGTCGGCAGCCTTAGTGACTACGCTGAGGGAAGCGCCACTTGTCATGGATCCGGTGATGGCGCCAAACAGGAGGACAGGAGGTATTTTGAGGATTTTTCGGCCAAAGATATAGCCGAGTAAGACCGGTATGATGGTTACAACCATGCCTGCTAAAATGAGCTTGGGACCTGCCTGGAGGAATGTCTCAATGATGTCGCTGCCGGCACGCAGGCCCACACCGGTCATGAAAAGAAGCAGGCCGAATTCCATGAAGATCCAGCGGGCGGCATCCGGTAGTCTGCCGAAAGTAGGGCGGACAGAGCGAAGAAAGCCTATGATAAGACCGGAGGTAAGCAGTCCTCCGGCTGAACCGAGCCCAACAGATATCCCGGCAATTTTAATTGAAAATAAACCGAGCACCACACCGGCGGCAATGCCGAAGGCAAAGGTAACCATGTCGGTTTCCGCCACATCACGCTCAACAAAACCCAGTTCCCGTCCTAGCAGGTCAATGTGGTTTTCCGGCCCGGTTACTGAGAGGATATCCCCTTTCCGCAGTTTTATATCATTGCTTCTCGGTATATCAATACGCATGCGTTTGACTCCCAGAAGCAAGACACCGAATGTACGGGCAATATGGAGTTCACCAAGAGTCTTGCCGATAATTTTTGAATTGGAAACGATAATCTGGGCGGTGTCGGAAATGTTTGGGGTGTTTTTTTCTGACGTGATTTCTTCCCCGATCTTGACGAGGGCACTGCTGAAAAATTCTATGTTCCCCAGGATTAGAACTTCATCGTTCATTTGCAGAAAATCATCCTGTCGGGATGAAATGATTTTATCGTCACGCTTTATTTTCACCACGGCAAAACCGTCCCAGTACTTGTCACGCAGTTCTGCCAGTGGTATCTTGGTAAACTCCATATTGGTGACCCGGTAGGTCCGGGCAGTAACATGGGAGGCTAACGGGCCGGATTCCTGACTGTTTTCTTTTCCTTCTATTATTTTGGCTTCCTTGACCAGGTCAATACCGAGAATGCCGGGTAAAATCTTGATAATGGTGATCAGTCCGATCAGTCCAAAAATATAGGTAATGGCATATCCTGTTGTGATGTTGCCGATTACATCATTGGCGGACCAGCCCTCCGGCGGTGCCACGCTTCCTGCCCGGATTGCCTCCTGGGCAGCTGCCAGGGTAGGGGAGCTTGTCAGGCCTCCGGCAAGAAGTCCTGCTGAGGTTCCCGGTTCAAGTTTGAGCAGGATGGTGGCAAATGTGGCGATTGTAAATCCTGTGAGGGCGACGAACAGAGCTAAAAGGAAATATTTCAGGCCATCGGTCATCAAAACGTCAAAAAAACGTGGCCCTGCCTGGTACCCTACCGAGAAAATGAACAGGGCAAAGCCGACGGATTGAGCACCTGGGGACATGGTAAAACCGTAGTGGCCGAAAAAAAGTCCGGCAAACAATACCCCGGCCACAGGACCAAGTGAAAAACTGCCGATACGAAAGTTCCCGATCAGGTATCCCATGCCAAGGATAAGAAAGAGAGTCAGCACTGGCTGATTCTGTAAAATATGGTAAAAGCTAACAAGCATCATCGGTCTCCACAAAAAGATGTATTTTTTTCAAAAAGATGTATCTTTTCTACCAGCAAATCGAACCGATAACAAGTTGTTGTTTTTTCTTTAAATAATTGTTTAAACCTTTTATGTGCAGTTGATAATGACATGGCCATGAGGCCGGGTTGCAGGTAACTACGCTTATGATCAAATACTGGTTGAAAATTATATTCACACTCATGCTGGGCACGATTGTTCTCTTCGTTGCCGTCCTGGGTTATGTTCTTGCCACCTTTGACGACGAAGATTACCGGCAAGCCCTGACCGGGGTTGTGGCCCGTTTCACGGATTATCAGCTGATTATTGATGGTTCTTTGAAGGCAAATCTATCCTTGGCGCCATCTGTTACGGTCACGTCCATTAAACTGATGTCCGATGATTCTACTGATGTTTTCTTCTTTGATCATCTTACGTTTCAGCTGTCACTTCGTCCTCTTTTAAATGGAATCTTGCAGGTGAACCGTCTGGTCGCTGATGGCGGAAAAATCCATGTGGAGACAAAGGATGAAGCGGATGATGATTCCCGTTTTGAACAGGAGGACTTTGAATTTTTTCAAAATTTGGTTTTGCAAAGTGTTACGTTGAAAAATATCGATATTGCTGTGAAAAATGGTGTCGATGGAGAGTTGATCAAGGCCCGTTTGGACGATGTCACCATCAGTGATGTGACAAATCACAGCCCTCTGTCTATCAAGGGGAAAGGTGCTTTTTTAGGAACGGCTATTTCTGTTAAGGCCAAGTTTGGCAGTCTTGACGAGCTGACAATTCGAGAGGCGCCGTATTCGGTTGATCTGGAAGTGCACAGCAAACCAGTTAATTTTTCATTAACTGGGACGGTTAATGATCCCGGGCGTAGGCAGGGTCTGGATTTACAGGTTAAGGCAGATGTGACAAGTATGTCCTGGCTGCTGGAAATGCTCAACGTTGAAATGCCGGACTTGGGCCGTTTGCAGGCAGAGGCCCTGGTGCGGGGAGAACTTGATACATTTTCTTTTGAAGATTTGACCTTGCATTTAGGCCGGAATAAGCAGCTTGATTTGCAGGTATCCGGTTCCGTGGAAGATGTCATGTCCCTGGATGGTGTGAAAGTCAAGCTGGCAGGTTCCATCAGTGATGAAGCGCTGCTTAAGTGGCTGCTTCCCGTGGATTTATATGCTATTACTGATCTGACCTTTGACAGCGACCTGTCGTCCGAAGGAAAAGGCTGGCTGATCAGCGGAGTGACGGCTCATGGTAAAAACTCCAAGGGCTTAAAGGTGGATATGAGTGGCCGGGGCCTGCTTGATGATTTCTCGGCAGATCAACCCTTTGGTGAACTTGATCTGCTGATACACATTGATTCGCCGGATACGGCCAGTGTGCAGGGCTATCTCATTGATGATCTGCCTGAGCTTGGCGGAGCAGTTGGTACGGTGCGTTTGACTGCTCCATCCCACAAGGATCTGGCGGTGGAAGATATTGATGTTCGCCTGGGCCGGGATGGAGAGTTGCTGGTGACCGGTACGGGCCGTATTGACAAAATCCCCCTGGATCCCAAGATGCGGAATACCGGTATTAAGTTGCAGCTTGAGGCCACTGCCGTTCGCACTGAACGGATGTCTTATCTTTTTGATGAGCCGTTGCCTGAAATAGGGCCGGTTTCTCTGCAGATTCTTTTTTCAGGTTCAACACTGCAGTCCCGGGTATCCGGCCTGCAGCTCAAGGCCGGAATCGAGGGTGAGTTTTTTCTTAAAGCGGAGGGGGGGCTGGAGTTCGGTGATTTGAGCTTGGACGATTATATCAAAGACATTGATCTGACGATTGATTTTTCTTCTTCGCCCGCGGCTCTTGCTTCACTGTTGAATCGAGACGTTAAAGGAGTCGGCTCGCTGAAGGGGGCAGGGAAACTCACACGAGATGGTGAGAGTGGTGTGTTTGACGGGCAAGTTACTGTCGGGAAGACGGAAGTTGCAGCCCATATTAGAGGAGCGTTTGGGGAAGAACGGCCTCGGTTGCAGGGTACAATTACTATTCCTTTTTTGTCCCTGGCGGATTTTGGGTTCACTCCCAGACACGATGAAGCAAAAAAGAGTGGTGGTGACAGGAAAAAGAGGGTCGAAGTTTCCAAAAAATCGAAGAAGTCATCGGTGTTGTTCAGCCGGGAGTTGTTTCCTTTGGATTTTTTACATGAGATGGATTTGTCTCTTGTTGTCAAACTGCATGAGATCGAGGAAAAGAAAACGGTTCTTGATTCCATTAAGATAGGCCTTGAACTACAGGACGGCAAGTTGAAGATTGATCCGGCATCTTTTGTTTTTCAGGGAGGTTACGTGAAAGCTGATTTTTTATTGGATACCAGTGTTTCTCCTCCGCAAATGGATCTTAATATGATCGCTGACGATTTTGATTTTGCTAAAATCTTGGCCTATACATCCGGAACAGTACCACTGGAGGGGAATTTAAATGTTTATATGGATATAGACAGCAGTGGGTCATCACCCCATGAGCTGGCTGCAAATTTGAATGGCAGTATTAATATGATCCTTGAAAATGGCCGGGTTCCCCGCCACATTATTGATCTGTTGGCTGTAGATCTGTTGGGCTGGAGTGTCAGCCGATCGATTCGTAAAGAGACGTATGCAATTATAAATTGTGGTATTGTCAGTCTCCAGGTTGACAATGGACTGGTGCAGAGTAAGGCCTTTCTCATGGATTCATCACGTCTTGAACTGAAGGGTGGAGGCACAGTGGACCTTGGCGCCGAAACCATTGATTTGCAACTCTATCCGAAGAAAAAAAAGAAGTTCTGGGCCAGTGTGACGCCGGTACACATTAAGGGTTCATTGGCTCATCCATCTGTCAGGGCTATTCCGGCAAAATCGGCAGCAATAGCCGCCGGCGGCACTATTCTGGCACCCTATATTTTTCTGCCGGCAGCCGGCCTGAATTATTTATGGGAAACAATGTCCAAAGATAAAGATAAAGGCGGTAAAAGCCCGTGTATGCAGAAGGCACAAGAAATGCTCAAGCAAGGGAATGATATCCTAACGCCTTAAATTTGCAGGTTTGAGGCCGCTTCTTTCATCGATGAGTCTTTTTTCTAGGGGCGAGTTTGATAGCATTGGCGTCGATTGTGATAAGTCTTTTTTTGTAGAGTGCGCCTATTGCCTTTTTAAATATTTTTTTACTTACCCCAAACTGGGAGTAGATATCTTCCGGGGGGCTTTTATCTGTAATAGCAATACTGCCGCCAAGATTTTTTATTGTTGTTAGAATGTTCTGGGAAATTTTATCAACTCTTTGATAGCCCGGTCGTTGCAGTCTTATGTCAATTTTGAGGTCTTCGCGTATTGTTTTTATGTAGCCTTTTAGCTGTTGGCCGATGTGGAGCTTCTGAAACACTTCGTTTTTAAAGACCATGCCCCAATGAGAATTGTTAACAACCACTTTGTAACCTAAATTTGTCTTGGCACATATTATAAGATCGACCTCTTCGCCCACATTGTAGTTCGGTGACTGAAAACTGATAAAATTGTTCAGCTTGGTAGATGCTGTAATGCGGTTCGTTTTTTTATCAAGAAAGACAAATACAACATATGATTTGCCTTCCACCATTTTGGCTTGCTGCTCTCTTTTTGAAACAAACAGATTTTTTTGCAGCCCCCAGTCCAGGTAGGAGCCCGACGATGCGTTTTCCACCACCCGCAAGTAGGCAAACTGACCGACTGTTGCATAAGGCTTTTGGGTTGTTGCCCGAAGACGCTTTTGACTGGTTACATAGACAAAGACCTCAACTTCATCTCCTGGCTGACATTTGCGGGGAACATACTTTTTCGGCAGAAGAATATCCCCTGACTCATCACCATCAAGCTGGGCGCCATAGTCCAGATTTCTTTTTATTGTAAGCGTATTTATCTTGCCGATCTCTACCATTTTCTTCCCTTTTCTTCTCTCTAAGTCGTTCATTTCAGTTATCCTCAGCTCCATCACAGCTCACGAAGGGAGAGGGAGATCCGTTTCCTCTGTTGGTCCACCTCAAGAACACGGACCATGACCTGCTGTTCCACCTTAACAACCTCGGCGGGATCTTTCACAAATCTATCGGCCAACTGGCTAATATGCACCAAACCATCCTGATGAACCCCGATATCGACAAAGGCACCAAAACGGGTGACATTGGTTACAATACCAGGCAGCCTCATTTCAGAGATCAGGTCGTCAATGCTGTTCACATTCTTGTCAAAAGCAAAAACGGTGAACTCCTGGCGCGGATCACGACCAGGCTTAGCGAGTTCTCCAAGGATGTCTTGCAGGGTTGGTAGCCCGAGCGTTTCAGAGACATACCTTTTAATATTGATTTTTTCCCTGAGTTCCTGCCTACCCATCAGGTCACTGACAGTACAGTTGAGGTCACCCACCATTTTCAGCACGGTTTTATAACGTTCTGGGTGGACCGCAGAATCGTCCAGCGGATTCTCGGCACCATGGATACGCAGGAATCCGGCACACTGTTCAAATGCTTTTGCCCCCAGCCTGGGGACCTTCAGCAGTTCTTTTCTGCTGGAAAACGGACCATGCTCATCACGATAGGCCATGATATTAGCACCCAGGACCGGACCCAGGCCGGAGACAGAGGTGAGCAGTTCGCGCGAGGCACTGTTGACTTCCACCCCGACGCTGTTGACACAGCTCACCACCACATCTTCCAACCCTTTTTTCAGTTTTGCCTGGTTAACGTCGTGCTGGTATTGACCCACCCCTATGGATTTGGCATCGAGTTTGACCAGTTCCGCCAGGGGATCCTGAAGGCGACGACCTATGGAGACAGCACCGCGGACAGTGATGTCATGATCCGGAAACTCCCGACGGGCAACCTCGGA
This sequence comes from Deltaproteobacteria bacterium, assembly GCA_029933005.1. Lineage (GTDB taxonomy): Bacteria > Desulfobacterota > Desulfobulbia > Desulfobulbales > SURF-16 > JAGHCC01. Next base: position 6,627 of record JAOZOY010000101.1, read on the forward strand.
AGCAGAATAGATCGAGGCCCCGCTTTCGTTGACTAGGGTGACAAGGATGTTGCTATCCAGATCAAGGCTGCGGACAAATTCTTCCGTCTCACGACTGGCTGTACCGTTACCAATGGCAATGGCCTGAATTTGGTGCAATCGGCAAAGCGCCTTGATTTTTTTTGCTGCCTCCTGTTGTTTGTTCTTGCCGTGGGTGGGATAGATGGTGGTGAAATCGAGCAATTTTCCCTGTCCATCCAGGCAGACCAGTTTAGCGCCGGTGCGAAATCCGGGATCAAGGGCCATGACCCGTTTTTGGCCCAGGGCCGGGGCCAGAAGCAACTCTCGAAGGTTGTCGGCAAAGACCTGTATGGCCTCCTGATCAGCCCTGTCCTTGAGACTTGCCCGAAGCTCCTTTTCCAGGGAAGACCGCAGCAATCTTTTATAACTGTCGGCCACGGCCATTGTCACCTGCCCACGGAATTTTCCCTGGGGCAGATAATGTCTATTGAGAATGGCCAGGGCCAGATCATCATCCGGCCTGACTGATAACCTCAAAACCTTCTCGCTCTCGCCACGAAACATGGCCAGCAATCGATGTCCCGGTGCCTTACGGGCCTCTTCCTGCCAGTTAAAATAATCCCGAAATTTGGCCCCGGCTTCCATGTTCTTTTTCACAACCGCAGAACAAACTATCGCCTTGTCGGCAAAGACCTGGCGCAGACGTGCCCGCATCTCCGGATCTTCACTGATCCACTCGGCCATCACATCCCTAGCCCCGGCCAAGGCCTCGTCTTCGGTGGTCACCCCTTTTTCCGGATTAATAAAGGCAGGAACCTCGACATTGTCACGGCCGGCAAATATTGACCGGGCCAGGGGTTCCAGGCCTTTTTCCCTGGCCATCATGGCACGGGTCTTTCTTTTCTGTCTGTGGGGCAGGTAGATATCTTCCAAGGTCGCCATGTCTTCCGCACTACGCAAACCAGCCTTCAACTCGTCAGTTAAAAGATCTCTTGAGGAAAGCGAATCCATGATTGTCTGACGACGCTTATCCAGTTCGGTAAGCTTGGCGAGTTGATCCCGGATGGCTGCAACCTGGATTTCATCAAGGGAACTAGTCACCTCTTTTCGGTATCTGGAGATAAAGGGTACTGTTGCACCTTCTGCCAGGAGCCGGGCTGTGGCAGCCACCTGCTTAACAGAGACCTGCAGGTCTGCGGAGATACGGTTATGATGTTGTTGGTTTTGATTCATAGGAAGGAAAAAGTTTTTTTCGGATTTAAGGGCACCCACCATGACAAAAACACAAAAGTGCTGAGCAGATGTGGTGATCAATTACGGTCCTACGCCTTATCCCAGACTGCCAGCCGTAACTGCTGCAACAAGGGCGTAACGGGTAAACTTACCAATGAAGACCAATATGGAGAACAGTATAAAGTTAAGACGCAATGATCCTGCCACCAGGCAGAGCGGATCGCCAATCAATGGGAGCCAGGAGAGCATGAGTGACCAGGAACCGTATTTGCGAAAGATTGCCCCAGCCCTCTCTGTCTGATCTGCATCAATCCGCAACACCCTTTGCATAAAAAAGG
>JAOZOY010000037.1:0-12737 GCA_029933005.1 Deltaproteobacteria bacterium
TCATAGCTTTTTAAACCAGAACCCAGAACCTGGAACCCTGAAGCTTAATATTATTTTTTAGTACATTTCGTTTTCGCTGAATAATCCCTGTAAGCCGGATCATCATACTTTGTGTGGCACTCGATGCAAAGGCCGATTCGTAAAATCCGGGCCAGTTCCTTCTTGTTGAAGGGCCTGAGATCGGCGCGGGAAGAGTTCTGGAGCGGTTTACCGTTAATGGTGACATAGGAGTCCAGGGGTGGGGTGGGACCTGCTTCGGTTTGAATGCCCTGATCCAGTGAGGAAAAATGCCACTTTCCGTTTTTGCGCCAGACCGTGCCTTCGCCAAGCCCCAGAGTTTTGGGCGAGGCGTGGCAGTCGGCGCATGAGCGGCCTTTTTTTTGAGTAGTATGGGGATTGATGGCGGCCATGGTCAGACGGTTGAAATTCCCGGCCTCATTGCCGTTTTCATCAATCAGGGTCACCACGTCCTGGCAGCCTGGAGTGACAATCACAACCTGGTCGTGCCAGATGGCCAGCATGGGTCGTTCGTAACGCAGATATGAGCGGCCTTCCTCCCACCAGCCCGACGTTTCTTCCATGGTCAGTTTGTCGAGATGGGTCTCCCGCATATCCCGTTTGACATGACAGCCGTAGCATTGAGGTACCCAGGGAGAGTGACAGCTTTCACAACCGAGGCGTAAATGATTTTTATCATTACAGACCCCGTTTTTAACGGGATTCAAGGGATGGAGTTTTTTTTCGTCAAATTTATTCACCAGAACAAACTTATCGTCCTTTTGTTGGATATTGTCCATTTTATTGTTTTTGCGGGTCAGCCCGGGATTTTTGTCGGCTCCCTTTGTCTGGTCGATATGACAGGATTCACATTTGATCTCAAGCTGTTGTTCGTAATGGGCATAGTTTGTTCCGTCCCCCATGATCTCGGGCCGGGTGTGGCAGTCAATGCAGATCATGCCACGCTGGTAATGGATATCGGCCGGCAGTTCAAGATAATAACGGTCGCCGGGCAGGGTGAGTCGTGACATGCCGCCATTTGTATACGGTGTACCGTAGTTTTCCGATTCATATACCCCGGTGTAAGAGATGCCGATGCGGCCGCTGCGGTTATGGCAGCGTACGCAGTTTTGTACCTCCACTTTTTTTGTGATCAGGGGATGGGGCTTCTTCTTTTTTTCGTTTATTTCTCCTTCCGGTTGGCTGAAATGACAGGCTGTGCAGCCGCCGCCCTTTTCACCAAAAAAGCCGGGCAGGTCGCCTTTTTTTTTCCAGAGATGGCAGGTGCCGCAGAGTTTGCGGAAATAATCCAGGGCCAGGGAGGTATCACCTGATGCTATCAGTTTTTCAACTGAGAAATTGCCATCCTGGTTGTCGGCCTCGTCCCAGTAGTAGAGCAGAGTTGAGAGGATGCCCCTGTTGGTGGCCATGAGCGAGTTTTTGACCTTTTTGATATCCGGCCCATGGCAGCCCTCGATACCGCAGGTTTTTTCCACAATGCGCAGATCTCCGGGGTTTTTGACGATGCCTTTATGGGCTGTATCCTTGTCAATGGCCAGGGTATCGCCGAGATGGCAGGGGGAGCAGCCCAGCATTTTGGTATCATGGGCCGGATCAAGTTTTTCGGTTTTGTGGCAGGAAAGACACATTTCAACCTGGCCGGATGTGGTCAGGTAAAGACGGTCCGGCCGCTGGGTCAGGTTCTCCCGGACCACCAGAAACAGGACAATAATGAGAAGAAAGAAAATAAGCAGACGGGAAGACATTAGAAAGAAGTTATAAAGGGTTGAAAGTGAATAGAGATATTTTCTCTTAGCGAAAATATTTTTGAATTTCTTTTAAGCATAACATGAGCGCAAATTGGTCGGTCGATGATTTTGAAAATCCGTGGTGAATATAAAAAGCCTTTGCATCCTCTGATAAAGCATGAAGCAAAAGAGCGCGAATACCTGCTTGGTTGGAGACAGTTAAGGTTCGTAATAAAGCATCTTTAAGTAGTCCTTTTCCGATACCAGATAATTGCCATTGACGATCAACTGCAAGACGCCCAAGAATCATAACCGGTATCAGGTTTGGCATTTCGCGTTTTATTTTCCCCTGGTCCTGTTGCCGGGCAATGCTGCCGGCGGCTAAAGCATAGTAACCAACGATGTCATTGTTGCTGCATGCTACAAAAGTTCGGGAAGCTCCTGACGCTTGGTTTTTTAACGCGTGCCTCCGGAGCCAGTCATTGAGAGAGTCTGTGCCGCAATCAAAATTGGCAAACGAGTGCTCTTTGGTGATTGGCCGTGGCTCCGTTATTTTTTCCATGGGGCTTTACTGGCCAATAGTTTCTGGAGGGCCGGATTGTCAGGGACGGGAGCATTGAGTGCTGCCTGAAAGGCGGCAAACGCATCGGCATCTAAATGAAAAAGCTGCTTGTCCAGTAAGACATTTTCAGCTTCACGGCAAGCTGCCTCAAGCATAAAATCGCTTCTGTTTTTGTGTAAGACGGCCGCTGCCTGATCAATTAAATCCCGCTGAACCTGTTTAGCCCGTATATTAATTGGGGCCGTACGTGTTTTTGTCTGTATCATAAGTTTACCTCAAATTGTATAAATATATATACGGGTATGTATATCTATTGTCAATACGATTTTGGGTATTTTATGCGAAAGCCTCTCCCGGAACTCACAGAGATACAGAGAAAAAGCTCTGTGCCTTCGTGAGAAAATTTTATGGCTCGTTGAGGCTGTGTGCGGCCATGGTCGTTACTGAGTCTTCTCCCCCCTGTAACAGTCCCGGCAAAACTCTTCAGCTGATATTTTGCCGGCTGAATCAGTGCCTTCATGCTGGGAAACAGTGAATTATCCTTTTTAAGCCATTGTGATGGGTTACAATATGTGCGGGTCAATGATCTCGGGGCATTTGCTTTGGGGCGTACCGATGAAGGGCCGGATCTGCTCTTTATCGGAGACGGTACAATTATTCCGGGCCAGGAGCTTTATTTAGAGAAAATTGCCGAGCGTAAAGAAGTTGACAGATGGCGGTTGTCGGCTTCATCTGTGCTGGAATCAGCTGGCTTTGTTATTGATCATAAAAGAGAATTGTGATGAGCAGACTTTTCCTGTTTCAATTTGTGTTCTTCGCGTCTCTGGAGACTAAATTTTTTTACTGTCTAACACCTCCCGCAGTTTTCCAGCCAGGATTCTGGGCAGCAGGGGCTTGTGGATGAGTTCGAATCCCTGCTCCATGAGTGAGTGTTTGATGACATCATCGGTGTATCCCGACATGTAAATCACTTTCAGGTCCGGTTGTTTTGCCGTGAGGGCTTCAGCCAGTTGCCGACCGTTCATTGCCGGCATGATCACATCGGTGAGCAGCAGGTCGAATTTTCTTTTTGTCTCCCGGTGCAGGGTAACGGCCTCTTCAGGATCGGTTGTCGCTGTAATTGTATATCCCAACGGTTTTAGGGTAGACGCAATCAGATCGACAATGTTCTTTTCATCATCGACGATTAAAATGTTTTCGGTGCCTTTCGGCATAGGCTCAGGCTCCTGCTCCACCACTCTTTTCAGTGTGTCGGTGACCTGGGGAAAGTAGATCTTGAACGTGGTTCCCATGCCCGGCTTGCTGTCTACATGGATATGGCTGTTATGCTGCTTGATAATGCCGAAGGCCATGGCCAGTCCCAGGCCGGTTCCTTTGCCCAGTTCCTTGGTGGTGAAAAAGGGATCAAAAATTTTTTCTATAATCTCCTGATCCATTCCTTCACCCGTATCACTCACCGAAAGCATCACATAGGGGCCGGGTTTCACCTCGGTATGATTTTTGGCATATTCGTCATCAAGGGCAACCGAACTGGTTTCAATGATCAGCCTGCCGCCGTCAGGCATGGAATCACTCCCGTTCACCACAAGATTCATAATAATCTGTTCAAGCTGGCTCTGGTCGGCCTGGATGGTTCTCTGTCCGGCATGGGGCCGCAGCTCCAGACGAATGTCCTCACTGACTAGTCTGGACAGCATTTTACCCATCCGGGTAATCACCTGGTCAATGTCAACCGCTTTAAGTTCAATATCCTGCTTACGGCTGAAGGCCAGGAGTTGGTGAGTCAGGGCTGCAGCCTTTTCACCGGCCCCATAGATGGTTTTAAGAGATTTCAGAACAGGGGAATTTTTGTCAAGATCCATGATCAGCAGTTCGGCATAGCCGAGAATCGTGGTAAGAAGATTGTTAAAATCATGGGCCACGCCGCCGGCAAGGCGGCCGATGGCCTCCATTTTCAGGGACTGGCGCAGGGTTTCCTCCATTTTTTTGAGCTCGGTAATGTCCCTGGCAACATGGACGATTGACACCAGTTGTCCCAAGTCGTCCAGCACCGGCGAGGTGGTGACCAGCAGGATTTTTTTCAGCGTTCCATGTCTGATTTCGGCGGTGTGAGGTTGAAAGTCGTCAAGGGTCTTGAGCAGGGGACAATTCGGGCAGGCTGTGCTGTCTGAACCACATAAAAGGTCATGACAGATCTGGCCGACGAGCTGATTCGGAGTTGAGTTCATTATCTTACAGGCAGTCTCATTGACTTGGAGAATCCGCATGTTTTTGTCTTGGAGGCAGACAATATCGGGAATGGCGGCAAAGGTTTTTTCCCATTCCTCCCGGGCCTGGCGCAGTTTGTTTTCCGTTGCGGTCCGTTCTGTTATTTCATCCTGCAATTTATTGCGCTTGGAGGTCAGCCGTTTTTCGAGCCCGTCAATGTGTCTGAAAAAGAAATAAAAGAGGAGTCCGCCAACCAGGAGGCCCGAGATGCCCATAATAAAGGCCAGCAGGTTCAGATTGTTTTGTTCTTTAGAGATATCAATCATTCCCACAATATCTCCTACTTCCCGGCCGCAGGCATCTTTAATATTAATATAGCCGCCTCGGTAATTTTGGCCCTGGATTTGGATATTAAACAGTTCATCCGCATGTTGTTTATGGCTCTCATGGGGGGGGGGCATAATTTTCTCGGGAATCTCTTTCAGGGTGGAGTGGATAATGACATAATGGCTTAACTCGTCCCAGTCGGCGCCTGTTCCTATCATCTCCTGTCTGTCCCGCCATTGGGCCTCGTCAAGAAAGACTTTGGCAATCAGGGAAATCAGCTCAATGTTTTGACTTTCATGACTTTTTTGTAACTCCTCGGTAAGAAATTCAATTTCCCGGCCCAGTTCGAGATAGCCGGCAAGTTTACCATCAATCAGCCAGGGCTTGACGACCCGGAGGGTAAGGGTTCCCAGGGGTCCAAGTTCAATGCCAGCAGCTGTGTCGTTTTCGCGGCTGGCCTGGTCCAGGGTAACGCGTTTGATAATATCGCCATGACGCTCGGGTTTGTGAACCCGGAGAAAACATTTTTTATCCGTGCTGAGAAAATAGCAGTGGGTGATGTTGTATTTTCTGTTGATTTTGGCATAGGTGGATTGGACAGCTGCCAGCAATCCCTCTCTGTCTTTGGCCAGGAAAAAATTTTGTACCGCAGCGTCATTTTGAAAATAGTCAAAAAGAGATTCGAGTTGTACCTCCTGCCGGCTGATAATGTTCTTTTTGAGATAGTCGATCTCGGCAAGTTCTATTGCCACTTCACGGTCGATTTGCCGGTTTTGCAGGATCCAGAACGTAGCCAGGGTGACTAGCAGCAGAAAGAACAGGCCGCAGGCCAGGGGCAGCAGGATTGTTTTTTTGATTTGGAGGTCAACGGAGGTTTTATTTGCTGGTCTGTCAGTGGTCATTTTCAGGTCTTTAAAAGTCTTTAATAGAAAAAGAAAGAACTTGTTTCAATCCTCAAACTGCTCGGCTGTAGGATACCGGCGTCCGAAACCAAAGGCCTTGCCTGTCACCTTAAGGCCCATGGGCGCCTGTTTACGTTTATACTCATTACGTTTGACGCGGCGGATGATATCTTCAACGATATTCTGGTTAAAACCCATTTTGATTATTTCTTCCACACTGCAAAAGTCTTCCAGGTAGGCCTTGAGAATGGAATCAAGGATTTCATAGGGAGGCAAATCGTCCTGGTCGGTCTGATCCGGGGCCAGTTCAGCGCTGGGCGGTTTTGTTATGCTGGACCAGGGGATGATTTCTTTTTTACGGTTCAGGTAACGGGCAAGATCATAAACCAGCATCTTGGGCAGATCAGAGATCACCGCCAGGCCGCCGTTCATATCGCCGTACAGGGTGCAGTAGCCCACGGCAAGTTCAGATTTGTTGCCGGTGTTGAGCAACAGACTGTCGAATTTGTTGGCAAGGGCCATGAGAAGCATACCCCGAAGACGGGCCTGGATATTCTGTTCAGTCACATCCTCGGCCAGGCCGAGGAAGAGCGGGGCAAGAGTTTTTTTGCAGACTTGAAAAAGCGGGGAGATCGGCACGGTTTCGAAGCGGATATTAAGATTTGCGGCCAATCGGCGTGCGTCTTCAACGCTGCCATTTGATGAGTAGGGCGATGGTAAAGCGACTCCCATGACATTTTCACAACCCAGGGCCTGGACGGCAATGGCTGCGGTCAGGGCCGAATCAATACCGCCGCTGAGACCGATAATTGTTTTTTTAAAGCCGCATTTATGGACATAGTCCCGGGTACCCATGACCAAGGCGGCTATCACTTCCTCGCTTTCATTGAATTCTGCTGGGGCCGGGATTTTTAAATTGGCTATGCCATTCGTATCAATGATCAACATTTCTTCGACAAATGGCTTAGTCGCCTGAACCAGGTGACCATTTTGATCAATCATCAGGCAGCGACCGTCAAAGAGAATGGAATCCTGGCCTCCTACCTGGTTGACATAAAGCAGGGGCAGCTGGTATTTGACGCAGAGCTGTGAGAAAATTTTCCGGCGCAGGGCTGCCTTGCCTATGCTGTAAGGCGAGGCCGCGATATTGATCAGCAGATCGGGCTTCTTAGCATGTTCAGCAAAGAGAGTGGCCACCGGATCGTTTTGGTAGAGCGGATGAGAGAAGGTCTCCTGATCATTAAAGATGTCTTCGCAGATGGTGATACCGAGCCGCATACCATTAAAGTAGAAAGACTGTTCGGTCTCTCCCGGTTCAAAATAACGGTTTTCATCAAAAACATCATAGCTGGGCAGCAGTTTTTTGTGGCTGGTGAAAAGAAGATCACCATCTTGAAAAAGAAAGGCGCTGTTGTGCAGGAATTTCCCCTTTGGCCCGATGTGGCGGCTGATTCCGCCGCAGAGTACGCCGATTCCGGGACATTGGTCCATCAGTTTGTTAAGGGCTCTGTCATGGGCCTCAAGAAAGGAATGATGCTCCAACAGATCCTGGGGCGGATAGCCGCATATGGCCAGTTCCGGGAAAATTGCCAGATCGCAGTTCTGTTCCCTTGCCTGGACGGCCCAGGATAGTATGTCTTTGGTGTTGTCCGTAAAGGCGCCGATAACCGGATTTGTCTGAATCAGGGCGATTTTCATGAATTAAGTGAAAGATGATGAGATTTGAGATTTTTCTTGCCAGAATACTGTCTGTCATACTACTTTATTTCTTTTAATTTCGTCAATGTTACTTTAGGGACAGAAGTATTATTTCAGGGACAGAAATTTAATTTTTTGGATAAATGGGAAAATAAATGAGAAAATATTTTGTTTTGGATACCAATGTCCTGCTTCATAATGCAGACTCCATCAAGTCATTCACGGACAATATCGTTGTCCTGCCCATGACGGTCATTGAAGAGTTGGATATGTTCAAATCCCGTAATGACGAGCTTGGTCGCAATGCCAGACGGGTCATCCGGGATCTTGACAGGCTTAGGGAAAAGGGGCGTCTGTCCGACGGCGTTGAAATGGATAATGGTGGTATATTGCGGATTTTTACCGAGTGCAAAGAGGTGAATAATCCCGGACTTGATCTCAAGGTTGCCGATAATCGCATCCTCGCCGTTGCTTACACCTTTTTTGAACGTGGAGAGAAGGTCATATTTGTTTCCAAGGACATTAATGCCAGGCTGAAAGCCGATGCCCTGGGTATTGATGTCATGGATTTTGAAAAGCAGAAAATCAATTTTGATGAGCTTTTTACCGGTCAACGGCAGCTTGATGTCCCGGGAGAATTAATTGACGAATTTTTTGAGAATGGGGAGCTTTCCGGTGAAGGTCTGGAACTTGTTCCCAATGAATTTGTCTTTTTAAGGGATGAAGTTGATGAGCAACACACAGCATTGGCCAGGGCGAGGGGTGAAACGAAACTTGTCCGCCTGGAATCGCATCGTGACTCGGCCTGGCATATCCGCTCCCGCAGCAAGGAACAGCGCATGGCCCTGGAGCTTCTCCTGGATCCTAAGGTGCAGGTTGTAACTTTAGTGGGGCAGGCCGGGACGGGAAAAACTCTGCTGGCCCTGGCTGCTGCACTTCAGGAGGTGCTGATCAACAAAAGGTATGAGAAAATCCTGGTTTCGCGGCCGATTATTCCTTTGGGCAATGACCTTGGCTATATGCCCGGCGATAAGGATGAAAAACTAGCCCACTGGATGCAGCCGATTTTTGATAATTTGACCTTTATTATGAGCGGTGGCAGGAAAAAAGATCAAAAGGATGAGGCGACGGTGCACCAGATGGTTGATGATCTTCTCAAAGATCACATCGTGGAAATGGAGGCCCTGACCTATATCCGAGGCCGCTCCATTCCTGAACAGTATGTTGTTGTCGATGAGGCCCAGAATCTGACGCCCCATGAGGTCAAGACCATTATCAGCAGGGCTGGGGAGGGGACCAAAATGGTTCTCACGGGGGATCCTTATCAGATCGATAACCCTTATCTTGATTCAAGCAGTAATGGCTTGACCTACACGGTGGAACGATTAAAAGGATTAGATATTCATGGCCATGTCACTTTGACGAAAAGTGTCCGTAGTGCCCTGGCAGCCGTAGCTGCTGATTATCTGTAGAGACCGGGGGCAGGGGTGAGGGACATGGTTTTGGAACCACGGATAGACACAAATAAACACAAATTGTTTTTAACAAGATGAAGTTTATCAGGTCGTGGGTTTAATTTGAAAAAAGTAAGGAGACTACGTGGAATTTGAACCGAAATGGATAGCCTGGGAAATCACCAGACGTTGTAATTTAAAATGTGTCCACTGCCGCTCCTCTTCGCAGCTCGAAGCCAGGGAACATCCTGATTTTTCTTTTGAAGAGGCCTGCCGGGTGATTGATGATATTGCTTCCTATGCCACGCCGGTGGTGGTTCTTTCCGGTGGAGAGCCTCTGTTGCGGGATGATGTTTTTGATATCGCAACCTATGGCACAAAAAAAGGGCTGCGCATGTGTCTGGCAACTAACGGCACCCTGGTCACCGAAGAAAAATGCCTGAAAATGAAGGAGAGCGGCATCATGATGGTGTCCCTCAGCCTGGACGGCTCCACCGCCGAGGTGCATGATGATTTTCGTAATGTCAAAGGTGCCTTTGACGGTATGATCCGGGCTGCCGGCCTGTTTAAAAAACACTCCATCCCCTTTTTAATTAACTCGTCATTCACCAAACGGAACCAGGATGAGATTCCCAAGGTCTATAAACTGGCCAAAGAGCTTGGTGCCACGGCCTGGTATATGTTCATGATCGTGCCCACGGGCCGGGGCGAGGACATCATGGAAGAGTTGATTCCAGCTGATGTCTACGAGGAGATCCTTGAATGGCATTACGAGATGGAGAAAAAAGAGGACGATATCCTTGTGCGACCCACTTGCGCCCCTCATTATTACCGGGTTGTGCTGCAGAAGAAAAAAGAATCCGGCGATGATTTCAAGCGGCGAACTCTGAAGTTCTCCACCGGTGGCGCCAAAGGTTGTCTTGCCGGTCAGTTGATTTCCCTGATTGATGTGGATGGCAATGTCCTGCCCTGCAGTTATTTTCCTCTGGAGGCAGGCAATATCAGGAAACAGTCCTTTAAGGAGATCTGGGAAGATTCCAAACTTTTTAATGATCTGCGGGATTTTAAATCCTACAAGGGCAGTTGCGGTGTCTGTGAGTATGTTAATGTTTGCGGCGGCTGCCGGGCCAGGGCCTATGCCATGACCGGTGATTATATGGAAGAGGAGCCGTTTTGCTCGTATGTTCCGGTCAAGATGCAGAAGGCAGAAGATAGGAGTCAGGAGTCGGAAAACAGAAGAGATAAGGAATCCTCATGAATACCACTTTTTTGAAGGCCTGCAGAGGCGAAAAAACAAACCACACCCCGATATGGATCATGCGTCAGGCCGGTCGTTACTTACCGGATTATCACAAGGTCAGAAGCAAGATGACCTTTCTTGAGCTTTGCAAAACTCCGGAACGGGCCGCAGAGGTTACCTTGCAGCCCGTTGATATCCTGGGAGTGGATGCCGCCATTCTGTTTTCCGATATTCTCGTGGTGCTCGAGGCCATGGGCATGAAACTTGAGTTTCAGGAAAAAAGGGGGCCGGTTCTGCCAGAGCCCATTAAAGTCAGGGCGGATGTTGAGCGGCTGGTTGTTCCTGATCCGGAGGAAAAACTCGGCTATGTCATGGAGACCATCCGGATTTTGCGTAAAGAACTGGCCGACAAGGTGCCGCTCATCGGGTTTTGCGGCGCGCCCTTTACCCTGGCCACCTACATGGTTGAGGGCGGCTCATCCAAGGCTTTTTTTAATACAAAAAAAATGATGTATTCGGCCCCTGATCTTTATGCCGAGATGATGAATAAGGTCACGGACTGCACCATTGCCTATCTCAAGGCCCAGGCTGCAGCCGGGGCCCAGGCCCTGCAGATTTTTGATTCATGGGCCGGGGCTCTTGCGCCCTGTGATTTTGGCGAATTTGCCCTGCCCTATGTGAAACGAATTATTAGTGAATTGAAAGGTGCTGGAATTCCCCTGATTTATTTTGCCAATAACGGTTCTACTCTGCTCGACCAGTCCATGACCTGCGGCGCTGATGTCCTGGGCCTGGACTGGCGGCTCAAGTTGTCTGATGCGGTAAAAATTGTCGGGCCGGATATCTCGCTTCAGGGGAATCTTGATCCCTGTGCTCTGCTCCTGCCCGAAGATAAATTGGAAAAGAGGGTTGCCGGGATTTTAGAGGAAGGGAAATCCGCCCGGGGCCACATCTTTAATCTCGGCCATGGTATCCTGCCGGAAACACCGCCTGAAAAGGCGAAATTTGTCGTGGAGACCGTGCATCGTTTGAGTGATCAAGCATAGAGATGATTCCCTCTGTTAAACAGTGTTTTGAGTTGATGGATGAGTATGAAATGCTCGACAATATCAAGGCCCATTCCATCATGGTGGCCAGGGTGGCGGAGCTGATGGGCCGTGATCTTCACCAAAATCCCTTTGAACTGTCAATGGAGCTGATTATTGCCGGCTCCCTGCTCCACGATATTGCCAAGACTCCCTGTTTGAACACCGCCAGCCGGCATGACCGCGAGGGGGAAAAAATTGTCCTGCGTCACGGCTTTTATGAAATTGCCGAAATCGTGGCCGAACACGTGGTGCTGGGGAAAACCGAACCCGGCGTAATCAGTGAAAAACAGATTGTCTATTATGCCGATAAACGGATCAATCATGATTATGTTGTCAGCCTGGAGGATAGGCTGGTCTATATTCTGGACCGTTATGGCCGTAATAATGAATACCGCCATAAGGCTATCCTGGAAAATTTTATAAAATGCAAAAAGCTTGAGGCTGATATCTTTGCCCGGCTTGATTTCAAACCGGAAGATGTGGCAGGCTTGATTGAAACTCGGAAATCAGGAGTTGTTGACTCATGACTATGACGGCTGGAGAGACTATCGGCGTAATTTTGTTGAACCTGGGCGGGCCGGAAAAATTAGAGGATGTGGAGCCCTTTCTCTATAATCTTTTCTCTGATCGGCAGATTATTCGCTTAGGTCCCAAATTTTTGCAAAAAGTAATCGCCCGTCTGATTGCCAAAAGACGAGCTCCGAAAAGTTCAAAGAACTATGCCCTGATCGGCGGTGGTTCTCCCTTGAATCGGATAACCGCTGAGCAGGGCAGGGCGCTGGCAGAGGAATTGGCGTCAGCCGGGTCCTTTCAGGTTTCCATGGCCATGCGCTACTGGCGTCCTTTTGCTAAAGAGACTCTGGATGAGTTTGGCCGGGCCGGTATCAGGAAGATTGTCGGCCTGACCCTTTATCCCCATTATTCCAAGGCCACCACCGGTTCCTCCATGGTTGATCTGCGCCGGGTCATGGCTGATTTTTCTCCCGGCTTTGAACTGGTTGAGATTGCTTCCTGGCCGGATCAGCCCGATTATATCCAGTGCCTTGCCCAGACTATTCAGCATGGGCTGGATAGTTTTGGCGATGACGATGTACAGCTGGTTTACAGCTGCCATAGCCTGCCGGTCAAGTTCATTGACGAGGGAGATCCCTATCTTGATGAGATGGCTAAGACCATCAAAGGGATTGAAGAGATTACCGGTCGTAGCGGAAAACTCTGTTTCCAGAGCCGAAGCGGCCCGGTGGAGTGGCTTTCGCCGTCAACGCCGGATATGCTTGAACGTCTGGCCGGAGAAGGGTGCAAGCGGGTACTCATGGTGCCCATCAGTTTTGTTTCCGATCATGTGGAGACCCTGTACGAGATTGATATTGAGTATGGCGAACTGGCCCGGGGACTGGGCATGGAGCTGAAACGAACCGAATCACTGAATATCCTGCCGCAGTTTATCCTTGGCTTGAAAAATCTGGTGGTTGAGGCCTGCCGGGAAAAGGGCTGGCTGGAATAGCTGATGGCT
>JAOZOY010000037.1:12837-26097 GCA_029933005.1 Deltaproteobacteria bacterium
TCATGGCTTATCATGGCTGATGGGTTGTAATGCCGTTTGTTTACTATCAGCTATCAGCCAACAACCATCACCCATCACCCCTTGATCACGGCCAGAGGCTTGAGAGAAACAATGACTTCGATCAGGTCAAGCTGGTTTTCGATCACTTCATCAATATTTTTATAGGCCCCGGCTGCTTCATCCAGATCCCTCAGATGCCGGATTTCATGGATGATGCCCTGGTCATTAAGGCGTTTCTGCTCAGCCCGCAGATCCAGTTGGCGCTGGGCCTGTTTGCGTCCCATTTTTCTGCCGGCGCCATGGGAGCATGATTCAAAACTGTCCCTGTTGCCCTTACCCCTGACAATATAGCTGGGAGTTCCCTGGGAGCCGGGGATGATCCCCAGTTCGCCTTCCCGGGCCCTGGTCGCTCCTTTGCGGTGGACAAATACATTTTTGTGAAAATGGCTTTCCATGGCAGCATAGTTGTGGGCAATGTTGATGAATAAATCAAAGGTCACCGGCGCCATCACGGTCAGAAAAGCGTCTTTGAGCCGCTCCATCATCAACTTTCTATTTGCCAGGGCAAAATCAAGGCAAAAATTCATTTCAAGAAGATAGTTGATCCCAGGTTGACTGTTGACGGGAAGAAAGGCAAGCTGCCATTTGGACGGAATTTTTGATCCCCACTTTTTGTTGAGCTTAATTGCCAGTTTATTGTAATAATTCGCCACCTTGTAACCCAGATTGCGGCTGCCGGAATGGATCATAATCCAGATATGACCATCGCTTCCCTTCTGGATTTCGATAAAATGATTGCCGCCGCCAAGGGTGCCCAGCTGGGTTAAAGCGTTGTTATATTCCCTGGAAGTAATGGGCAGTTCGGAAATCGGCACACCACCTTTGGTCTTCGGCATGAGATTTCTGTCCTGTTTTTTTTTATGATGCTTGAACCCGACGGGAACACTGCCGCGAACCAGGGCCATGATCGATTTGAGATTGTCGGTGCTGATGGAGGTCAGGGAGGTCTGCAGGGCACACATGCCGCAGCCGATGTCAACGCCAACGG
The DNA here is from genome assembly GCA_029933005.1 of Deltaproteobacteria bacterium. Lineage (GTDB taxonomy): Bacteria > Desulfobacterota > Desulfobulbia > Desulfobulbales > SURF-16 > JAGHCC01. Next base: position 13,886 of record JAOZOY010000037.1, read on the forward strand.
CATTAGGGATTACCACATCATCCGTGGCCATGACCCCGCCGATGGGCATGCCATAGCCCAGATGAGCATCCGGCATCACGGCGACATGTTTATAGACGAAAGGCAGGTTGGCAAGATGTTTTGCCTGTTCCATGGTTCCGGCTTCGACATCGTCGAGCCAGAGTTTAATAGGCTGTCTTTCCGTGTTGATTGTTTTTTTCAACTTTTTTTTGCTCCATGTCCACGCCAGATGGAGATCCCGCAGGAAATTTTTTCCCTTCTACGGTTCAAAATTTCCTGTTTGACATTTGTTATTTATAGGGATTTATCACCAGCACGGGGCAGGGAGAATTCTTGACTACGTGCTCAGCCACGCTGCCAAACACCACTTTTTCAAGCCCTTTGTAACCGTGGCTTCCCATGATGATCATGTCAATTTTTTCTTCCGTGGCAAAGTCAATGATTTGTTCTGAGATGTCGCCGGTCAGAACCCTGCCCATATAGTCGGCTTTGTCGCCGATATTATCTTCCAGGAAAGAGGTTATCTTGTTTTCCGCGCCGGTGAGGATTTCATCCTGAAACTGTTTCAGCGAGGTATGGGGGATTGCGAGCCTGGAATAAGTGGAAAGATCTTCGGCAACAAAGATAACTTGCAGCTTTGCCCCTAGTTTCCCTGCCATGTAAATTGCCCCCTGGAGGACTTTTTCTGAATTATCCGAAAAATCAATGGGCACCAGGATGGTTTTGATTTCATTCATTACTTTATCTCCTTGTCGAAAGTTGATATCTGCGCAAAAAGGCAGATTTGCAAAATTGGGTTACGAAATCGATAATTTATTTCCTGTTGCTTAGCTTCTTTTTTAAATTTTAATAGCACCCGATCATTATATTAAATATATTCATACAAACAGTCGATCGCAACCGAAAGTCCCCAAAAAGTATTCATGAAAGGGCCAGGTATGAAATTAAGTTCCCGGTAAACGTTTACTGGGAATCAATAACTCCTTCAGCTTTAATTATATCTTATGAATGGTTCTTTAGATTTCTGGAAATTGCTGGCCGGCCTCACCATTTTTCTCTATGGTATGTTTCTTTTGGAGGATTCCGTCAAGGCCATATCCGGCAGGGCCTTCCGCCGGATGATCAGGTCTTATATCAACAGCCGGTTACGTTCCATCGTCAGTGGTGCATTCATCACCGCCATCCTCCAGTCCAGCTCGGCGGTGTCCCTTATAGTTCTTGCCTTTGTCGGGGCCGGGGTGATGACCATGGAAAACGGAATCGGAGTAATGATGGGTGCCAATATCGGCACTACCATCACTTCCTGGATTGTCGCTGTATTCGGTTTTAAGCTGAAAATTGAGAGTTTTGCTTTACCTCTGATCGCAGGCGGTGGCTTTGTTTTTATTGCCTTCGGTTCATCCTCAAGGTTTTTTCAGGGAGGCAGGCTGCTGATTGGCTTCGGTTTTCTCTTTCTGGGTCTCGATTTTATGAAGACCAGTGTGGAGATTTATGCCCATCATATCGATCTCAGTTCCATTGGTGATTACGGGCTCTGGGTCTACCTTTTCTTCGGCATTCTGATCACCGCCCTCATGCAGTCGAGCTCGGCGGCCATTGCCATCGTTCTCACCGGATTGCACAGCGGCCTGATCAGTTTTGATGACTCGGTGGCCATGGTAATCGGCGCCAATATCGGCACCACGGTTACCGTTCTCCTCGGTTCCATGGGCGGGATTCAGGCCAAGAAACGGGTGAGTACCAGTCATCTCATTTTTAATTTGCTGACCGGCATCATTGCCTTTGCCGCCCTGCAGCCTTTGTCCTGGCTGGTTAGCCGTTTTTTTGATACCACCAGCAACGCGGTCATGGCCCTGGCCCTCTTTCATACCCTTTTCAATTTTATGGGTGTGATCGTCTTTTTTCCCTTTATCGGACTCCTTGCCCGTTTTTTGAGCCGGACATTTCCCGATCGTAAGGAGATTCTCACCGTTTATCTTAATAACACCCCTACGGAAGTCACGGATGCGGCCACCGCATCCCTGCGTAAGGAGATTCTGCACCTTTTTGAGGAGTGTCAATTTTACTGCCTCAGGACTTTAAGGATTGATCACAAACTGATCTTTGATCATACTTTGCCCTTTGAAAAAAATTTGACCAGGCACGGTAGTCTTTCTGATTTTTATGACAACGTGAAGCTTCTGCACGGAGAGATCATTGAATTTTACGCAAAGCTTCTCAATGCAAAGCTTGAGGAGGCCGAGGCCAGAGAATTGGAACGGATGATCTACGCCTCGCGTAATATCATGAACTCAATCAAAAATATCAAAGGAATCAGGCATGATCTGGACGAATTCGACGGTTCGGACAATGAATATCTGCACCAGCAGTATAAGCTGTTCCGCCGTCGTCTGCTGGAACTGTACCACGACATCAACCGTTTTCTGGAGACTGGGGATTTGCAGGAGCGGTACCGCAGCTTGCTGCGGATCGTGGTTCACATCGCGCAGATGGATAAACAGTTCCTTCAGACCGTGATGAAGCGGGCAGCCGATGGAGACATTAATGAGCTGGAGATCGCCTCCCTGCTTATGGCCAATCGTCTCTTCAGCCAGTATTGTCGTCTTCTGGCGTTTGCTCTGAAAGATCTGCTTCTCAGTGAGAAGGAGATCCATGAATTTGATCATGCCATGGACATGAAGGAACTTCTGGATGAGGAGCAGGGACGACCACAGGAGTTACAGACTGTTGGGAGATAATCTCAATTGAATATGCGGGCTGTTTTCATTTATCTTGCTGCCTTGCTACGCCCATTGGGCGTGGGGCTTGTTCTTCCTGCTCTGGTTGCTCTTCTTGCTGGTGAATTGCTCTATGTCGCCATATTTGCCGTTTTAGCCCTGACTTGCTTTCTTCTGGGAAGAAATACTGATTTCAAGGTCATCGTTCTTGACTTTCAGGAAGCGCTGGTTGTTACCACTGCGGCTTATCTTCTTTTCGCTGTCATTGCCGCCCTGCCTTTTCTACCTGTAGCACCTTTTCTGGATGGTTTTTTTGAAAGTATGTCAGGTATCACAACAACCGGTCTTTCTGTTGTGGATGTTGAGCGGTTGCCTGCCAGCCTGCTTTTTTTTCGTGCTTATCTCCAGTGGGTTGGAGGGGCCGGCATTATTATTATTTCTCTTGTCATGTTTCTTGAGCCGGGCAAGGCGTCATTCCAGCTTTACACCTCGGAATTCGGCCGAGAAAATTTAGTGGGCAGTATTTTTGCCACAGCCAGGCTCGTTGTCAGAATTTATTTCATCCTTACCGTAATTGGTTTTTTCGTTTTTTTTGCCGTGGGAATGACGCCCTTTGACAGTCTTCTCCATATTATGTCCACAGTCTCGACCGGTGGTTTTTCTCCTTACAGGGACAGCATGGCCCGTTTCGGCGAAGCGAGAATCGGCTTGGCAGAGCCGGGTGTGATTATGTTCATGGTTCTGGGGGCGATTACTTTCCCTCTTTATTACACCCTGTTTAAAGGGGGATGGAAGCAGTTCGGCCTGGATTTACAGGTCCGCGGCCTTCTATTTCTTATTGCCTTTACCTCTTTTCTGTTTTTTTATTTTTCAAGCAGCCGTCCGGATTTTGTTTCAGCTTTTTTTGAAGCCGCATCAACCGTCACTACCACGGGATTTTCCGTCAGCGATCCTGCTGCCTGGCCGGAGACAAGAAAATTTTTCAGTGCTGTTATAATGATGATCGGCGGCTGCAGTGGTTCGAGCGCCGGCGGTATCAAGATTGTCCGGTTGTTGCTATTGTTCAAGATCGTCCATTGGAGCATACGGCGAAGCATGCTCCCTTCCGAAGCAAAGGTGGTGTGCAAGTATGGTGGACAACCAGTAAAGCAGAAGGCAATCATCCAGACCGCCACCTTGTTTTTTGTTTATTTGCTCCTGCTTGTTTTTTCCATGTTTGTTTTGTCGTTTCATGGTTTTTGCGTTGTTGATAGTCTGTTTGAAAGCGCTTCCGCCCTGGGGACTGTGGGGCTTTCCGCCGGGATTACATCGGCCGGATTGTCATGGGGATGTAAGTTGCTGCTTATTTTTGATATGTGGGCCGGCAGGCTTGAAGTTCTGTCTGTGCTGCTTTTATTCTATCCGGGAACTTGGTTGTGGAAAAAAGCGTAAGCGTAGACTTCGAACGAACGAATCTAAAGGGCTGTTACGAAAAATGATTTCTGATCGTGCCGTAAAAAAGGGAAATAAAAATGAAAATTGTTGTTGTTGGAATTGGTGATATTGGCCGCAATCTGATTGAAACGCTTTGTCGGCATGAGGATAATGAGCTTGTTCTTATTGATAATGATGAAAAGCGTTGCGAAGAACTGGCCGCAGAGTTTGATGCCCTGGTGCTCCATGGTGATGGTACAAATCCGGAGCTTCTAGAGAAAGCGCGTCTCTCCGAGGCAGATGCCCTGGTTGCCACGACTTCCTCAGATGCGATCAATACAGTCATTGCCATGCTGGGACACCGGATGCTGGTGAAAAAGATTATCGTCAAACTTAATGATGTGGGATTACGGGCCGCCTGTCAGGAAATTGGCGTGAGCAAGATTGTGGCTCCTAAAATTTCAGCCGCTGCCGAAATTGTCTCCAGCCTGCATGGTTTTGACCGGCTTGATTTTTCTCTGGTGGTCCGCGGTGGCCTGCATCTGGTGGAAATGGGTGCGGGAGCTGTCAGCGGCAGACTGCTGGCGGATTTAGGGCTGCCGGAAGGAATTCTGATTGTGTCGGTGTTACGCGGCGATTCGGTCCTGATTCCTCGTGGAAAAACAATGCTTGATGGAAATGATGTTTTACTGATTCTGGTTGACGGTGAACAGTCGTTGAAAAAAGTGCGGAGTATTCTTGTCGATGGGATTTAAAGGTTTTGTTCAGAAGGCATTTCCTGGGAGTTATATTAGTTTTTTTCCAGTTGTCGCCTTGAATCCAGCTACAATATCAAGCAGCTCTGAGGTGATAGCGGTTTGACGTTTGATCTGGAAGTCGGCTTTGAGCTCCTCCAGGTGATCCTGAATATTTTTTTCCGCGTTCTGCAGCGACAGCAGCCGGCTGGCCTGTTCGCTTTCCAGGGATTCCGTCTGGGCTCTGAACAGACTGACAAAGAGATACTGACGAATCAGGCCGGTAAAAAGGCGGGAAGGCTGGATGGCGAATGTGGGTAGGCTGCGGCCGTGCCAGTTTCTTTTTTTGATATGCTGGAGATGTTTGTTGTCGATGGGCAGTAATGGCCGTTGGTATGGTCTACCGCCGATGCCGGCCGCATGTTGATTGAAAAAAAGATCAACATAGTCGGATTGCCGGTTTTCCAGGGCAAGAAGGACATGAAAGACGTTTTTGTTAATGGAATAAATCGAGTTCGGAGTTTCAAAATATTCATCAATGATGAATCCTGCTGTTTCCAACCGGTCTCCAAGACGGCCGCCAATGACCAGAAGACGCAGGGTTGATTTTTCAAGCCGTTGACTTCGGCAGGACTCAATGACAAATTCAACAAGTTTTTTATTAAAACGACCGCATAATCCCTGGTCTGAGCCAAAGATAACCAGGCCCCGTCCGGGAGAGGATGTTTTGCCGGCCCTGGCAAGAGTGGGGATGGCGTGGTCCTTCAGGACGACCTGCAGTCCAAGTTCAATAGTGCGCAGGTAATTATCCAGGCTTTTTACCGCCTTTTCATATTGACGGATATTGACGGCAGATAGCGTTTTCATGCTCTTGACAATGGACTTCAGTTTGGTTGTGGACTGGATATGTTTCTGCAGGGTTTGGATTTCCACGTTCGTGTCCTGGATTCTTACATCGTAAGTAACCGTTTACCGGGGTCTACAAGATTACGAAAACCACGATCTGTATATGTTTAGCATCTTTACACCTTAACCCTTCACCGCAGGTGCCTGGGCTTCCTGTCCAAGGCCCGGAATATCTTTAATAAAATGGCAGATTTTTTCTTTGTCTTTTTCTGTCAGGATTCTGCCCTTGCTGATTTCCCGGCATAATTCAACAAGCTGGTTAGCTGCCTGGGAGCGGATCATATCCTCTGTTTCCCTGATCTTTTCCATCGGGACTTGATCCAGGAGGCCCTCGGTCAGTGCCAGCATGATAATGATTTGTTCGAAATCCCTGTAGCCCTGAAAACGATCCTGGCGCAGAAGTTCCCGCAGTCGTTTTCCACGTTCAAGATTTTTTGTCGTTTCCGCGTCCAGACGACTGGCAAAACGTGAAAAGGTTTCCAGTTCCTCAAATTGAGAGTAGGAAAGGCGTAACTGGCCGACCAGATCCCGGAATCCTGCTTTCTGTGCTTTGCCTCCCACCCGGGAGACGGATTTCCCCACATCGACGGCCGGCAGGAAGCCTTTGGCAAAGAGATCCGGAGAAAGATAGATCTGGCCGTCAGTGATTGAGATCAGGTTGGTGGGAATATAGGCGGCCAGGTTTTGGGCCTCGGTTTCGATAACGGGCAGGGCTGTGATGGAGCCGTTGCCGTATTCCGGGCGCAGGTGAGTTGAGCGCTCCAATAGCCGGGAGTGAATGTAAAAAATATCGCCGGGATAGGCCTCGCGGCCCGGAGAACGTTCCAGGAGAAGAGAAAGTTCCCGGTAGGCCCGGGCGTGGCGGGTGAGGTCGTCATAGACAATCAGCACGTCCTTTCCCTGTTCCATGAAATATTCAGCAATAGTGGTGGCCGCATAGGGGGTAATGAATTGCAGGCCCGTTGCATCCTGGCCGGTGGCAACCACAACAATGGTATATTCCATGGCGCCATGAAGATTGAGTTCGTGAATCACTTTGGCGGTTGATGATTCTCGCTGGCCGATGGCAGCATAGATGCAGATGATGTTTTTATCTTTCTGGTTGACGATTGTGTCCAGGGCGATTGCCGTTTTGCCGGTCTGCCGGTCTCCCAGGATGAGTTCCCGCTGGCCCTTACCAATGGGGATCAGGCCGTCAATGACCTTGATGCCCGTTTCCAGAGGAGCAGTCACCGGAGCCCGTCGCATGATTGGTGGTGCCGGTTGTTCAATGGGCCGCCGTTCAAGATCGGGAAGGGGTCCTTTGGTGTCCAGGGGTACACCTGTGCCGTCAATAACCCGTCCCAGCAGTTCTCGCCCTATGCAGATGTCCACCACTCTGCCCAGCCGTCTGATTTCACTGCCGGCCCTGATGTTTTCGGCAGAACCCAGGAGGATAACGCCGGCCACTTTCGGATTCAGGCTGGAGACCATACCCAGGGTTCCATCCGCAAAGCGAACCAGCTCTTCGGCATGGACTCCTGCCAGGCCTTCAGCCTGGGCAATCGGCCCGGCCAGTGAGATAATTCGGCCGATATCTTCCGTCTCAAAGAGCGGTTTGTATGACGCCAGGGTTTTTTTAAAGGCCTTTTGATGATTTTGCAGACTTTTTTCCAGCATGGTCAGTGGTTAGTTTCTCCACATAAATAATTTGTAGTCGATATCTAACATGTCGAAATGTTAAAGGATTACAGGTATGCTTTTGCATTGTTTTTGATTTCGGAACGTGGATTTCGGTTTTGTTCGTCCGCTCCGAAATTCGCATTCCGAAATCAAAAATTATTTTCCCCCAGCGCCGTCTTTAAATCCTCCTGAAAGTCGGAAAGATAGTGATTGAGGTTCCAGCTGATTTTCTTGTCCTCTGTTTCAAGGCAGATCCCGGCAAACAGTTCCGGGTTCTGACTAAACTCGAGACGTCCCTCCCGGCCCAGCAGAGTTTTACATCTGGAGCGTATTTTATTCTGTAACCCGTCTTCCAGGGAAAAAGCAGTTGTGATGATTATGTTTTGGCCTGTTGACCCCGTTTTCAGCCGCAGCTTGCTTTCTTCCGTAGTCAGTTTTTTTAAAAAGACGGTGACGATCTGTTTTTCAAGATTTTCGTCGGCGAGATCGGCCAGGGCGTTGCGGGTAAGTTTTTCAAACTGACGGCCAATGGTGCGGCTGGTCTGTTCCAGAAACAGTTCTTTTTCCCGGACGATTTCCTGCAGCCATTTCTGCCGTTGGGCTTCAGCCTCGTCCCGGGCCTCGGTCAGGAGGTGATCCCGAATGACTTCGGCTTCCTGTCGGGCCTTGAGGATCTCATTGTCCGCCGTTTTTTTAATTTCTTCCTGGAGAGCAATAAGGCGCAGTTTTTCCTTCTCGGCCCGGTTTTCTCTGACTTCCGCATCCCGGAGCGCTGCCGCGATATTGTCCTGGCGCTTTGCCATGGCGTTGAGAACGGGACGGTAAAGAAATTTTTTCAGCAGCCAGACCAGGATCAGAAAATTAATGATCTGGGCGGTAACTGTAAACCAATCAATGCTCATTATTTGTAACCGTTCACCGGGGGTACAGATTTACATGTGACCACACATGCCTGTAAGTGTTTACCAGTGACTTATATTCGTTCATTCGGAGTCTCATTCCTCGCTTACCTGGGACTGCGAAGCATACTGGTGCTATTCGAGCAGGTCAGGTAAGCGAGTATGCGAGACTCCAAAATAGGCGAAGAGGTAAGCGAAGACTCCGTGAGGTGCTGGTGAACGCTTACCATTATTTTCCGGCAGCCTGTTGAATAACATAATCCCAGAAAGGATTGGCAAAAATGAGAATCATGGAGACCACAAAGGCGTAGATGGCCGTGGACTCAATCATGGCCATGGAGACAAACAGGGTTCGGGTGATGGCTCCTGTATGGTCCGGCTGCTGGGCAATGGAGCGCAGGGCCGTGGACGCGGCCATGGCCTCGCCAAAAGCCGAGCCGATTGAGCCGATGGCAATTGCAAATGCGGCTGAAAAAATTGAAACCATGGCGATAAGTTCGATTGTGCCCATTTTTTCTCCTTTTTAGTTTAGAGAAGAAGGTAAAGAATGACGATACGCTGTTCATTGGTTTTTGAAGTTCGCCTGTTTTTTTGTACCTTCTCTATTTCTCTACTTCTTTACCTTCTCTATCTTCTTTTTTCAATGCTGCCGCAATATAAACCATTGCCAGGATGGCAAAAATATAGGCCTGGATAACTCCGGTCAGAAGCCCGAGCAGCTGCAGCACAACGGGAAAGACAAAGGGAATCACGGAGAGAATAACCAGGCCGAGGACGGAGCCGCTCATCATGTTGCCGTAAAGACGCACGGCAAGAGCAAATGTCCGGGAAATTTCACCCAGGATATTAAAAGGAAACATGAAGATTGTCGGCTTGATGTAGTCGCTGAGATAACTTTTCATACTTCGGCTCGAAAGCCCGAAGAAAGGCACGGCCAGAAAAACGCACAGGGCGAGGGCCGTAGTGGTGGACAAAGATGCCGTGGGCGGCAGATAAAAAGGAACAATGGCCAGAACATTTGAAACAAAGATGAAAAGAAACAGGGTGCCGACAAAGGGGATAAGCGGCACCGGGTCCCGGTGGATTGTTTCATGAATATGACTGCTGATCGAGCTGACTACGACTTCCAGAAGGTTTTGGGAACTTGACATGGTGGCGTCGCTTGACAGGTTGCGGGTAATCAGCCGGGCGGTCCCGGCCAGCAGAACTATAATGAGCCAGGTGAAGCAGATGGTGCCATTGAGCCTGCCCCAGCCCCAATCAAAGAGAATATATTGGTCTGGTGAAAGTTTCATGGGTTGGATGTTTTCTGTTCCGTCGGCACGGAAGTTTTGTAACAGTTCTCTAAGGTGCAATAAAATTACGTTAACCATTGAATCGTAAGAGTATACCAGTGCCACAGATTCGTACAAGCAGGCTGGAGAACTCTTACGAAGTTTTTTGAATTCGTTTGATCATGACGATACGGATGATAATAAAGCCCGTGGTCAGGGCTACAAGTTTAAGCCAGTTTCCCTGCATAAGCAGGAAGAAACCAGTTAGGACAACGGCAAGACGAAGAATAAAACTGATTCCCAGCCATAATGTCCAGCTTTGCCGGGTAGCGATTTTTTGCAGAGTCAGCCAGAGACCGCCGAAATAAAACAGGCCAAATCCCATTCCCGCAAGAAACAGGAGAAAGAGCTGTGGACATGACGGCGCGCCGGACATTCCTTAACCCATCCTTCCTTTGCTTTTAACCCATTTGGCGGCAATGAACATTCCCGCCATGAGCCCGGTGAACAATCCGGTCAGGGTCCAGGAAAAGGGCCATGGCCGCAAGTTGTCCAGCCAGCGACCGACAAACGTGGCCAGTAATGTGGGGATAGCAATTGACCAGCCGACCATGCCGAAGGTGCCGAAACCGAAAAAAACGGTTTGTTGTTTTTCCCGTTGCGCCTTTTGCCGTTTTTTGACTTTATCGTCAATAATCTCCGGCAGCGGTTCTTTTTGTGGAGTTGATGTGGTTTTCATTATTTTGAAAATATTCGACCTATGCTGGTTGATTGTAGTTAAAATTTATCTCTCACAGAGAAGAAATAAAATAACTCTGCGTTTCTGTGAAAGAATTCACATTTTATTCAACTCGGCAAAACGCTGCATGATCGAATGCTCCATGCCGACAAGAACAGAGCGGGCTTTTTTTTCCAGATCATCCATGGCTGTTAATTCCTTTTCCACAACATTGGCGAGACTGTCAAGGTTTTTGCCGCGAATGGCCCTCCGTGTAGAGATGGAAACCTGTTTTCCCCGTTTTACCAGGGTGCCGTGGTCCACGGCAAAGTAATGTGTGTCCCGGTTGTGGTCCTCCAGAGTAAGAATGGAGGGTGTCAGAATGGCGACATAATCGATATGCTCGGGCAGCAGGGTGAACCAGCCTTCCATGCCTTCGGTAATCACTTTCCGGATACCGTCTTTTTCAAGAAAAACATCGGTTGGCAGAAAAATTGATACGGACATCAAGATTTTTTCCATCAGCCGGCCTCCTCAATTGAGCCGATCATGTAAAGCGACTGTTCAGGGATCTTCAGGAAATCACCGTTTAAAATACGCTCACAGCCTTCAATGGTTCGTGGTAGATGGACCCGTTTGCCGGTCATGCCGGTAAATTGCTGTGTAGTAAAAAAAGGCTGGGTCAGAAATCGTTCAAGCCTCCTGGCAATGGCAACAGTACGCCGGTCATCACCAGAGAGCTCTTCAAGACCTAGCATGGCAATGATATCCTTTAAGTCCTCGTAGTCGGAAAGGGTTTTTCGCACGGCCTGCACAACCTGATAATGTTTTTGTGAAACAATGTCCGGGGTCAGCATGCTGGAATTTGAGGCAAGGGGATCAATGGCCGGATAAAAACCCTGGCTGGCCCGTTTACGGGAGAGAACGATTGAGGCCGATAAATGGGAAAACACATGTGACGCCGCCGGGTCGGTGAAATCATCGGCGGGAACGTAAACTGCCTGCACCGAGGTGATGGATCCTGAGATGGTGGAGCAGATACGCTCCTCCAGTTCAGCCAGTTCCGAGGCCAGGGTGGGCTGATATCCGACATGGGAGGGGATGCGTCCCATTAAACCGGAGACTTCCGAGCCGGCCTGGATGAAGCGGAAAATATTATCTATCAGAAGCAGGACATCCTTTCTTTTTGTATCACGGAAATATTCAGCCAGGGTCAGGGCGGCATGGCCGATCTTGAAACGGGCGCCCGATGGTTCATTCATCTGCCCGAAGATCATGGCGGTTTTATGCAGCACGCCGGCCTGTTTCATGTCCCGGTACAGTTCCTCAGCTTCCCGGCAGCGTTCGCCAATTCCGCAGAAAAGACTGACCCCTTCATAGCTGCCCACCATATTGTTGATCATCTCGGTGATGATCACGGTTTTGCCGACCCCGGCTCCGCCAAAGAGTCCACTCTTACCTCCCTTTTCCAGGGGGGTCAGGAGATCGATGATTTTAATGCCGGTTTCAAAGATTTCCGATTGAACTATGCGGCTGGAAAGAGGGACTGGAGTTCGATAAATGGGTCTTTTTTCTATTTTGCTGTCCAGGGGTGGGCCGGAATCTATGGGTTGGCCAAAGACATTCAGCATGCGGCCAAGAAGACTTTCACCCACGGGCATGGTCAGTGGATGGCCCGGGCCGGTGACATTATCTCCGCGGCCAAGCCCGGCAGTTGGAGTCAGGGCAATAGCGCGGATAACCGTTTCGCTGAGATGGGCTGCCACCTCCATGATAATACGCCCGTTTTCACCGGTTACCAGCATATTACGCAGGCCGGGAAGGGATCCTTCGAAACAGACATCAACCACGCTGCCGTTAACAGCAAAAACATTCCCTTGGAATTGAGG
>JAOZOY010000038.1 GCA_029933005.1 Deltaproteobacteria bacterium
ACCTACGAAAAAAACATCATTAAATCCATACAATACATTAACCCGGAAAGTTGAGTTAATAAACCTGCAACACAAATTCATGCGCTTTCTGCCAGACAAATAAATCTTGAAATAATTTCGCGAAATCCGGCACTGCCAAATCCCTTATTCTCTACTTCTCTACCTTCTCTGTTTCTCAAACCAATATATGCTGATTAACCATTGTCACGCCGGAGAGCATCGAACCGACAATACCGAGATAACCTTGGTCCGTACCGGCAATAAACATATTCTCAAAGGGAGTCCGGCCGTCTTTTATTTTAACAGGACTGCCATACACCGCCCCTTCGGCCTTGGCCGTAAATTTCTCAATTGTCACCGGCGTAAAACTGTCCTCATATACCCTATTTTGCCGATAATTCCCAATTATTTCCGAAACCACCGCAGCCGACTTTTCCAGCCACTCAGCCTTCATATGTTTATACTCTTCAGGGGAAGCATTTTTCCAAAGATCGTAATTGGCGGCATTGGTGACCCGTATCTGAAAAAACTCTCTGTCCTCCATTCCCTGAAAATTCTCGGGCAGACAGATCACCCCCCAGGAGGGATCCAGGGCTTGAACCGGCCGACAATAGTCGTAAGGGCCGTAATTATAAAAAATAATTGTCCGGTCGGCGTGAAGCTCCTTTTTACGCTCTTGGGGAAGAATGGTGATAGTTTCCATGAAACTCATCCGTCCATGATATTCCCGCCGCTCCTTTCTGCTCTTCTTTTCCAGGAGCTCCAAGGTGCCGGGCCAGCCAATGGTGGAAACGAGATGATCACAGCTGATCGTCTCACCCGAGTTCAGCTGCACACCGCTGACACGGTCGTTCTGTTTGATACAGCGCCGCACTCTTGTCCTGAACCGGATCTCACCGTTGAATGAACGGTAATGATCCAGCAGCATATCCAAAAAATCTCTGATTGTGCCCTGGGGCCTGAAAAAACCTTCCTGGAAGATGGCCCTGAACATGATGACAAACTGATCAAAATCCATGTCATGTTCAGCACTGTTGCCATAGACCATCAATGGACAGAGCAGCATATCGATGAGCAACTCATCTCCAAGCATCTCCGTCAATTTCTCTCTGGCGGACAGCCAGGGTTTGGGCGTAAAAGGATCATAGCCGTCAATGAGCCTGACCAGCTTGCGAAAACCATCAACTGTATGGGGGAAAACACTGTGAATCTCTGCTTCAAGCAGAGAAAAATCATTGGAGAAAAGGAGACTGGCCCGTTCGACAAAAAGGATTTGCGAACCAAACTGTTCGTGGGTGATAAAGCGTTTGCGGGAGAGTTTCAGCTGCCTGAAAAGCCGGTTCAGGGGAGCATGCTTTTCCTTAGGCCCGGCAAAATTTGTCATGGCGTGCAGCCCTGTTTCCAGGAGAAAGCCTTGACGAAAATAATAAGAATTTAACCCGCCGGGGACATGATGCTGCTCAAGAATAAGGGTTTTTCCGCCAAAGCGGGCAAAACGAATACCGGCGGCCAGCCCTGACAGGCCGCCGCCGATTATAACAAGTTCATAGTCACTCACGAGAGGTTAAACGTTCTGCAGCCTTGGCTCAAGATAATTAACACAACTGTCTAAGGTTGCCAGTTCGGGATAATCCGCTTCCGGAATCTGGAGTTTATAACGTTTACGCAACTCCATGACAATGTCGAGAAAATCCATGGAATCAAGATCGAGCTGATCCCGCAGAGCCTGATCCGCCTGCAGGTTCTCCATATCCGAATCTTCGTCAATATCCTGGATAATCTCTATAACCACATCTTTTATTTCATCACGCGTCATTCCAATCCTCTTGAATCAAGTAACTATCTATAAATTTTTATATTTTTTTACAATAATCACGGAGTTAATGCCCACCATGCCAAATGAGTTATTCAAAATGGTATTCACTTCATCCAGTTGAACCGGTGCATTGACAACCAGATTCGGCAATTCACAGTCCGGATCAATATTATCGAGATTGATGGTCGGGTGTACCAGGCCGTCATCAAAGGCGGGAAGATTCCCTGCCAGTTCAAGAACACCGGCCGCGCCCATGGCATGGCCTATATGACTTTTCGTATTATTGATATACGTTGTCCCGCAACCCTCAAAAACCTGGCGGATGGCCTTGCATTCCTCAACATCACCCTGCCTGGTGCCGGTGGCATGGGTATTAAGAATATCAATATCAGCCGGGGCCATGCCGGCCCGGTTCAGAGCCAGCTCCATACATTGCACCTGCCGTGGGCCATAAGGCAAAACAAAATCCTTTGCATCTGAATTAATGGCATAACCGGCAATCTCAGCCAAGATTTTCGCGCCGCGGGCAAGAGCCTGATCCAACCGTTCAAGAGTATAGACACAAGCTCCTTCGGAAATGACAATACCGTTCCGGTCCCGGTCAAAAGGACGGCTGGCCCTGGCAGGATCAGTATGGGACGCCAGAGCGCCCTGGGCTCTGAAGCTTGCAAAAATACCGAAAGAACCGATACTTTCCGAGATACCGCCGCACAGAGCCAGATCAACCTCACCAAGACGGAGCATCTGCGCTCCCTGGATCAGGGCGGCATTGCCGGCGGCACAGGCCGCACCCACCGTATAATGGGGCCCGGTTATTCCCAGATTCATGGTAATCTCGCCGGCAGGATTATTCAGTACCGTGCGCGGATTATGATGATGGGTCCAGTAATCGATATTATAATCAAATTGACTGATATTATAAACTTCGTTCTCGGTTTCCACCGTACCGTGTTCAGTAAGACCAATATAAACCCCGGTTCGGTCACGTTGAAAATCGGTAATTCCAGCATCAATCAAGGCCTCATTAGCAACATAGACACCGAGACAGCCGGCCCTTGTCCCTCGTTTATTCTCTTTCTTTTTCCGGTATTTTGTTTCCGGAAAAGAACAGACTCCGGCCGGCACCTTACCGATATAACGGAGATCAATTTCCCTGATTTCACTCAACCTTCCAAGCAGTTTTTCACGGAATTCAGCAATATGACCGGCATTCGGGGCGGCCAAGCCGACACCGGTGATCACAATACGCTGATTATCGGGTAAATTATTCATTGTCCGTTTAAACGAGAAATATGTTAATAATACAAATTTTAAGAGAGTTACTATAGCCAATTATTTTCTGTCTGTCGACAGAAAAGAGCAACAGCCCTTCTTGACATCCTAATGCATTGAGAATACCCTGCCGCGGGACAAACAAGAAGTTTTTCTGCTCCAAACAAGGGCAACAAAAAGGGTAAAATGAATGGCCGATAAAAACGAAAAAAAGATTGAAGAGCTTCTCCAGCAGGGAAAAAGTAAAAAAGAAATCTGGAAACAACTGCGAAACGAAAAAAATTCACGCGCCTTATTGTTTTCACTAAACAATTACTCTCTTCCCCATGACCGAAAAACATACCTGGTGTTCAATTTGATTCTGGCCGTGCTCCTCTCCTTTGCAACTGCTAAAAAACTGCTCACCGCCCTGTCCTTCAGCAGCCCTGACATCTTTCTTCTGCTGGAACTGGTGGTTCCCATTATCAACATTTATGTCCTGCGGAAAATTTTACGCTTTCAGCGGCTGGGCTACCAATTTCTCTTCGTTCTCTCCTGTTTATCCCTCATCCAACCCGAAAATCATCACTCCCAAGAACTTTGTCTCATTGGCGCGATGATTGGTTTGTCCGGCTTTCTCTACAAACGGATGTTTCCCGCAACAGCGATGATTACGGACTGACCAAGCCAATTTCGCACATCTGCAGCACCCTGTAATCAATTACAGTGCGGTGGCAGAGAAGACGTTGCCCATTTTATCCCGTGATTGTTTACCAATTTTTCAATCGTTAGACGTCCCTGCCCCAACTTTTACGGCCAAAACAATAAGTGGAGCAAAAGCAAGCGCCATATAAGCCACACCCCATTCCGAAAAAATTGAGGCAAGAAACGCAAGGGGAAAAAGCCAGAAAAGATTGATGGCCAAAATCGCAAGTGAAATTTTCAGATGAGAACTTAGACGACGGGAGAGGATCTGATACGCGTGACTCCGATGGGCCTTATAAAATGTCTCCCCACGAAAAACCCTGCGAATTAAAGTTATAGTAGCATCCACCAGAAAAACCCCGAACAGAATCGCCCAGCTCCATACATTAATTGCACCATCAGTTGAAGATGCAATTGCCATAACTCCCAGAATAAACCCTAAAAAACCGCTGCAGGCATCACCCATGAATATTTTTGCCGGAGGCCAGTTCCAAACAAGAAAACCCGACGTGGCCGCACTTAACACCAGCAACCAGAAAGCATATCCCTGTGCGCCATGATTGTACCAAATGATAAATGAACCACTACCTGCCACGGAGATCGCCTCCAGCCCGGCAACAGCATCAATCCCATCCATAAAATTATAAAAATTCAGCAACCAGATTAAACTGACGGCAGCAATAAAATATCCTATCCAGCCAAAATCAACCGTACCGGTAACCCAAGGCAGGGAAGGAACTTTTTCCAGATAAAAAAGCGCGCCTATCGCTGCCGCAACATGGACGCAGAACCGGATTCGGGCCGGCAGATGACGATGATCATCAATAAAACCTATCAAAGCGACTAATCCGCCCCAGCCTGCTATAATAAAAAAAATTCTTTCGGGAACAAAACCAGACAACGACAACAAAAGGCTGCCGAAGAGGAAAGTGACGACAATGGCTACTCCGCCTCCGCGGGGTGTGGGACTGACATGGGAACTCCTGGAATTTGGATAGTCTATCAAGCTGTTTTTCACGGCATAATAACGAAAAAATCCCGTTAAAATGGCGGAAACGATCGCAAGAAAAAAAAGAAAAAAGAGCCCTTGAGCCATATAACCACTAACCCGCTAAAAAAAGTTACCATTGCCCTTCAAGTTCGATCCCCGCTGCTTTTCTGATTTTTTCAGGATAATCACTTGATAAATACCAAAGACCTTCGAGTTCCGCAGGGGAGAGGCCCCTGCGAAAAGGGGGGAGATCGGTTCTCATTAAAAAAATAATGTCGCTGCTCATCCAGGGATGCCGATACCAATAATGGTGGCCGATAATATCGAAACCTCGAACATCCTGGCCAAGGGAAACATCTATAATTTCAACATTTGACAATTTATTGTCAACAATAAATGCTTCTTCAATACTCTCAGCTTCTATGGATCCTGCCCGGACTTCACCCCCCATGTATTTCTTAGCTGCTTTTAAGGCATTATCCTTATCTGAAATCGTGACAACAACCTGCTGGACAAGATCGCTGACTGCCGCCAATCTTTCTTCAAATACATCTATTGCAACATCAGCAGCGGCGAAAACAGCGGCACCAAATCTGAATTTTTTCTTTAATTGGTTGGAATCCAGATGAGAATAGGTCTGACGCAGGTCAAATAATGCTTTGGAAGCAATTTTACATCCGGCACTGTAAGCAAGAATGTTGATATGTTCCACCACTGTATGTTCGGAAAGAAGAACCAATAAACTTTGCAGGGCCGCACTGGAATGTAAGGCGCGACGGACATCAATACCTAACAAATAATATAATATATTCTGATGAGAAGGCCACGCAAACGCAAGTCCGACAAAATCCCTTCCGGCGAAATGATCAATTTCAGCGGCAAGTATGGTTGCATGAGCAAAACCCACCTTGGTTCCATGCACGTAAAGCATAATTTCTTTATCAACTACCTGGGCAAGTTCAGAGTTGATTGAATCCACAAATCCCTGCAGTTCTGGTGTCAGGATATCCTGAAACCGGAAACCCTTTGTTGGCATAACTGCCAACTCAACGGTCTCCTCCAGGGTAAGAAACATAGGCTCGGCCTGCTCGCTTGAGAGCGAAAACTGATACAGCTCATCCCACATAGAATCCGGGTCGCCCATGTGAATGGTTGCTTGCCCTAAATGAAGCGTTGAATCTAAACTGTTGCCATAAACTATTTTATTCTCCGAAGACTCAGGAACCCTGTTGGTTGCATAAAAAATCTGCGTCTTTGTGCTTTTTTGTGCCGATGTCAGATGGGCAAATGGATCAATGACTGAATCTTGGTAGATAACAGGCGTGGGCATTAGGGTTAACTTATTGTGAGATGTACATCCAGCGAGGAAACAAACTGCTACCACTGCAATGGCCACAATATTGACCAAAAAAAAAATCTTCATCTGCTTATCCATAATAGTCTTGACCCAGGAAGAATTCATCCATTACCCCTGGTGAGTTGCAGTGATCAAAAAAATACTATAGAGTTTACCCTATCCTTTATCCCGTCGCCATGATTTCATATGATTTTCATGGAGTACGATACTCTTTTTTTGCGCTCAACAGCTAACTTTTTTGATGAAATACCACTTGGTTAGCCTAGGTATCAAATACCATGAGTTTCCGCCAGCTCAAGATAAAACCGTCCTTCATCGGGCCTACCGTGCTTGATGCAGCCATTGCCATAAATTACACATTTTCTAGTCAGTTCTTTTCTGGCCAGTCTTTCCTGTTCTGGGCTCAAATCCGTCTCCTCCAGCAATTTCAAAATAGCCTGAACCCGGAATCGGTCCATGCCGGTTCCGTACTGAAAGGAAACCTCGTCCGGCCGGCCACCGTCCTTTAAAGTCAGAGGTTTATCAATTTTCAAAAAAGGAAAACGGACACTGGCCCGCAGCCAGAAATCATAATCCTCGCAGCAGGGAAGACGTTCATCAAACAGGCCCACCTCATCAAAAAGCGCTCGTCTCACCATCACGGTTGACATGGAAACAGCGCAAAGGGGTAGACAATCGGCAAAAATATGGCCACCCGGTTTACGATGCTTTTTTTTCTGGTTGAGCAAAATGCCCCTCCGGTACCATATTTCATCCGTATGGGAGATGAAATATTCCGGTTTTTCAGCCATGGCCCGCGCCTGGACTGCAAGTTTAGCAGGATCAAACCAGTCATCTGAGTCAAGAAAAGCGATGAGATCATGTCTTGCCATCTCCAAACCCATATTACGGGCCGCAGCCGCTCCCCTGTTTTCCTGCCGGATATACCTGACATTCGGGTAACCGGCCACCAGTGTCCCAGTGTCATCATCCGAACCATCGTCTACTACGATCAGCTCAAAATGAGAATAGTTCTGCTCCAGCACCGAATCAATGGCCTTTTTCAGTAATTTTTCCCGATTGTATGTAGGGATGATGACAGTGATGGATTCCATATTATTCACCGGCCTTAATCAAGATAGCGGATCTCGCCGCTGTACTCGACAATGGTCCCGGAATCCGCCAGAGAAAGGATCAACCCTCCGTCCTCGGCCAGGCCGAGGACCGTGGCTTCATATTGCGGATCTTCTTCAACATTAAAGCCGAACTCCACCCTGCGGCCAATGGTGTCGCTTAACTGCCGCCAGCGGGCCAGAAGCAGGGAACCTTGGTCGGCTTTTGCGATGACATCATCCCGCCCGTGCAGCAATCTAATCTCGTCATAATGCAACAGACCGATATTCCAGGATAATTTTGCCAAAAGCTCTATTGCGGCCTGTTTCATATCAAGATCACTGGAGAGGTGTGGACGCATTGACCCGGCAATGGATCGTAGTTCAGCCGGGAACTGTTCATTATTGACATTAATTCCCATGCCAATAAGAATATATTCCTCGCCGGAATGCCGACCAACACAGCTTTCCGTCAGGATACCACCGATTTTTCTTCCGCTGACACAAACATCATTGACCCATTGGATCCGACCGTCAATATTATGGTGCCGGACAAACTCACAACAGGCTACACCGGCGGCCAGGGGATAGAGCCGACTGACCTCGGGCAGCAGGGTGTTGACCAGCACCAGCACCAGCCAAAGACCACCTTCGGGCGCATGCCAGTAACGGCCGAACCTGCCTTGGCCGTTTTCCAGGCAATCCGCAAAAATTACCGTGCCGCTGGGAAATGAGAGGTTTTGTTCTTCATGATCCAGGATCAAACTCCGGGCATGATCCATGCAGCGGTCCAGACGATCAAAATGATGAATCACTGATCCGACAATGGCGCCGTAGCGAAAAATCTGATCGGCAACATTTTGAGAAAAATGCTGCCGGCGATAGGAAAGTTCCTGCTGAAAAACAGACTGTTGAAGAGAGGAGGGGGGCAAAGACCGAGCTAATCCCATTCGGCCTTGACCCTGGTGATAATTTTCTTAATAATCGGCAACTTATCCGGGGAGCAGATACCGATCAGGGGTTCATTCTGCTCCACGGTAACGCCGGGCTTAAAATAAACGGAATGAATAATACCAGGCACTCCCTCGTAAAAAATCGGAGTATCCCTTTTCATCAAGGACATGGTGAGAATCTCGTCTCCAGGATTCACCGTGACCGACCGCTGCCCGAATTTTTCTATGCGGGACTGAATATCAAGAGAGAAAAAATACTTTGCCCGCTCGGGCGCATGAAAAGGCTCAAGCACCTTGTGCAGAAGCGATTCAATAATTTCTTTTTTCTTCAGAGGATAGCGGATTGTAATCACCCTTTCCCCTGCCTCGACGAACTGGCCTTCAAGATCGGCGCGGATGGACGATATAACTCCACTGGTTTGGGAATAAGTGATTTTATCATTTCCCTCGCGATGGAGAACATAGAGTTTAGTGCCGGGAATATGTTGCCATTGACCACTGGTTCCTTCCACCTCTTCATCCTTGGACACATTAAAACGGATCTGTCCGGTATGGATGGTGTGAATGTCCACGTATCCGTAAGGATCGGCACGGTATTTACTCAGAATGTCATCAAAATCGATATCTTTCATAATTTTTAAAAAAATAAAGAAGTAAAGAACATGGAGGACTCACTCTTTATCTTCTATACCTTTTCTGCTTTATCTATAATACAAATTCCTGCCGCCCATGGTCAAAAGGGCCTTGTAGAGGTTCCGGCGAAAATCGCGCCGGTCCCATATCCCCTGGATATGACCCCGCTTCAATGCATTGGAAGCACTATGATAATCGGGCGGAATATCCTCGCCCGTGGTTTCACGAATAACACGGTAGCCGGCAAAACCAATCCTGCTTGAGCGGATAGCAAACTGATAATAAGAACAACCCAGAAAGCTTGCCACTGGTCCAGCGTAAGAATTGTTATCATACACCACAATATAAAGTCCGCCCGAGTCAACGTATTCACGTACGGCCATGGTACATTTCGGCATCTGCACCACACCCAGGGTTCCCTCCTGGATCCGGATGCCACCGGTAGTGTGGATATAGGCTAACAGCGGTCTTCGTTTCAGCTTTGCCTTCTCGCAGGCCAAAACAAATTTTTCACCCTCGGCCGCCCCTACGGTCCCGTTGCGAAAATTACTGTAGAGCATGGCCACAACAATCTCCACCCCCCGAACCCGCGCCTCGAAAGTTATAATGGAACTTTTGCGGCGGGTCTTGCTGATTGCCGCCTGCAGCCGTTTTTCAAATTCCGCGTTGGACAGAGGATTACCAGCGCTGATTTCAGCATTGAACTCATCGATTGAATCACGATCAAGAAGATGTTTCAAATACCATTCATACTCCAGGGGAAAGTGATGACCACAATTTTCGCAGACGCCGCAGAATTCACCGTAAAGATCTGGGACCCAAAGATCGCGACAGCCAAATTTTTCCGCATTGGGACAAGTTACGGTTCTGTCCACGTTGGCAAGAGGGCTGGTATAAGTATCCCCGAACTCCGGCTCCGAACCGATCTGAGCACTGACGGAAACTTGTTTGACTCTTTTCTCTTCCGTCTTGCGGGACACAAATTTATAGGCAGCACTGAACGGCGCGGTCAGCTGTTTCAAAAAGACCGAGCTTTCACTGGATACATCCTTAATCACCTGTTTCATCTGCTTCTGCTGGTTCCGCAGCAAATCATAGCGAAAACTGTAATAAACCTTAGATGATTTCTGCTCCAACCGCTGTATGAAAGAATCTATCTTGGTCGGTCTGCCACCAAAGGCCTCTTTAGCCATTTCCCTATATTTTCGGGAACGTAGCTGGAGCAGCCTTTTGATCTCATCCCTGTTCAGGTCCCAGGAAATATCAATGTTTGGTTCTTCCTCTTCTGAATCCTCTGACTTTTTCATTTTAAGTTCATAGGCACGGAATGCCCGCAAACTCTTCGTTTTCAAAACAACCTCATCCGTGGCCCGCATTATCTCAAATTTAAGGCGTTTGAAAAATGAAAAATCATCATGCCTGGCGCCCAAAACAGGTTCCTGAATGACACGGTCAATGGAGCCGAGCTTCAAATTATCCTCAGCCGTGATACGTAACCGGGTGGCGCAAGTCTCAATGAGCTCCTTGGGCACCTTTTCCCCTTCCCGAATTTTTCCCTCAATAGCCGCAGCCCCTTCCGGCGAAATAACAGAATAATACCCATGGGAACACATGAGCCTGAAATCAGACAGGCCGATAGCCTCGGCCCCACCGGAGCCGCCCTCCGAAATCATGGAAATCATGGGAACCCGCAATTTTGTCATGACAAAAAGATTTCTGGCGATCTGCTGAGCCGCGCCCGGATA
Source organism: Deltaproteobacteria bacterium (assembly GCA_029933005.1). GTDB lineage: Bacteria > Desulfobacterota > Desulfobulbia > Desulfobulbales > SURF-16 > JAGHCC01. Next base: position 10,543 of record JAOZOY010000038.1, read on the forward strand.
CTCCTCTACGGGAAAAGAGCCGGGTGTAAAAATATAAAAATGGATGGGAATGCCTTCTGTCTGGGCGACAAGCATATAACGCAGGGCCTTTTCATTTCCCCACGGCTTGCTGCAACCACCGTTCCGATACTCCTCGCCACATCCTTTCTCATGACCGATGACCATGACCTGCTGGGTAAAAACCTTCTTTTTGATCCGACGCAGGATCGTGGCCTTGGCCGCAACCATAGATGGGTCAATATTCGTTTCTTCTTCACCACCAAGTTCCGTGTAGTCCTCATAGACATTTTCCAAGATGTCCTTCAAGGAAAAACGCTGGGGGCTGCGAACAATACGGACCCGATCCATGGGAGTCAGATTTTCCTCGTATCGTTCTTCCAGAAACGCAATACCATCTTCCAGCGTTCTGACCTGCTGCTGCAGTTCATCATCAGAAAAATCGTAATACGAATCCCGAATATGCTCAAATTTGTCCTGAAAACCGGCGATATTTCCCTGACCCGCGCTTTCCTTGATCTGGGTCAGATACTTAATACGCTCTTCGCACTTCAGGAGTCTTTTTCGTATATCTTCCATATTATATATTTAAAGAGAAAAAAAGCTGAGCCGGAGCCTACCGACACCTTGGCAGGCTATCCTGCACGGCCGCATCTAAACTTCTCTTAATATCATCAACTCCGGAACATACATTAAATGTACGTTCCGTATTTAAAATGTAAGCAAATTATCTATATTTTCCTTCAAGTAGGGCAGATTCGTCATGATCAGTTCCCCCTTGCCGTTCTTTCCTTCAATCACCACATCTTCAAGAAAACGACGACCCCGTGCCTTAGCCTCATCCATGGAGTCACCCCAGACAAGGGCCAGGGCCAAATTCGGGTCATAATCATTTGGAATCACATAGGGCCGGTCAAAAGGGACATGAGTATAGACGGCAGACCAGTCATGCTGGGGGAAAATAAAACGGGAAATCATGCCGATCCACGGGCGGAATCCCCGGTGAGTGTCCTCGGCAACAACCCGGAACTCAATGCATGCGCCTTTATGTTTAATTTGTTTCTGAGTATAGCCCATCTTCTCACCCAGGGCGAGGCGGATTTGCTCCCTGATCAGGTTCGGCTGTTTATTTTTCAAATAACTGATCCGGGCGGAAATATCATTTTCAACCTGTATTCTTGTATTGACCTCGAGCAGATAAGGTTGGCCGGAGCGGCTGACGATCCATTCCCAGGTGCCAACATTATCATATCTGACATGGGATGCAAGTTTTAGAGAATATTCAACAATTTTATCCAAAACAGCATTGGGATCAAAATCATAAGTAAAACAGCTGGAATCAAATCCCGGTGATGCCTCAAGCCGTTTCTGTCGTCCGGAGCTCTGGATGGTACAATTTCTGGTGCTGAAGTGAACCCGCTCGCCGTGACGACTGCAGACGATCTGTACCTCAATATGATTGTAATCGCGCAGGCACTGTTCAATCAAGACACCGCCATCGCCAAACTGCCGCTTGGCGTAATTCTGAACCTGACGATAAATTTTCCTGAACTGCTCAACCTGGTGAACCTCTTCAATGCCCATACCGCCGCCGCCGGCCGCCGCCTTAACAAGAATAGAAGGATCCTTAATCTGCTGGTCCTTCTGGTCCATGAGGAGATCTTCAGCAATAGCCTCCGCCTCCATCTCATTGTAAATCGGTGCATCCGTCCCGGGGATCGTGGGGATATTCAGTTTATTGGCGACCCGTTTCGTATTGATCTTGTCGCCAAGATCCCTGATCACTTCCCATTTCGGTCCAATAAAGGTTAATGGCCTGTCCCGCACCGTAACCCGGCGGGCAAAACGAAAATCCTCGGAAAAAAAACCATATCCGGGATGAATGGCCGTGCATTTCGTATGATCGGCAATGGCCAGAATATCATTCGGGTCGGTATAACTTGAAATCCGCCAGACCTTATGCCGCTGAGACTTGTCGTCGAGATGACTGCGGACATGTTCGGAATCTTCATCGGCGGACGTGTAAACAATCACATAATCCAGGCCAAGGCTCTGACAGGCATTGGCGATTCTGATGGCAATTTCACCCCTGTTTGCTATTAAAACCTTTTCTTTCAAACTGATCCCCGGCTATAATTAAAAATAATGTCCTATAGTCAACCATGATGGTCTCGTAAAAAGTCAAAATTTCAAAAGTTTATGACACTAACTCAATGAGTTGCGACGCAAAACAACCAAATTCTGGACTTTTTACGAGACCATCAACCATGAAAGTATCACTTTCCTCTTGTGGTTTTCAAATGAGACATTTATAAAGATTGGTAAATATTCGGCTTGATAGATAGATTCGTACCATAATCTGTGTACTGTAAATGTTTGGGCGAACCTGAGGTGCTACCCGAATATTTACAAAAATTGTATTCCATACCATCATAAAAATAATACGATAGACACTTTATCCTAACTCCGCAGTGAGAGCAACCTGATAATCTTTCAAAAAATTTCTCTTTTGTCAAGGAAACTGTTCGTAGATTCACAACATGGATGAACAAAAAACCTCTTCCGACTCCCATAATTCTCTTTTCAAACGAATCCTCTACGCCTTAGGCGTGACAAAACCTCCGGACACAACCAAGGATCTTGAGCAGGAAATCCAGGAACTCATTGAAGAGGGTGAAGAACATGGGCTGATCAGCCGCCAGGAAGGCGAGATGATCAGCAGCATTTTTGATTTCAGAGAAACCCTGATCCGGGAAATCATGACGCCAAGCAGTGATATCATCAGTGCTTCATCCACCGCACCAGTAAATGAAATCATTGAATTGATAAAAAAACATGGTTTCAGCCGAATTCCGATCTACTCTGAAAACCCGGATCACATCATCGGCATTCTCCACGCAAAAGATCTTCTGATCAGTGGCTGTTCGGAATCATCAAATTTAATCGAGTCCATGGTAAAACCAGTTTTTTTTGCGCAGGAAAATCAAAAAATCACCACATTGCTTCGAGATTTTCAATCTAAAAACACTCATATGGCCATTGTAACCGATGAGTTCGGCAGTATCCGCGGACTGATCACCCTTGAAGACGTGCTTGAAGAAATCGTCGGCGAGATCGAAGATGAATCCGACAAGCCGGAAGAGCAATGGCATTTAATTGACGAACATACTGTGATCACCTCCGGCAAGGTCAACCTCGAAGAAATCGAACTTTTTTTTCATGTCTCCCTTCCTGACGGCCCTTATGAGTCCGTTGCCGGTTTTATCGTCGACAAGTTTGACCGTGTGCCGGAAACAGGGGCGAAAACAATTTTTCAATCCTTGACCTTTACGGTTCTTTCAGCAAGCAAGAGACGAATTGAAACCATCAAAATACATCAGGATGTTTCAGGTCTGACTTCATAATGAAAAAACTGAAACCTGCAGGCCCTGCGCTTTTGACGGCTGTCCTGCTTTATCTTTCTTCACCGGGCCCGGGTTATGGTTGTCTTGCCTGGTCGGCACTGCTTCCCTTGCTCTACCTCTGTCAAAAGGAAAAACCTGCTCATGCCGCCCTGTGGGGATTTATCAGCGGATTTTTATATCACCTGCTCCTCCTGTACTGGATCGTCATAGTCCTTGGCAAATATGGCAATCTTCCCCTGTGGCTCACCCTGCCGGCCCTTGTCCTGCTGGCCGCTTACATGGGCCTTTATCCGGCAATTTTTTCGGCAATAATGAGCTGGTCCATGCCTGTTGTTCCACCCGTCTGGACGGCTCCCCTGGTCTGGGTCTCCCTGGATTATGTCCGCAGTCTCCTGTTTTCCGGTTTTCCCTGGCAGGATCTCGGCTATTCCCAGTTTCTTTTCCCTGAAATCATTCAGATCGCCGACCTGGCCGGTCATCACTCCATCACTTTTCTTATCGTGCTGGTCAACAGCCTCCTGTTTACCTTGCTGATGACATCCGCTTCATCCCTGAAAACGGGACAAAAATCAAGGAAATGGCATCATGCCGTGCCGGCTCTTTGCCTTATTGTTGCCGCATCTGTGTACAACCATCAGCGGCTGAAGCAAATTGCAACCGATATAAACAAAAAAATCGTGAAGCTGGCCGTTATCCAGGGAAACATTGAGCAGGACCAGAAATGGCTGCCGGAAAACATGAAAAAAGCACTGGGCAACTATATTGATCTTTCAACAAAATCTCTGTCCACACAGCACTCCGACCTTCTTATCTGGCCGGAAACCGCTCTGCCGTTCTGTCCGGTTGACCATCCACTTTTCGCGGAATTAATTGAAAATCTGATTCTGGAAAACAAAGTCAATCTTCTCTGCGGAGCGCCCATGTATACCATTGACGACTCCTCAAATATAACAATTTATAATAGCGGCCTGCTGGTAACAGAGAAGGGAATCAATGATCTTTATTTCAAACAGCATCTTGTTCCTTTTGGCGAATATATTCCACTGCCTGACCTTCTTCCTTTTCCCAAACCACTGGTGGAAACCATGGGAAATTTCAGCGCCGGGAATTCCAGTCGACCGCTGACGAGCGGCATAATCCGGGCCGGAATACTGATCTGTTACGAATCAATTTTCCCGGAACTGGCCAGAAAAACGGTTCAAGATGGGGCCAATCTCCTGGTCAACATTACCAATGACGCCTGGTTTGGACGTTCCAGTGCCCCTGTTCAACATTTTTCAATGGCCGTGCTCCGCGCCGTTGAAAACCGACGGAGTTTGGCCAGAGCAGCAAACACCGGCATCAGTGGCTTTATTGACCCAACGGGTCGAATTATCTCACAGTCGCCCCTGTTTAAAACATATTACCTGAATGCTGAAGTTCCGCTTGTTGAAAACCTCTCGTTTTTCAGCCGTTACGGACATCTCTTCCCCAAGGCCTGTTGCCTTCTTCTTCTCCCCGCCCTTCTGCTGATCTGGCGTAAGCTCTCACAGGCACCGAATCTTACCGCGATCAGGGCGTCTGACAAAGAGGGGCTATAGTCACCCGCCCCACTTACGGCAGGGAAATGAACATAGTGAGACTCCGATCTTCGATACCTGTGAAAGCTTGGTGATTTTACCCGTGACTGGTTACGATTCGGCGGCAAAAACAAAAAAATACTGGTTTGGTACGTTGAAATGATTATATTATTTATTTTGGCTACATTCTTCAGAAACACGGTTGAGCCAGCTCAACCCACTTAACCAGTGAAACAAATTCAACAAATAAAACCAGTCAAACCAATCATAAAAGAGGCTAACCATGTCAGCAGAACTCAAACAGAAACTTGCAAATATCAGAGCCCGCCTGAATACCCTGCAGGAGCATCTTTGAGTTAGCCGCCAAACAGGAAGAACTGCAAAAACTTGAGCATCAGACCACAAATCCCAATTTCTGGGATGACACGGAAGCAGCCCGCCTGACACAACTGGCCATCAGCCGTCTGCAGTATCCCATTGAAGGTTGGCATTCCTGCAGCAGTACCATGGAGGATGCCGAAATTCTCCTTGAACTGGCAATGGATGAACATGACGAGGAAACCGAGAAGGAAGTTGCGCAGATTATTTCCCGTCTCGAGATCCGGCTTCAGGATTTTGAAATCGAATGCATGTTCTCCGGCGAGCATGATGCAAACAATGCTATGCTGACCATCCATGCCGGTGCCGGCGGCACGGAGGCCCAGGACTGGGTCGACATGCTTTTACGCATGTATCTTCGCTGGGCCGATGAAAAAAAATTTGCTACCAGAATCCTTGATCTCCAGCCGGGAGACGAGGCAGGTGTCAAAAGTGTCACCATCATGGTAACCGGCCATTATGCTTATGGTTATCTCCGTTCGGAGATGGGCATTCACCGGCTGGTACGCATTTCTCCCTTTGATGTTAACGGTCGGCGCCACACCTCATTTGCCTCTGTTTTTATCTTTCCGGAGCTTGACGACAATATCGATATCGACATCAACGAAAAAGATCTGCGTATTGATACGTACCGGGCCAGTGGAGCGGGCGGCCAGCATGTCAACAAAACCAGTTCAGCCATCCGCATTACTCATCTGCCGACAAAAATTGTCGTCCAGTGTCAAAATGAGCGTTCCCAGCATCGCAATAAGGATATTGCCATGAAAATGCTCACGGCCCGTCTCTATAAAAGAGAAAAAGAACTGCAGAAGGAAGAGCAGGAAGAACTGCATGGAGATAAAAAGAAAATCGCCTGGGGAAGCCAGATCAGATCTTATGTCCTGCATCCCTACCGCATGGTGAAGGATCATCGGACAAACTGTGAAATAGGTAACGTGGACAGTGTTCTTGACGGAAATCTGGATCCATTCATCAAAGCGTTTTTGCTCTGGCAGCATTAAAACTATGTAACTGGTTAATTGGTTTGACTGGTTGAATTAGTTCCCTCAGAAATCCATTTTTCCCGTTTCATCCTCATCCTGCCACTATGGATAAATCAATCGACCCGGAACTTTTGCATCAATGCGCCAAATGCGGCGCCTGCACCTCGGTCTGTCCGGTCTATCAGGTTACCGGCCGTGAATCGCTGACCGCCCGGGGAAAACTCCATATTCTTTCCCGCCTTGCTGCTCCGGGTTCCGCAGTTTATAGTGATATCCTTTCTAAATGCCTTCTGTGCGGCGCCTGTTCCGAGGTCTGCGCCCGCGGGATCGACATTACCAGGTTACTCATTTCAGCTCGTTCCAGTCTGCCGATTCGATCCGACAAACATTTCCTGGCAAAACATTCCACCATCAGGAACCTGGGCTCTCCTGCCCTGCTTTCCGGGCTGTCTTCTCTCGCAAAAATCGCCGGTAAAACTATTCGAAAGCTTCCTTTCGACAGCGGTCTGCGCCGAAAACTGTCCTTTCTGAATCCGGATCTGATCACTCAATCTCATACCAGGAACCAAAACCTTCTATCCCGACTTCAGCCCCAAAAAACAAAAAAACAACCTACAGAATTTGCCTATTTTGCCGGCTGCCTGGCCACGCATCTTTATCCGGATATTGCTTCAAGTGTTTTTTTTCTTGCCCAGGCGTTGCATTCAGGAAAAATTGACAAACCGACAAATCAGGCCTGCTGCGGCCTGGCAGCGATGGCCGGAGGAAAACTTGATGAGGCACGCAGACTTGCTAAAAAAAATATCAACGTCTTTTCCTCTGATTCCCTGCCGATTCTGACCTCCTGCGCTTCCTGTTTCAGCCAGCTGAAAAAATATCCCGATCTTTTCTCTCGCGAGCCGCGCTGGTACGAAAAGGCAAAAAAATTCAGTGGCAGAGTTGTGGAATTCTCCTCTTTTTTTCATGAAAGATTAAAGGATGGTTCCGCTTCGCTTCCACCGGATTGTGATGATCTCAATAAAAAATCCGTTTACTATCATGATCCCTGCCACCTGCGATTCGGCCGCCATCAAATTGTCAGCGAACCACGGCAACTGCTGACAAAAATAACGAAACAACCACCAGTGGAACTGCCTCTAGGACCTCAATGCTGTGGACAGGGAGGACTTTTTCACCTGTCCCATTATGACCTTTCCTGTAATATTTTTTCCCATCTTCTCGACGAGTTTGATCAAACCACGGCGAAGACCGTTGTGACCACCTGCAGCGGTTGTCTTCTGCAATGGCAGGAGGGCCAATCCGAAAGCGTCAAACCATACCAAGTGAAGCATCTGGCCTGTTATCTGGCGGATTTCATCACTGAAACTCCTTAAAAAATATTTTTAATCTCTGATAAAGATTTTCACGCAGCAGCCATTTCAGGTTGACATTACCTCGGAGAATGATAAACTCGAAATAATTACTCAAATTAAAAACATAAAAGGATAACAGCATGAAACGACTCATCATTTTCTTAACCGGCACTTTTCTCTTTTTCTCTTTCATCACATCTTCCGTGGCCGAGATAGACTGGGAAATCAGTTCTGATTTCAAAACAGACTCTGCTCCCCTTGACATGGCCAGTTCACTGGATGGGAAATTAATCTTCACTCTAACCAAAGGCAAGGTTCATATCCATTCCAATGACGGCAAACTTAAAGGCACCATTGAGGTGAATCCGGACATGGACAATATCTCGGTGTCCGGGCTGGCGCTGGCTGGAATTGAAACAAAAATCTATCTCAGCAGTACAAAAAGCAGGACCGTCCAAGAAATCAGCTACGCCTTTATTGTTCAAATCAACACCAAGAACTCTCCTTTTCTCGGCAAAGAAGATGCCCAGGTTGAAATAGTCGTCTTCAGCGAATTTCAATGTCCACACTGCAGTCGACTGGGACCGCTTTTTGAGCAAATTCTTGAAAACAATCCGGAAACCGTTAAAATTGCCTATAAAAACTTTCCCATTCGAGGTCATAATAACGCCAAACCAGCGGCCCAGGCAGCCTTGGCGGCTCATGAGCAGGGTAAATTCTGGGAATATCATGATGAACTGTATGCGAACATGCACCAGCTTAGCGCAAAAAAATATCTGGAAATTGCTGAAAACCTGGGACTTGACCTGGAAAAATTCAAAAAGGACCAAGCTTCTCCTGCAGTAATTAAACATCTTCAAATGGATTTGCAGGATGCCCAGCAGGCCGGAGTCCGCGGCACGCCGACCATCTTTATTAACGGCAGGAAACTGAAACAGCGGAATCTCGTCAGCGTCCAGAAACTCATTGATGAGGAACTGGAACGACTCGGGAAAGAATAAGGGTCAAATGAAACAGTTAAAAAGTCATTCTTTTAACGCGAAAGATGCGAACGGTGCAAAAGTTTTGATTTAAAATTAAACTGTTACTCTTGCGTCCCACTGACTCTCACCGGATCGCTACCTGCATCTTTTGCGTTAAATTGTAACTTTTACGGATTCATCAATTATAAATAACTATTCAATTGACGACGGAAATTAGCAAAAAACTGGACTTTTCCAGCAATGAATCGGCAAGCCTGCTCTATGGACACCTGAACTGCAACCTGCAGGCTATTGAAAAGGCAACAGGGGTAACGGTCAAAGCACGCGGCACGTCATTAACCGTCACCGGCCTGCCCCATGAGGTGAACGTTGCAACGACAACATTAAGACAAATTTACGAACTGATTGGAACCGGCTATCCCATCTACCCCCGGGATATCATTTATGGTATTAACATTCTGGAACGAGCACCCCGTACCAATCTAAAAAAAATCTTTCTGGATAAGGTATTTATTACAGCAAAACAGAAAATCATTTCACCCAAAAGCGTCAATCAGAAAGAATATATAGAAGCCATTCGCAACAATGATATTGTTTTCGGCATCGGTCCAGCCGGCACAGGCAAGACCTATCTGGCCGTGGCCATGGCGATCGCTGCTTATACCAATAAACGTGTCGATTCCATCATTTTGACCCGACCCGCCGTGGAGGCGGGAGAAAAACTGGGATTTCTGCCGGGTGACATGGCCGAAAAAATCAATCCCTATCTCCGGCCCCTGCATGATGCCTTAAATGAAATGCTGGGCCGGGAACATTCGGCCGACCTGATAGAAGAAGGAGTTATCGAGATTGCTCCCCTGGCATTCATGCGGGGCAGGACATTAAATAATGCTTTTATCATCCTTGATGAAGCCCAGAATACCACCCAGGCCCAGATGAAAATGTTTCTGACCAGAATGGGATTTAATTCCCAGGCGGTCGTTACCGGTGACATCACTCAGGTTGACCTGCCCGGTTCCAAAGCCTCCGGACTGACTGTCGCCTCCAAAATTTTAAAAAATATCAAAGGAATCTCTTTTAACTATTTCACCCATGCCGATGTTGTCCGCCATCCCCTGGTCCAGCAAATCATCCTGGCCTATGAAGATAAAAACCTTTGTCCCTCTTAACAAACAAGCCAACAAAATCCATGCCTACATACATCACCGACGAGACAGCTGATAAATGTCTCAACATCTCCCAAATCAACAAGATGGCTGGACAGCTTCTAAAACTCTGCAAAATTGAAAATAGCGAACTGAGCATTCTCCTGGTCGGAGACTCCCGCATGGCGAAACTCAATGAATTCTATCGCCACAAAGCAAAACCGACCAATGTCCTGTCGTTTCCCATGACCGATGAACAATCCGCTGAAGACGGTCTGCTCGGTGATATCGTCATCTCCGTGGATACGGCACGCAGAGAAGCCCGGCAAAATCAAATCTCACTTCACTCCCGCGTTACAAAACTGTTAATTCACGGTCTGGTCCATTTGCTGGGTTATGACCATGAACGTTCTGAAAAAGATTATCTTCTCATGGAAAAAAAAGAAAAAATATTAGCCGATCAATTACTCAATATTAAAAGGAGAAATCCCATGACCATTCTCGCCATAAATGTCGATCACGTTGCAACCTTGAGACAGGCACGCGGCATTGACGAACCCGACCCTGTTCTGGCGGCCGGCATTTGCGAACTGGCCGGGGCCATCGGTATTGTCGTCCACCTTCGTGAGGACCGTCGTCATATCCAGGATCGGGACGTAAAACTGCTGCGCCGGACCGTGAAAACAAAACTCAACCTGGAGATGGGAGCTGCCGAAGAGATCATTGGTATCGCCCTGGATCTGAAGCCGGATATGGTGACCCTGGTACCGGAAAAAAGACAGGAATTAACCACCGAAGGCGGGCTCGACGTGGCCGGACAAAAAAAACATCTGCGCGAGGTCATTGCCCGAATGACGGCAGCCGCCATTCCGGTCAGTCTTTTTATTGATCCAGATTCCAGCCAGATCCAGGCAGCAAAGGAGATCAACGCAACTTTTGTGGAAATCCACACCGGCCGTTATGCCGATGCTGTTTCGGATGAGGAGGAAGACAGAGAATTTGCGCTGATTGCCGAAGCAGCCGAGGAGGCATTTGAAGCGGGGCTTCGGGTCAATGCCGGCCACGGGCTGAATTATGTCAATGCCAGGAGGGTAGCGGCCCTTGACACCATTGAGGAACTCAGTATCGGCCATGCGGTCATGGCCAGGGCAATCTTTGTGGGACTGGATCAGGCTGTGAGGGAGATGCTGGCCCAGATGCGATGATCAGGCAACCGAATTTCTTTCCTCCGAGGTTATGGAACGGACATGTATTTTCCCTGTTGATTTCTGAAATTCAATCACAACAGAGGACTCTTCATCGGTAACGCTCCGGGCCGCATTACCGATCTTTGCGTAAATACCTGGATAAGCAGTACCGTAAACATAAATGCTTTCTTCCGTGGCCTTGAGCAAATCATCATCAAGCCTGGCTTCCTTCTCCGTCAGTTCATTTGTCTTTTCCATGACCTCCGGCATCATTTTATTCAATTTCAAAAGTAATATTTTCTTGTCTTCCGGAAAACTCGGTCCTTCTTTCTTCTTCATTTCATTGAGACTGCCGATATTTTTCAAAAGTTCATTCATCTTAGCGGGCCAGAACTCCTTTTCAGCCTCCAGTTTTTTCTTTCTCACATTCAATTCATGATCAAGTCCCACTGTCACCTCTGTAACGACTTCCGCATCAGAGCCAAGTTCTTTCACATACATTGAACCACCAAGAACATAGTTACCGCCAATAACCGCACCCTTGCCGTCAAGGGCTGTCAGATTCCGACGCACCATGATATTCCCCTGAACAATATAATCCGTGACAGTCAATGATCCCCGGGTCTCAAAAAAACCGACATTTTCCATGAAATGAACCTTGGCATCATCTTTGACTTTGATATCCGCGTCCTCTCCTATTATACCACCACTGACCTCGAGCTTGCCGCCGACAAGCAACCTGGCATTGTTAACAAGGCCCTTAACACGGATATCACCCCGACATTTCAACTCAAAACCGGGAAGGACTTCACCATTAACCACCAGCGATTTACCGCAAAAAACAACATTGCCCACGCTCATATCAACATCACCGTTAATCACATGTTCCTCAAGAACACAAGGCCTGCCTTTATCCATCACAAACTTGCCATCCACGGTGGCAGTAACGCGAAGACCATCCTCGGACAGATCAACCCCCGGTCCACATTTTATCGTCACATCCTTTCCCTCTTTCGTCGGAATACGTTCACCAAAAATATTTTTTCCCGGTCGGCCCGAGGTCGGAGGAATTTTCTCTAATAAAAACAGGCCGGCAGGGACATTGACAATTTTGCCGAGTTCCCGATAATTGACCTTGTCCTTTCCTTTTGCCTCTTTTTTGGGAATACGGGCAGCAGGCGGCTTCACCTTTGGGATCACTTTGGCATTTTCTCCGGGAACAGCCGGAATGCCGCGGGAAATGATGATCATGTCATCCTTTACCGGACCCATCTTGGAAACAAAACCTAAAACAATTCCATACTTTTGAACTTCTTTTAAGATTTCGTCAAATTGAACGTCATCAAAGGATTCAGCCTCATCCAATTTCAAAAAAGCCGCAAGCCCGTCTTTTGAAACATTCAGGGATAAGCTGTTATTACAGATTTTCACCGGTTTATTTAATTTCATCCCTGCCTGTTCCTGTTGTGCTTGAAATTCATTTTTGATACGAATCCATCAAATTTCTTTTTCAAGTTCCTTGATTTTTTCATATTGTCCCAACAACACAAGAGTGTCTCCGGTCTTAATTTTCGTATGTGGATTCGGATTAAAGATCATATCCCCCTTGCTCCGCTTTATGGCGACGACGATGAGATCAAAATTTCTTCTTATGCCCGAATCCATGAGGCTGTTGTCAACTATCTGGCTGTTACTGTGCACAACCAATTCTTCCAACCGCAGGCCGAGTTCCCCTCCATGGACGGTTAAATCGATAAAATCAGTTACTGTCGGACGGAGAAGCAGTTGCGCCATCCTGCATCCCCCGATGTAGTAGGGAGAAATCACCTTATCCGCCCCGGCCCGCAGAAGCTTGGTCTCCAGCCCTTCAGTTCCGCTGGAACGGGCCATGATAAAAAGATCCGCATTCAAACCCCGGGCCGAAAGAACGATAAAAACATTATCGGCATCCGAGGAGACCACGGCAATCAGTCCCTTGGCTTTTTTCAATCCTGCCCTGATTAATATTTCATCATTTGCAGCCTCTCCCTCAAGAAACAAATAACCCTGTTCCTCGATCATTTTTATTTCTTTCGGATCATTGTCAATGACAACAAAAAGACTGTTGTCTTCATGAAGCAATTTACAGATAACCCTGCCGATCCGGCCGAAACCGCAGACAATATAATGATTTTTCAATTGCGCTACCTTCTTGTTCATATGCATTCTCCCATAGACCATCTGCAGGCCTCCTTCCACCACGGCTTCGGTTATCTTGCCAAAAACAAACATGACAAAGCCGACACCGAGAAGGATCAACACCATTGTGAACAGTTTTCCATTCGGACTCAAAGGAATAACTTCACTAAAGCCCACCGTGGTGATTGTGATCATTGTCATAAAGAGGCCGTCAAGCAATGAACACCCTTCAATGACAAAATATCCCAGGGTGCCAAAAAGAATAATACTCAAAAAAAGCAAACCGCCGACAAGGGTTTTTTTCATCAACAATCCTTCGTACAATTTTTTTTCATGGCGGAGTTCCGAAGCTTGGATTATAGTTAGAAAATTTTTTACATAATGTTAAGCTTTTTTGTTTTTTAACTTATCAATATTAATCATTTTTTCACAAATTAGCTGTAAAATCAAATCTTAAAAAAGGAGTTACGCATGAACATCTTGGCATTTGGACCAAACGGCAGCGGCAAGGGAACCCAGGGCGCCATAATAAAAGAAAAATATGGCATGGATCATATTGAATCCGGAGCCATTTTCCGTGAACATATCAAAGGCGGCACCGAACTGGGCAAAAAAGCCAAGGAATATATTGATCGCGGCGACTTGGTGCCCGACGACATCACCATTCCCATGGTTTTGGAAACTCTGGGAAAATCAAAAGACAAAGGCTGGATACTCGACGGTTTTCCCCGTTCACTGGCCCAGGCCGAAGCTCTGGACAAGGCCTTGAAGGATTCCGGCATGACTCTTGATTATGTTCTTGAAATCGTGCTTGACCGTCAGGTTGCCAAAGAACGGATCATGGGCCGCCGCCTGTGCGCCAACGATCCCAATCATCCCAACCATATCGCCTTTGATGCTATCAAACCGGTTGAAAAAGACGGCAAACTGGTCTGCCGGGTCTGCGGCGGCGAACTCTCAACCCGTGCTGATGATCAGGACGAAGACGCAATCAATAAACGTCATGGCATCTACTATGATGATAAGACCGGCACCATGGCCGCTGTTAACTACTTCAAAAATAATAGCAGCGCCAAAATTATTTCCGTTGACGGCGGCCCGAGCATCCAGGAAGTAAGCGAAGCCATCATGAAAGAGCTTCCCTAAGCTGAATTACTTCATAAAAAAACATTAACATAAAAAAAGCGAAGCGGTTAATTTAGCCGCTTCGCTTTTTTTATTGAAAATCTGTTTGGCAAAACGAGAGAAATACAGGCAATCAAAGCCTCAAAATTTCTAGGTGATCCGGAAACACCATGCACAAAAAGAACAATTTTTTTTTCAGGATCATACTCTTCCCGTAAAAATAGACCTATAGGAACCTCTGTTGCCACTTTTAATGGCTGCCAAAGCCCCATTTTATATTTTTATCCTAATCGTTCACCAGCACCTCACGGAGTCTTCGCTTACCTCTTCGCCTGTTCGGAGTCAGCGCTGACCTGGGCCTTATCGCATAGAGAGGCTATAACAGCGAGGCGGTGTCTGCCAAAATCAGGTAAGCTGGGAAGAACGAAACTCCGAATCTGTGGCACTGGTAAATGATTACAGATCGTGGTTTTCGTAATCTTGTCGACCCCGGTGAACGGTTACCGATTTATTACCATTATCTTTAATAATACAGGAGGTTACTCTATGAACAATTTGCGTTTTTCTTTTTTGTTGGCCGTGATGATCATGCTGGTATTTTTTTCAACGTCGGCCTGGGCCGACAATTATGCAAAAACAATTGAGGTATTTCAAAAATCTCCACAAACTCAGTCATTTTTCAAAAATTCTTATGGCTATGCTGTTTTTCCTATGATTGGTAAAGGTGGCATAATTATTGGCGGGGCCTACGGCAAGGGACAGGTCTATCGGGAAGAAAAAATCACGGGGACAGTATCACTGGTTAAAGCGACGATCGGCTTGCAGTTGGGTGGTCAAGCATTCAGCGAGATTATTTTCTTTCAGGACAAACGGGCCTTTGATGAGTTTACCAGTGGCGAGTTTGAACTTGACGCCGCAGCATCCGCAGCAGTCGTCACTTCCGGAGCACAGGCAAAAGCCGGTACTGAAGGAACAACTGCAAGCGCAAGTGCCGGACCTGCTACAGGGGTACAGGCTGAAACAAAATACCGTAAAGGAATGGCTATTTTTGTTCACATAAAAGGCGGCTTAATGTTTGAGGCGGCAGTTGGCGGACAAAAGTTTACTTATCAAGCCATATAGTATTTTTGTAATCGTTCACCAGCACCTCACGGAGTCCACGCTTACCTCTTCGTCCATTTCGGAGTCTT
>JAOZOY010000102.1 GCA_029933005.1 Deltaproteobacteria bacterium
AAACAAGACCGAAAACTTAATTGAACTTATCTGCCATGTCAATACCTTTTATTGACGACCACATAATATTTAGAACAATTTGTTTAAGCCTTATAATTTCAACAGGTTAGAATAAATAATTTCTCAACAAAATCTATTGAAAATTAATACTCTTTCTCACTAACTAAATCATATTCTGTCAATGGCGGCAGCCATACATCCCGCTCCAAATCCGTTATCAATGTTAACGACAGCAACACCTGGGGCACAGCTGTTCAGCATGCCGAGCAAGGCCGCCAATCCTCCGAAACTGGCGCCATAGCCGACACTTGTTGGAACCGCAATAACAGGCTTGTCAACCAGCCCGGCAACAACACTGGGCAATGCGCCTTCCATTCCAGCCACGACAACGATAACAGATGCCCTGCCAAGCAATTCCATCTGGGAAAAAAGACGATGAATTCCGGCAACACCGACATCATAGGCAACCTCTACCCTATGCCCCATAGAGCTTGCGGCAATCCTGGCTTCAGCCGCAACCGGGATATCTGATGTGCCGGCCGCCAGGACAACGATTATTCCCCTGCCCTTTTTATCATTCGGTTTCACCGAGTTTGCAACCAGCATTCGCGCCTGCTCGTGATAAATCAGATCCGGTATTTCACTGCAGACAGCCTCGGCCTTTTCCGGAGACACCCTGGTGGCCATGACAACACCTGATTTTTTCAACATGCTGTTAAAAATGCTTTTCATTTGTTCAGTGCTCTTGTTTTCACCATAGATAACTTCAGGCAATCCTGTACGGAGGCTGCGCTGATGGTCCAGACAGGCAAAGTCAAGATTTTCCGCCGGCCAATGTTTTAATTGCTGAACAACATCTTCAACATTACAACGGCCTTGTCTGAGTCGGTTCAAAATTTGGGTCAGTTTTTTTTCATCCATATCAATTATGCATATCCAGTCTGTTGTCTCTCAGATTAACCTTTTTATAGATAGACACTCTTTATCCATCATGATAATCTTCTTATCTTAAAAAAATCACGCAACCTTAAACTTTCATCACCAGACTTTTTATCATTAATAATGATAAAACAATAATGATACAACAAAATCCATTTAAACATCGCAGTCCCCGATCATGGCGAAAATTCACCATACAGGTTTCCAATAAAACGGCGGACCCTGTCGCTTCTTTTCTTTCAACCTTAACCGGTTCAGGAGTGGAAAATAATCTTGCCGAAAACGGAAATAAACAGTCGAAAACAGAAACCATAACAGGCTATCTGCTTGAAGACCACGAACTTGACGAAAACAAAGGACAACTTCATCTTTTTTTAGATCAGCTTGCCGGCCGGTTCCCGGATTTCCCGCCGGTGCTGATAAAAGAGGAGTCAATCCAGGAAGAGGACTGGTCTCAGACCTGGAAAACCCATTTTAAACCTATTCGGCTTACGAAACGAATTGTGATTAAACCTTCCTGGGAGAAATACGATGCCGATGACGACCAAATCGTCATTGATATTGACCCCGGTATGGCATTTGGTACCGGCCACCATGCCAGCACCAGACTGGCTCTCGAATTGATCGAAAAAAGCTTTGCAGACAATATTTCGCCCTCCGTCCTTGACGTGGGAACTGGTACCGCCATTCTTGGCCTGGCTTGCGGCCTGCTGGGAGCTGAAAAAATATTTGGCATAGATAACGATCAGGATGCGGTAGCCGCGGCAAAAGAAAACATCAAGATAAACCATCTTCAACATATCATGTCAGCAGACAATGTCGACATACAAACCATTTCTGAACCATACCAGCTGATCCTCGCCAATATCACCCATGATGTCCTGACGGCAATGGCTCCGATTCTGGTCAAACTCTTACAAAATTCCGGAACATTGATCCTAGCCGGTATTCTTGAGGGTTCACAGGCGGACAGTATCGAGATCCTTTACAAAAAACTCGGCCTTACCGTAGTTTCTATCCGCCATAGTGAGGAATGGGTTGCTTTCCGGTTCCTGAAATGAGACGTTTTTATATCAATCCGGGAAATATTAACGAGACCCGTGCCATTCTCACCGGCCCCGAGTCTCATCACCTTCGGGTTGTTTTGCGTCTTGAAGCGGGTGAAAAAATTGAACTGTTTGACGGAACCGGGGCGATTTACCAGGCTGTTATCCGGGATATCGATAAAAAAGAAGTCCTTTTGCAAACGATCAGCAAACAGATGGCTGAAGAATGTGGTCCTTCGGTCCATTTTGCCCAGGCCCTTCTTAAAGGAAAAAAAATGGATTTTCTGATTCAGAAGGCAACGGAACTGGGCATCGAGGCTATTCACCCCTTTACTTCATTGCACTGTGCAGTTCAGCCCTCTTACGACAAAACCAAACGATGGGAGAAAATCAGCATTGAGGCGTGCAAGCAATGCGGCCGGCCAAAGCCCCTCTCCTGTTACCCGGTCTGTGATCTCTCTCAAGTACTCAAAAAAGGTAAATCCCATGATACAAAGCTCATTTTCTGGGAGAAGGAAAAAGCCGCCCTCGACCTTGTACTTCAGACTTCCGTTCAATCTATTTTTATGTTGATCGGCCCGGAAGGGGGCTTCAGTGACGGCGAAGTAGAATCGGCGCTCAGGCAGAACTTTCAACCGGTTTCCCTGGGAAGAAGGATCCTGCGAGCGGAAACCGCTGCTTTTTGCGCCATGTCCATTGTTCAGTATCTTCTTGGCAATTTCACTCACGGGAAAAAATCAATATGAGAGCTGTAGTCCAGAGAGCAAGCAGGGCCTCTGTCAGCGTCAACAACAAGATTGTCGGCAGTATCGACAGAGGGCTTGTCATTCTGCTCGGCGTTTCCGGCGATGATACTGAAAAAGATGTTCTCTATCTTGCCGACAAAATCACCCATCTCAGAATTTTTGCCGATGATGATGAAAAAATGAATCTCTCGCTGAAGAATATTCAAGGAGAAATGCTCATTGTTTCCCAGTTTACCCTGTATGGAGACTGCCGCAAGGGCAGAAGACCGTCATACTCCAAGGCAGCGAATCCGGAAAAGGCAAAACTTCTTTATCAATCTTTTATTGATGCAGTGCAAAACGATGGAATAAGGGTGGCAACCGGTGAATTTCAGGCTATGATGGAAGTAAAATTAGCCAATGACGGGCCCGTGACCATTCTCCTTGATTCCAATAAATTATTTTAGCCTATAGCTTGATCTTATCTCAAGATATTCCTGTATCCGTTGTTCCTGAAACTTCTCCATAAGTGGTTTCGACTGTAGGGACAACCCTTGTGGTTGCCCTTTTTCGATTGACACGCAGGGAAAGGGTATCTACAAGGGGCACCCCTCCGATTAATGATTATTTAAAATTCCATGCAAAACAAACAATAAACATGACTAATAAAGCAGATTTCGTTCATCTCCACGTCCACACCCAGTACAGCCTTCTTGATGGGGCCATCCGCCTCGATGACCTCTTTAAAAAATGTAAAGAATACGGTATGGACACAGTGGCCATCACCGATCACGGCGCCATGTTCGGCGCACTGGAATTCTATCTCAAAGCCAAAAAGGCCGGGCTGAAACCCATTATCGGCTGTGAATTTTATATTGCTCCGGGCTCTCGCACCAGCAAAAAGGCTAAAAGCGCCGGCCGCGCCGCCTTTCATCTTGTTCTTCTGGCCATGAATCTCACCGGCTACAAAAATCTGATGAAGCTGGCCACCATTGCCCAGCTTGAAGGCTTTCACTACAAAGCCCGAATCGACAAGGAGGTTCTGGAACAACATAACGAGGGGCTCATTGCTCTCACCGCCTGCCTCCATGGCGAGATTCCCTATCTCATAGCCAAGGCAAAAAATATGGATGCGGCCAGGAAAAAGGCCCTGGGACTGAAAAAAATATTTGACGACCGGCTTTATTTCGAGATCCAGGAAAACGGTATTCCGGAACAGGAGATTGCCAACAAAGGACTGCTCCAACTTTCCAGGGAACTCGATGTACCCCTGGTGGCCACCAATGACTGCCATTATCTCAATCGTGAAGAATCCCAGGCCCATGAACTGCTGCTCTGCATTCAGACCGGCAAAACCATCCACGACGCAAACCGCTTCAGATTCTCCACCGACCAGCTGTACTTCAAATCACCGGAGGAAATGAAAAAGGCCTTTCATTACGCTCCCGAGGCCATCGCCGAAACCGTCAGAATCGCTGAACGCTGCGATCTTGAACTTTCGTTTGGCGAGTATCATTTTCCCGCCTTTCCAGTACCCGAAGATGAAACCCTGGAAACCATGTTTGAAAAGGCGACCAGGGAAGGTTTTGCGGAGCGAATGGCCGAACTGAGAGAACGGGAAAAGATCAGCCCGGAAACCGACAAAATCTATCGAAATCGGCTGGAAATGGAAATCGACATTATCAAGGACATGGGCTTTTCCGGCTATTTTCTCATTGTCGCAGATTTTATCGTCTGGGCCAAGGAGCATCAGATTCCGGTGGGTCCTGGTCGCGGTTCCGGCGCCGGTAGCCTGGCCGCCTATGCCATGCGCATCACCGACATAGATCCCATCCCCTATGGCCTCATCTTTGAACGATTCCTCAATGTGGAACGGAAAAGCATGCCGGATTTTGATATCGATTTTTGTCAGGAGCGGCGCGGCGAGGTCATCAAATACGTTCACGATAAATATGGCGGTGACGCCCATGTGGCCCAAATCATCACCTATGGCTCCATGAAGGCGAAAGGAGTGATTCGTGATGTAGGACGGGCTCTGGGCATCCCATTCGGCGACGTTGACCGTCTCGCCAAATTGATTCCGGACGGGCTGAAGATGACCATAAAAAAAGCCCTGAAAGAGGAACCCCGCCTGCGGGATCTCCAACAGCGGGATGAACAGATAAGCAAGCTGCTCTCCACGGCCCTGGTTCTCGAAGGGTTACACCGCCACACATCAACCCATGCCGCCGGTGTCGTTATCTCACCCAAACCCATGGTGGAGTATCTTCCCCTCTGCAAGGGACCCAAGGGCGAGGTGTTGACCCAGTTTGACATGAAGTACACCGAAAAAACCGGGCTGATCAAATTCGATTTCCTTGGATTGAAAACCCTTACTGTTATTGACCGGGCTGTGAAACTGATTGAGCAGGGCATTGACTCAACACTCGACATCTCGAGAATTCCCATGGACGATCTCAAGACCTATGATCTGCTCTGCCAGGGTGATTCTCTTGGTGTGTTCCAGCTTGAAAGTTCCGGGATGCGGGGTCTTCTCATGAAGATGAAACCAGAGGTCTTTTCCGATCTCATCGCCCTGGTCGCACTGTACCGTCCCGGTCCCCTGGACAGCGGCATGGTGAATACCTTTGTCGAGACCAAGCATGGCCGCATAAAGGCAACCTATCTGCTGCCCCAGCTTGAGCCCATCCTCAAGGAGACCTACGGCGTTATTGTTTACCAGGAACAGGTGATGAAAATCGCCAATGTCCTGGCCAGCTACTCCCTTGGAGACGCGGATATTCTCCGGCGGGCCATGGGCAAGAAAATTGCCGAGGTCATGGACGCGGAACGGGATAAATTCATGGCCGGAGCTGAAAAAAACAAACTTGATCTAAAAAAAGCCGGACAGATTTTTGACCTGATGGCCATGTTTGCCGGCTATGGCTTCAACAAATCCCACAGCGCGGCTTATGCCCTGATCGCCTATCAGACGGCCTGGCTCAAGGCTCATTACCCGGCACAATTCATGGCGGCCCTGCTCTCCTGCGATGTCAACAACACCGACAAAGTGGTGCTTTATATCAATGAATGCAAGGAGCATGAAATTGATGTGCTGCCGCCGGATATCAATGAAAGCGATCAGGACTTCACGGTTATCGATGACCGTATTCGTTTCGGACTTGCCGCTGTTAAAAATGTCGGCGGCGCTGCCCTTGAATCCATCATGGATGAACGGGTCAAGGACGGCCCATACAAATCCCTCGGCGACTTCTGTGTCAGGGTGGACTCCCGTAAGGTCAACCGGCGGGTCATTGAAAGCCTGATCAAATCCGGCGCATTTGATTCCATCGGCGCTAAACGGTCCCAGCTCTTTGCCATCCTGGGCCAGGCTATGGATCAGGCTCAGGCAGTCCAACGCGACCGGGAGAGCGGTCAGCTTTCTCTCTTTTCTCTCATGCCTAAAGATGTTAAGGAAAAATCCGTGGTCATTCCCCTGCCGGATATTCCGGAATGGCCTGAGCAGGAAAAACTTGCAGCGGAAAAGGAGACTGTAGGATTTTATATCACCGGCCATCCCCTGGATGATTACCGCAGGGAGATCAAGGATCTCAGCACCACCAACATCAGCGAGCTGTCTCAAGGCAGTGACGGACAGGCTGTCCGTCTTGGCGGCTTGATCAGCAACTACAAGGATCACAAGAGTAAAGCCGGAGAATGTATGGCCTTTGCTACCTTGGAAGACACCTTTGGCCAGGTTGAGGTCCTGGTCTTTCCACGGACCTTTGCCCAATGCTCCCATCTTCTTACAGGCAATGACCCGGTGATTATTCTGGGCAAACTGCAGAAGGAGGAACAGGGTGAAAAAATCATTGCCGAAAAAATCCTGCCACTGAAAGAAGCCAGACTCAAATACACCTCATCGGTTAACATCAGGCTCCAGTCAGATCAGGTCAACAGAACAAAACTTGAAGACCTTAAAAAAGTGCTTCATCAACATTACGGACCCTGCCCCGTGTCCCTGACCCTCCACTTTGCCAACCGGGGAGAAACAGATATTGAAATCCCTGACCTGACCATCACACCAGGCCGAAAATTCAGTAACATGGTGGAGAAGGTTTTGGGGTATGCTGCCGCCGCCTATGCTATGAAAGCGCCTGAACTCCAGGAAAGGAATAGGAAAAACGGTAAGTGGAGACAAAAAGTTCAAGGTTGAAGGCTGAAAGAATGTAACCCACCAAAACAGACGTTCAGGCGTAAGGCATTAATAATGATATCAAGAGATGAAGGAAATTTGATTTAATGGCTATCTACGCGATTGGAGATGTGCATGGAAACCTGTTGCCCCTGCGTCATCTTCTGGACATCATCAAATTCAACCCTGCCTCAGATCAAATCTGGTTGACCGGTGATATTGTAAACCGTGGTCCTGACTCCCTGGAAATCCTGCGCTTTATACGAGATCTGGGTGACGCTGCAAAAGCGGTGCTGGGCAACCATGATCTGCATCTTCTAGCCATGGCCCATGGCAGCCGAACAATAAAAGAATGGGATACCTTTGATTCGATTCTCACGGCCCCGGATCGAGAAGAACTCCTTTTCTGGCTGCGGCACCTGCCGATTGTCCATGAGGACAAATCAATTCAGACCCTTATGGTTCATGCCGGAGTGTATGGCAGATGGTCAGAAAAAGAATTGATTCTGTACGGACGGGAATTGGAAAAAATTCTGCAGGGAGACCATTACGTTTCTTTTTTAGAAAACATGTACGGCAACAAGCCGAAACAGTGGGAAAAGACCTTGATGGGATGGGAGCGTTACCGTTTTATCGTCAATGTCTGTACACGCATGCGTTTCTGTGCTGAGCAAGGAATGCCGGATTTCAAACATAAAGGCCCGCCCGGTTCACAGCCGGATACGCTCATGCCCTGGTTCAGATATCCGAAAAGATGCTGTACACAATGGAGAATCGTCTTTGGCCACTGGTCCACCCTGGGCTACCTGCGCGAATCCAACGTAATCAGTCTTGACAGCGGATGTTTCTGGGGCAACCGGCTGACAGCTATACAACTGGACTGTAAAGAAGAACGGATCTGGCAGATTGAATGCGGTTAATGGCCGTCAAGAGGCCTGCTAACTCGTTTGTTGTCCATAGCGAACGTACCATAAATACAATGACGTCAATTTTCTTCGTCAACTTATCAACTCATCACCGACAATCCTGATGAGAACCGTAGAGCCGTAACCAATCACGGGGTAAAATCACCAAGCTTTCAGGTAACTCCTTATTCTATAAGCGGTTACAGGTGTCGGAGATCGGAGTCTGCGCTACCTACCGTAAGCAAGGCGGGTGACTATAGCCCCT
>JAOZOY010000103.1 GCA_029933005.1 Deltaproteobacteria bacterium
ACCTGAAAGCTTGGTGATTTTACCCCGTGATTGGTTACAAAAACATCGCTGATAACACATACAAATACTATAGTTGATCCTGAAAATCGGGATATTCCTGGTCTTTTTTAGAAACATTTTGAGTATCTTCGGGCCAATCAATGCCAAAAGCAGGATCATTCCACCTTACACCTCGACCAGATTCAGGATGGTAGAATTCAGACATTTGATAAAAAACTTCTGAATTATCAACTAATGTCTGGAACCCATGAGCAAACCCTGAAGGAATAAACAGCGACTTCCTGTTCTTTTCGCTCAATTCAACTGCATACCACTTAAGGAAAGTATCAGATTCAGGTCTCAAATCAATGATAACATCATAAATGAACCCTTTTGTGCATCGAACTAATTTTTCCTCCGCATATGGAGCCTGCTGAAAATGCATCCCTCTTAATGTGCCTTTTTTTTGATTAAAAGAAATATTACATTGTACAAATTCATCCGGCAGACTGTTTTGCTGAAACTCTCTTTTGCACCAACTTCGAGCAAACAACCCCCTCTCATCGACAACAGGCTCCAAATCTATTACGAATGCGCCTTTGAGAAAAATTTCACTAAAAATCATGACACAAACTCCACCTACCACTCTTTTATAGGTTTAACCTAAAGACTCACTCAATAAAATTAAATAATCAGATCTTGTTTCATTTATCTTGTCGGGAAAGAATAAGTAAAAACGTAACTATTCCAAACTCTCATATCGAGAAATCTGACGTCCAGCCAGAATCCGCATATTCTGTTTACCCACATATCCTTCATACCACTCAACAACCAGTTCAATAGTTGTCATGAGATCAAGTTTTGGAGCCCAGCCAAGCAATGTTCGAGATTTACTGCAGTCCAGCTTGAGATAGTTTGCCTCATGCGGATTATCAGCTTCATCAGCGTTCCAACTTACCCCGCCTTTCCACAGGCTATCTAAGGTTGACAAAATCCAGGAAACAGGCTTGCAATCTTCATCACCTGGCCCAAAATTCCAGCCACCACTATATTTAGAACCATTTTCCCACAACCTCTCAATCAAACACATATAGCCATCCAGCGGTTCCAGAACATGCTGCCACGGTCGAACTGCATGCGGATAGCGAATATCCACAGAGCGATCTTCCATTACTGCCTGCATAATATCAGGAACGAGCCTGTCCAGGCCCCAATCACCTCCACCGATCACATTACCGGCTCTGGCAGTGGCGACTGCAACTCCACGATCTGAATTGCCTGACTCTGAGAAATAAGACTTCCTATATGCCGATGTAACCAGTTCAGCACAACCTTTACTGTTGGAATAGGGATCATGCCCCCCCATGGGGTCATTCTCCCGATATCCCCACAACCACTCCTTATTCTCATAACATTTGTCACTCGTAATAATAAGGGCAACTTTTACACAATCTGTCTGCCGTACCGCTTCTAAAACATTGACCGTACCCATCACGTTCGTTTCATAAGTTTCAATGGGATTGTTATAGGAATAACGGACTAATGGCTGCGCTGCCAGATGAATAACAATTTCAGGTTGATGATTATTAACAACAGATTTCATTTTTTCAAAATTACGGATATCACCGTGAATCGATTCTAAACCGGAGGCAACATTTCCCACTTCAAAAAAATTTGGAGTCGTTGGTGGAGACAAAGCATATCCCACAACATTTGCCCCTTTATTCTGCAGCCATAGAGACAACCAGCTCCCCTTGAAGCCGGTATGTCCTGTGATCAAAACTGTTTTTCCCTTCCAGAACTGTGCATTCATTTCCATACCTTCCACGGAGCATTTCCACCACTCCACATTTTCTCAAGCCGCTGGTTGTCACGAAGCGTATCCATGGGATACCAGAAATCTTTATGCTGAAAAGCCAAAAGCTGTCCCTCTTCCACAAGCCTTTTCATGGGGGCATGCTCCCACATAATATCATCACCATCAATATAATCTATGACCTTCGGAGACAATACGAAAAAACCTCCATTAATCCATCCGCCGTCTCCTTCTGGTTTTTCTTCAAAACTTCTCACCGTATCTGCTTCATCTAAAGACAAAATACCATATTTTGAAGGTGGAAGTACAGCCGTAACCGTAGCCAGTCGTTTGTGTTTTTTGTGAAAAGCAATGAGCTCTGCGATATCAACATTGCATACGCCATCCCCGTAAGTGAAACAAAAATCATCATCGCCGATAAAGGACTGAACACGCTTCATTCGTCCCCCGGTAAACGTATTATATCCAGTGTCAACTAAAGTAATTCGCCAGGGTTCCGAAAAATTCTGATGGATTTCTATCTTATTATTCTTCATGTCAAAGGTAACATTAGAAGAATGGAGCGAGTAATTGGCAAAATATTCTTTAATGACATATCCTTTGTAGCCACAGCAAATAATAAAATCGTCAATACCATACGCGGCATAAATTTTCATTATATGCCACAAGATTGGCTTACCACCGATTTCAACCATTGGTTTCGGTTTGACAGCAGTCTCTTCAGCAATACGGGTACCGAAACCACCAGCTAATATTACAGCTTTCATGTAAGTCCTCCCAATATGTTTTTAGAAAGATTGTAACTATTCAGGTAGGGCGATAAATTACCATTAACTCTGAACCGTAACTGTTTAGTAGTGCCTCTGATTCGTTCATTCGGAGTCTACGCTTACCTGGGACCTCGAAGCATACTGGTGTTATTCGAGAAGGGCAGGTAAGCGTAGACTCCGAATGAACGAAAATAAGGTGCTACTGAATAGTTACAAAAGATTTATCAAGACGCCAGGTTGCGGTCTTCTCCAAACCCTGGGTCAGAGAATAACGCGGCTTAAACCCGAGTTCCTTTTCCGCCTTCTGACAGAGGAGACAACTCCTGGTAAGATCACCAGGCCGACCAGCCCCTGTCAGATAATTCCGCAATTCATCAGACAAATCAGGACGCTGTTTTTTAATCTCCTCAAATATAGCGTTAAACAAATCAGCCGTGTGGGTTTCCTTGGTCGTACCGATGTTAAATGCGCCGCCGCTGCCTTTTTCCAGGGCCTGCAGGTTTGCCTGAACAATGTCACCGACAAAACAGTAATCCCGTGTCATGCCCCTGGGCTCATCCGGAAAATGAAAAATAGTGCATAATTTTCCCGCCAGCAGACGATCCATAAATATGGCCACCACACCGGCCTCGCCGTGGGGAATCTGCCGTGGCCCGTAAACATTGGCATAACGAAGAATAGTGTAATCAAGACCATATTGATGTTGATAAAAAGCCAGGTACTGTTCCGAGACCGACTTGGTAATGGCATAAGGTGACAATGGCAGAGGCGGAGATTTTTCCGATGTGGGAAACTCCTCTGCCTCACCATAAATCGCCCCGCCTGACGAGATAAAGATAACCTTTTTAACCCCCGTGTCTCTGGCGGCTTCAAGAAGGTTAACAAAACCTTTCACGTTGACATCAGCGTCAAAAAGCGGATCCTCAACCGAGGCGGGCACCGACATCTGGGCCGCATGGTGGTTGACCAGGTCAAATTTTTCCTTTTCAAAAACCTTGACAACTTCGGCTGACCTGATATCCATCAGATAAAATTTCGCTTTGGGATTAAGATTTTCCCATTTGCCGCTGAACAGGTTGTCCATGACAATAACGTCATGGCCTGCGGCCACATAGGCATCAACTACATTGGAACCGATAAACCCTGCTCCACCGGTTACTAAAATCTTCATTTCAACGTACCTCTTACAAATTATCTCAAAGCACAGAGCTTCGGGCTAAACTTATTCTTTATTTCGGATTTTTGTCCGACCTTTCATGTCCTGCCGATTCATCTGCTCTTCAATTCGCATTCCGAAATCTCAAATCCAAAATCACTCCACGGTTACGCTTTTCGCCAAATTCCTCGGCTGATCCACATCACAGCCCCTCATGTTGGCAATCTGGTAAGATAACAGCTGGAGAGGAATCGTATAAAGAATAGGATTGAGTTCTTCATGAATAATCGGCAGATAAATGGCAAAATCTGCAATTTCAGCCAATGCGTCATCGCCACGGCTGCCCACCAGAATAATGCGACCATGCCGGGCTTTAACCTCCTGGACATTGGAGATGACCTTTTTATAGACCCCATCTCCAGGGACAAGGGCAAGAACCGGCATATCCCTGTCAATCAAAGCGATGGGGCCATGCTTTAACTCACCCGCGGCATAACCCTCGGCATGAATATATGAAATTTCCTTAAGTTTCAGTGCTCCTTCCAGGGCGATGGGAAAATTTGCCCCCCGTCCCAGGTAGAGGAAATCACGGCTGCGACCAAACTCATTGCAAATGGGGATCATTTCCTCCTGCAACCGGGGCAGTTCTTCTTCAATGAGAGCAGGCAACTCAACCAGTGCCTTGCCCAGTTCCCGGGATTTCTCCGCAGGAATTGTTTCCCGCACCTGCCCCAGGAAAAGCGTCAGCAAAAAGAGGGCTGTGAGCTGACTGGTAAAGGCCTTGGTTGAGGCCACACCGATTTCCGGCCCGGCATGGGTATAAATTGTCCCGTGAGACTCCCTGGTAATAGTGCTGCCCACCACATTACAGATGGAAATCACCTTGGCGCCAAGATCCTTGGCCAACCGCAGTCCAGCCAGGGTATCAGCGGTTTCACCGGACTGGGAAATAGGAATAACGATCACATCAGGTCCGAGGAGCAGCCGGCGATAACGAAATTCAGAGGCGATATCCACCTCCACTGGAATACCGACCCATTTTTCCAGCCAGTATTTTGCCACCAGGGCAGCATGCCAGGAGGTGCCGCAGGCCACAAGAGAAATTCGGCTCACCCCACGTAGCTCCTCCGAGCTCAGCTTAATCTCGGGGAGCCGCACAATACCTGTTTCCGGATCAAGCCTTCCCCGAAAGGTATTCAAAATAGCCTGGGGCTGCTCAAAAATCTCTTTTAACATAAAATGACGGTAACCCGCCTTTTCAGCCATCCCGACATTCCAATCAATGGTCTGGATCTCTTTTTCCACCGGTTGACCGTCATCAAGATTGAAAACCTGCAGAGAATCATTCTTCAACACGGCCATTTCCCGGTCTTCGAGAAAAATGACCTGCCGAGTATAAGGAAGCAAGGCAGGAATATCGGATGCCATGAAACAGCCCCCTTTTTCCTTCACCCCAAGAACAAGCGGACTCTGAGAGCGAGCCGCAATCAGCCTGTCAGGCTGCCGACTCCACATCACCCCCAGGGCAAAGGAACCTTCCACCTCCTTGACCGCTTCGGCAACCGCCTGGGCCAAATCATCCCGCAGATGTTCTTCAATAAGATGGGCCAAAACCTCCGTATCGGTCTGGGAGGTAAAAATATGGCCTTTGGCGGTCAAACTTTCCCGCAGGGTATGAAAATTCTCGATAATGCCGTTGTGGACAACCACCAGATCACCGCTGCAGTCACTGTGGGGATGGGCATTTGCCTCGGAAGGGGGACCATGGGTGGCCCAACGTGTATGCCCCAGGCCGATTCGACTCCCCCCGTCATCAACCTCTTCCATCATCTCTTCAAGGTTGGCAAGCTTCCCCTCACAACGATATTTGACAAGTTTACCATCCTTCAGATAAACAATGCCGGCGGAATCGTACCCCCTGTACTCCAACCGCTTCAATCCTTCCAGGACAATTGGCACAACTTTCCTGGGGCCGACATATCCGACTATTCCACACATATTATCCTCACTGATGGCTGATGGCTGATGGCTGAAGCTCCTGGCAAAACCAACACTTAACACCCGTCAGCTTGCAGTTGGTGTTGCCATCAATCATAATGTTCAGAGTAGTATTTATAATACCCTTCCCGCTTCATCTTCGAATCAATAATTGTCATTTCAAAAGCATTGAAAACAACGCCGATTATTTTTCCCTTACCGATTGTCTGAACCAGCTGCTGAATCTGTTCTCGACCGGCACGACCCCACCTGATCACCAGGACAACCCCGTCTACATGTTGGGCCAGGACAGCCGTTTCCGAGGCAGCCTGACCGGGCGGAGTGTCCAGCAGGATAAAACGATCAGAGTATCGATTCGCCAGTTCATCGATTAAGCCCGTCATTTTATCCGAGCTGAGAAGTTCTGCCGGATTTACCGGAGGAGGGCCGGCGGGAAGTAATGACAATCTTTTCAGACCTGTCGGCACAATAAGATCAGACACATCCGTTCCATCCCGCAAATGATGCACCAGTCCCCTGTCGTTATCCCGGCCAAAAAGCCTGGCCATGACCGGCCGCCGCACATCACAGCCGACAATGAGGGCGTGCTGGTCAACGCCCTGGGCAATGATACAACCCAGATTGGCACAGACAAAGCTCTTCCCCTCTTCCGGAAGTACGCTGGTAATTAAAATCGTTTTTGCCGGTAATCCCTTGACGGGATGAACAATTTTTGTCCGCAGACGCCTGAAACTCTCCAGTATCTCCGGATGCTTCCCCGTGAGGACAGCGAGGCGCTCATCCCAGTCCCGGGAAGTTGAGGTTTGGTCGGCACTCTCTTGCTGCTTAGCGAGGCAAACTTCCTGTTGCACCTCTTCAATCGTTTCAGAAGCAATTCCGTTTTCATTATCCAGTTCAACAACAGGATCACTGACAGGCATTGATTTTGTCAGGGCTTTAAAAACCTTTCCCACGGGAGGCTCCATTTGTGATATATGTTAACATTCTGTAACTACTCAGCAAAGCAACCGGGGTGAAAGTTGGCCTCTATTTTAGAAATACCTTGAAAAAATGAACGTCGAACATCGAGTGGAGCGCTGCCGAACAGACGAAATTCCTTAATGGGCTGACCGTAAGAAAAATCATCGGCTGAAAACATCTTTTTCACCCGATCCTAATGCTGAATAAATCCCCAGGTGGCAAGAAGAACAGCAACAACAAGCAACACGACCAACAGCCAGCGCATATCCTTTTTTTTCTCCCCCCTCCTGTCAGACACAGGAAGAGTTTTTTCCCCGGGAATCTGTAATTCATCAACACACTCTTTAACAATATCCGCCGTGATGCGGGGCTTGCTTTCCGCAAAACCGCTTAGCAAAGCATGATCGCAGATAGTATTGATCAGACGCGGTGTTCCGCCGCTTTCACGGTAAATCAGATCAACGGCTTCCGAGGTAAACAGGTCCAGTCGGCTGGCCCCGGCCTTGCGCAGTCTGAAGAGAATATAATTTCTCGTCTCCTCATTTGAAAACGGTGTGAGATGAAAACGGATCCCCACCCTCTGTCGCAGGGGCAGCAACCGTTCATGATTCAGCCTGTCATTAAGCTCCGGCTGACCCACCAGAAAAATGGACATGACGCTGACATCTTCATCATCCTGGTTGGACAGCAGCCTGATTTCCTCCAGAAGATCAAGAGAGACCACATGTGCCTCATCAATAACCAAAAGCACCCGCTCATTTTTACTCCGGCAATCCTGGAGAAAATCGGCAAAGTTCAAGAGAAACCTGGCCTTGTTGCCGTCATACTCCTGCAATCCATAAGCAGCCGCAAGATAATAGTGAAAATCACTGGCGGACAGGGCGGGATTGACGATCAGACAAATATGAATTTTGCTGTCGATTGATTGAACAAGGAGCTGCAGCAGGGTTGTCTTGCCCGTACCAACGTCGCCGGTAAATAGCAGAAACCCCTTTCTGGCGATCACGCCATAACGCAAAATCGCCAGGGCTTCCTGATGCGCCTCGCTCATATAAACAACCCGGGGATCCGGTGTCAGATCAAAGGGCGTCCTGTCTAGTCCATAATACTTTGTATACATTTATGATGACTCATGGCTGTTTGCTCATGGCTCATGGCTCATGGCTCATGGCTCATGGCTCATGGCT
>JAOZOY010000039.1 GCA_029933005.1 Deltaproteobacteria bacterium
GTAGCGGAGTTTCACTTCGTTCACTTACCTTCGGTGCCTGTGATCGCTTACAATTCCACTTAAGAAGGTGATCCTGAAATCTGGGGGAGGGGTAACCGCAAGGTAAGCGCAAATTTGTTCAAACATGGTGGCCAACAGCAGTGAAACGGCGATCGATAATGGGCCTATGTTTGGATGCCCTGTCTGGGTAAAAATGACAACTGCTCATTTGGAAAAAACAAAAAATAAGACACCATAGATGCGTACCAACAGATGGCAAGTGTAACCAGGTCATGGCTTGGAAAATGTGCGCCTCTAATCTGTTGCCCTAATCCAAAAACAAGACCTATGCATATACCGAATAAAAGCCCAAAAAACCGGTATGAAGATCGAAAATAAAATAGCACAAAGTAAAGACTGAGAAAGGCGTACCCTCCGGATGAATGTCCGGCAGGAAATCCGTGACCGACTGGAGCACCAGCAGGAACAGGGTCAAATAATTTGATGTAAGGTTGGTCTCCTTGAAAAATCTGCAAATCCCAAGGTGTATAAATATGACTAAATCGCTTACCGGCGCTGACCAAAATCGGACCTAGGGCTGTGGCGAAGAGAAAATATAAAAGAATTTTTCGTGATTGCCTCAATTTTTTCCGAAAATACGTCAGAATAAAGGTAATCAACCAAACTAACCCCATGGCTTTATCAAACCATTGGCCTCCTGCATGAATACAGTCATCGAACAACCAATAATGTTTGTATGGCCAAAGGTGGTTTTGAAAATCATAAAAAAGAGATTCCCACCAAAAATCCAACCCGCTGTATTCAAAAATTACTGCAAGTATCAGAAACAACATGGGAAGCAGCGCCATGGTCTGAAAATTTTCAATATATTTGGGCTTCATGGATGTTGAGCAGGCTTGTTTCCTGACAATATGAATAAGGACTCTAAAAAACCCTCCTGTGTATCTTTACGTCTCCACTTGTCAAAAAAAAGAAGCAATTGGTGCTAATATATCTGCGATTTATGAAGAAAAGATGAAGATAAACAAATAACTTTCCCGCAGCACCCTATCCTGAAGTTTCCCTTTTTCTTCATCCTTTCTTCATATTGTCGTGTTACACAATTTTATTGAAGAGGTGTAACCGTTCACCGGGGTCTGCAAGATTACGACAACCACGAACTGTAATTGTTTACCAGTACCACAGATTCGGAGTCTCGTTTCTCGCTTACAGGTTCGTTCGGAGTCTGCGCTTACCTGATTTGGCAGACACCGCTTCGCTGTTATAGCCCCTTTATGCGACAAGGCTCAGGTAAGCGCAGACTCCGAACGGGCGAAAATGAGGTGCTGGTGAACGATTACGAAGAGGTAAAAGGAGGGGAGCTGTTTTTACTCCCTCTTGAATGGTTACATATTTTTGAATTTTCTTAGAAAAAGTGGACTACGAATGACACTTGAAAGTAGAACGGAATTTCTGGATGGCTATTTTTTTCTCTCATATCTCACGGTTTTGACTCTTTGCATGGGCTATCTTGATATTGCAACCCTGGCTGACCAGTGGACTGTGATTTTTTGCCTTTTCACCCTGGCAAGCTACGCTATGGTCTATCTGCTGCCGGCTTTTTCAATAACAATGATAGCCAATCGGTTGTTTAGTTACGGGAGAGGCAAAAAGAAATTATCTTCTCTTAACACCCTTATTGTTTCCGTGATGGCGATATCGACTACTTCAGTGACCATTATTGCCCTTTATGCCGATCGACAAATCTACCACATTTTCGGCTTTCACTTTAACAGCTTTGTCCTCAACCTCATCACAACACCCGGCGGGATTGCCTCCATGGATGGCAGTAGTGATTCCAATATAATTTACGGGTTCATTGGAGTCGCTTTTATCGGCATGCAGACAGCTTTTTATTTCGGTGTTAAATATCTACACCACTGCCTGTCCAATAAACAGAGGTTATTTAATAGATGAAATTTGCTCAATTGAAAAAAATTTTTCTCATTACGCTCTGTTGCTTGGCCGTATTGCAGAGCTTAATCTATGGCATAAGCAATCTTAAAAACCATTTGCCGATATTAAACGCAGCCCTGGCGTTCCCTTTTTACCAGACTCTTACCTTTCGCAGCCTGGCAAAAAAATTGGGTGTCGATGTTGTTCGTAACCCGGCAATAAAATGTAACGCGAAAAGTGCTGACCTTCATTATCCTCTGACTCCGCCTATCATTGAACAACCTGAGAAACCGTTAAACATTGTCTGTCTGGTCAGTGAATCCCTGCGACATGATATGCTTACCCCTGAAATAATGCCCGCATCATGGGATTTTGCGCAAAAATCTCATCGTTTCAGTCGCCATTACAGTGGAGGAAACGGCACCCGCATGGGAATTTTCACTCTATTTTACGGTTTATACGGGCCATACTGGTTCAGTTTCCTTAATGAACGTCGCAGTCCACTTCTTATGGATGTTCTCCAGCAACAAAACTACCAGTTAAGCATGTATACCAGCGCTTCATTTTCCTATCCGGAATTTGACCGGACACTTTTTGTCAATGTGCCACAAGAAAAACTTCACGAGACTAACACTGGTTATGGCTGGCAACGGGACAGAAAAAATGTTACCGATATGCTTTCGTTTATCAAAAACAGAGAGCCTTCCCAGCCTTTTATGACCTTTATGTTTTTTGAATCACCACATGCGCGATACAACTTCCCAGATGAGTCCATCATTCGCCGCCCTTATCTTGCCAAGCTCAATTATGCGACCATGGATCTGGAAAATGACATTGAACTGATTTATAATCGCTATGTTAACTCCTGCCATCACCTTGACAGCCAGTTGGCTCGTGTAATCCATTTTCTCGAGCAGGAGAAGCTGCTTGACAATACTATTGTGCTGATAACCGGCGATCATGGTGAAGAATTTCTTGAAAATGGCCACTGGGGCCATAATTCAGAATTCACCGACCAGCAAACAATGGTACCACTGGTTCTTTATATCCCTGGAACCGGACAAAGCGTCGTCAACAAGATGACCAGTCATCTTGACATCGCTCCAACCCTGCTGCCACTGCTTGGCCTGAGAAATCGTGTGGAAGACTTCTCCCAGGGGTATAATCTCTTTGCAGAGGATCAACGAACTTTTACGGTGATCAGCGACTGGAATAGAATCGGTTTTGTTGATGAGAACTATAAAGCAACCTTCCCGCTCAAACGAACTGGACTGCTCCGCAACCGGTTCACCACCGGGGATGACAAACCACTTGACGACCCGACGGTTTTCTGGGAGAAAAGACGGGATGTAGTGGTTTCTATGATGAAAGATCTCAACCGGTTCCGTCAACATAAGTAAAATATGGACAAAACAAGCAACACAGGATTGACACGAATTATTAAGGCAACAAAGTATTCATTGGTTGGATTAAAAACGGCCTGGTGCGGGGAAGCTGCATTCCGGCAGGAAGTTATTTTGGTGGCTATCCTGATTCCCCTTGGATTATGGCTCGGCAATAATGGTATGGAACGGGCACTACTGACCGGCTGCTGCATGGTTGTTTTAATCACGGAACTTTTAAACTCGGCAGTTGAAGCAGTAGTTGACAGAATTGGCCCTGAACATCATCCTCTTGCCGGGGCTGCAAAAGATCTTGGCTCAGCTGCGGTATTTGTCAGCCTGATCATGGTGGTTATGGTGTGGGGATTTATTCTCTGGGATTTTTTCATATAATTATCCTAAGATTGAGCAACTGCGAAGAAAATGAATATTTTAATTGTAGATGATGATCAGGAGTTGCAGAACCAGTTATGTAAATCATTGAAGAACCAGCATTACCGGGTAGAAACTGCTGTTGATGGAAAAGAGGCTCTGGACAGGATATGGGGTGATACCTATGACTTGATTTTACTTGATATTATGATGCCGAACATGGATGGTTTCGCTGTACTTCGTGAGATGAGAAAAACGAGGATCAATATTCCCGTGCTCATGCTCACAGCAAGAGGAGATCTTGATGACCGGGTTCAAGGTCTTGATCTGGGGGCTGACGATTATCTGGCTAAACCGTTTTCCATGGCTGAACTTCTGGCCAGAATCCGGGCAATGTTGAGACGCGGCGGTGAGCGTTCCCCGCTTCTGACCTCCGGGGAAATATCTTTAGATACCGTCAGCCGCACAGTAAATAAAAAAGGAGAATCTCTTAAACTCACTAGCAAAGAATTTTCCATCCTTGAATTTTTACTTTATAATAAGGGCAGGGCTGTATCCAGGTTTAACCTGGCCGAGCATGTCTGGGGTGACAATTTTGATCCTTTCTCCATGTCTAATTTCATTGACGTACACATGAAAAATCTCCGCAGCAAGATTAAGACCCATGATAAATCCATCATCCGGACAATTCGTGGGGTGGGTTTTATCATTGATGACTGATTTGAAATGAAAATACGTTATAAAATTACCCTGTGGATTTCAGGTATCGCTCTTTTTACCGCAGTTTCTCTTTCCGCCTTTATTTATGACGAACTTCTCGAAGAACCACTCAGATTGTTTGATTACGAGCTGAAACACATGGCTAACGCCCTGTTTGAACAGGGACAAAAAAACCCACAAGATCCATGGCACTTCGACGTATCACATTTGCCTTATTCTCCCGACCGTTACTGGATTAAAATTTTTGATCAAAATAACACTGTCCTGTATCAATCCGCCATCACCAAGTATACTGACATCCCGCCTTCCGGCAGCAAATCACGTTACACAATTGAAAAAATTATTCCCCGTGAACAAATTTGGCTGAATCAGGACAAGTCCAATGAGGTGACTTTTCGGGTTCGGGTTTTCACACGAAAAATCGACAACCATGGCGTTATAATACGTATTGCCAAACCTATTGAAGAACTTGAGGAAGAGCTGCTTGGAGTGCTCCGAGAAGCGGCTGCAGGCCTGACAATCAGCGTCCTGTTAATTATTGTTATAAGTTATACCATTGCAGGCAAAATCCTCAGTCCCATGGTCACCATGAACCGCACGGCCCGTAAAATTACGGAAAAATCCTTAAATCAGCGGATACCTGTAGGCAAAAACCATGATGAACTAGACAACCTTGCTACCTCACTGAACCAAATGTTTGACCGCCTTCAGTATTCCTTTGCCAGGCAGAAAGAATTCATCGGCAATGCCTCCCATGAACTCAAGAGTCCAATTACCCTGCTGATGCTTACCCAGGAAGAATTGCTCATGAATAGCGCATTACCTATGAACGTGCGAACAGACATGGAAAGACAACTGAACACCATGCGTCGTATGAGCAAACTGGTGAGGAATCTGCTGGATCTCTCTCGGCTAGAACAGCAGGAGAGTCTCACCATTGAATCTCTTGATCTGGGTGAACTTATTAAAAACGTGCTGAACGAATACCAGGAAATGTTGATCTCGCTGAACATTGATGTAACTATCAATTTAGCCGGGGATCTAATTCTGTCCGGTGATCGGGAAAAATTATTGCGGTTGCTGATTAACCTTATAGATAACGCGATTCAATATAATATTGTCCAAAATGGACGGTTGAACATTTGTGCCAAAAAAGAAAAGGGTATGATTGTCCTTGATATCCTTAATACCGGCCTTGAAATTCCCGCGGATGATCTTGACCGGATTTTTAATCAATTTTACAGGATCGAAAAATCCCGCTCTTCTGATCACGGAGGTTGTGGCCTTGGCCTGACCATTGCCCGAAAAATTGTCGATTTGCACAATGGCACTATTGGTATCAGCAATGAAAAAAGAGGCTGGATCAAAGTTACTGTCAGGCTGCCGTTGGATCTGGAAAAGACATAAGCTCGCAGATTCAGTGCCCTTATCTCTTACTTTGATATGCCGCACTGCCCCCCCAACTCGTAAACGTTCACCAGCACCTCACGGAGTCTTGGCTTACCTCTTCGTCCTTTTCGGAGTCTACGCTTACCTGACCTGCTCGAATAGCACCAGTATGCTTCGCTGGCCCAGGTAAGCGAAGACTCCGAAAGAACGAAAGGCACTGGTAACCGTTTACAAGGACTGTGGTTCCCATAATTAATGACCCGGTGAACGGGTCCCCAACTCTTCATTATTTCAAAAAAACAATGCTCGTCATATCAAATGTATGACTATGCTTATTTTTTCAAAACGCTTCAATTTGAGAAATAACAAGCCTGTGAGGTTTTTCGAAAAATTAATATTCTCACAACCTGCTGGACCAATCAGAGTCAACTCGAAAAACTGCAAAAATGAAAAATCGCTTTATATAAATTCTTTTTTGGGGTTCCTGTTGCGAAGGACTGTTTGTATGGATATCTTATTTAATGGTAACTATTCAGGAATTAACATTGATGGCTAAGTACAAAACTTCGATCTACCGCGTCGTGTATCCCGGACAGACCCGGGACATACTATATGTATAGTCGCGGCCCTGTCCGGGATAATACTCCTTGTATATCGAAGTTTTGTACTTAGCCATCTTTGAGCTGAAATAGACTTTTTGCGGGACCATCAACATTGGGCCATGATATGAAACAGACAAAAGAACATTTTAAACAAAATCCAGGGGTTGAATGTATCATTCAGTCCCTCGGGGCTGATGAAAAGACCGCCCAACGACTAGCCCAGATGGGGGTTTTACCGGGCGTGACTCTGCAAATTTTACGGATAGCGCCCTTTGGCGCCACTGTTGAAGTCTCTGTCGGTGGTGGTCAAAGTTTCGCCCTTAGAAAAGATGAACTGACAGCCTTAAACTGCCGGATCGTGGCAATGCCGCTTACCTGCCCCGACCTACATCCTGAAATTGCCTATCGCATTCGATCCCTTTCCGGCGGCAAAAAATTCCAGCAGCGTATGGAAACCCAGGGCATTCATCCAGGACTCTTCATTAAAATAACCAACACAACCATGCCTGGGATAGTGCTTCAGCTGATCGATCAAAAAAAAACCGTGACGCTGGGGCGGGGCGAGGCTGAAAAAATTATTATCGAGGTAATAGATGCCTGAGCAGGCTGAGAAAATTACCGTTGCCTTAAGTTCCATACCAAACACAGGAAAAACGACCCTTTTCAACCGTCTCACCGGCGCCGGCCAAAACACCGGAAACTGGCCTGGCGTTTCCGTAGAAAAGAAAATTGGCAACTTCCCCCTGGGAGAATATGAAATCAGTCTGGTTGATCTGCCGGGCGCCTATGCCTTATCCCCGGTTACCGAAGAAGAAAAGATAGTACGTTCATATTTTCTTAAAACACCACCTGCCGTAATCCTGAATATTGTCGATGCCGGAAATCTCTATCGCAGTTTGGGAATGACCCTGCAAATGAGCACGAGCGGTCTTCCCATGGTTGTGGCTGTCAATATGATAGATGAAAAAAGCAAGCTTGATATCGCACTCTTATCCAGCCATCTCGGTGTACCGGTAATCCCGATTTCCGCCCGGTCCGGCCGGGGACTGCCGGAATTAAAACAGGCCCTTTATGAGGTGATAAACAAATCAGAACGGACCCATGTTCCTCATATATCCTGTCCACCGATTCTGGAAAAGGCCGCCAGGGAATTGTCCGGAAAAATTATTCCCGGCGGCCCCTTGGAAAAAATGGATTCAAACTTTCTGGCCATGCGACTGCTGGAAGAAAAAACACCCTCCGACGCTATCCTCAAAACAGGACTGGGCAACTTCATCCAACTGTGGCGCGACCGCATTGAAAAGTCCACGGGGGAGACGATACCCATAACCTGTGCCAAATGCAGATTCAATGCCGCGCGCGGCCTGGTAATTGAAGTCACCGGTCAAAAATCGAACCCTCCCAATAAGCAAACTGAACGGATTGATCGGGTTCTCCTGCATCGCTGGTTTGGTTTACCTTTGTTTCTACTGATCATGTTCCTCCTGTTCCAGGCAGTCTATGGTCTTGGCGCGCCATTGCAAACTTATGTCGGTCAGGGATTTGATGTGGCCGAATCATGGTTACGGCTGCAATCGTCCATTGCCCGACAATCTGACTGGATGCAAAGTTTTCTGTTTGACGGACTATGGCAGGGCCTGGGAGTTGTCATCTCATTTTTTCCCATTATCGCCCTCTTTTTTATATTTATGTCTCTTATCGAGGCCAGCGGCTACATGGCGCGTGCCGCCTTTTTGATGGACAACCTTATGCATCGGCTGGATCTGGACGGCAAGGCCTTTATCAATCTGCTTCTGGGATACGGCTGCAATGTCCCGGCAATCATGGGAACCCGGATTCTCTCCAGTCATCACAGCCGGGTTGTTACCATATTATTAATCCCATTTACCATCTGCACCGCCCGCCTCCAGGTCTTTGTTTTTCTGTCAACTATCCTGTTTTCAACGGCTGTTGCTCCCCTGATCTTATTTGCCCTCTATCTTGGCAGTTTCATTGTTATTGTTCTGACTGGATTCCTTTTAAAAATTTTGCATATCGGCGGCAGGCCCGAACCATTTATTATGGAAATCCCACCTTACAGGATGCCCACATTAACCAATGTGGCCCTGCGGACCTGGCAGGAATTGAAAGATTTTCTGTACAGGGCAGCGCCTCTTATCATTGCCGGTGTTGTTCTGGTCTGGTTCCTGACTCATTTTCCGGCGAACGTACCTGCTGCCGGAGCCGAAACCTGGGCAGGAAGGCTTGGCCATTTGTTTTCGCCCCTGTTTCATCCCCTTGGCATCCATTGGCAGGAAACAGTAGCCCTGCTGTTCGGTCTGATTGCCAAGGAAATTGTTGTTGGAGCCATGGCCGTCATTTATGGTGGTGATCTTTCAAACCAGGTTTTCCAGCATATTTCCCCATTACAGGGATTAAGTTTTATGGTGTTCACCTTATTTTATACACCGTGTGTGGCAACCATTGCCGCAATCAAGGCTGAATCAGGATCATGGAAGATAACTCTGTTTTCCCTCATTCTGGGACTGGTGATAGCCTGGCTTGCCTCTCTGGTTCTTTATCAAACCGGTCTGGTGCTGGGCTTTCGCTAGAAGTCAAAAAATAAGCTGCTTTTGACAATTTCCCTACTTTTTACTTGTAAAATTATATCGGCCGCCTATTGTGTGCATATGATCATTAC
The DNA here is from genome assembly GCA_029933005.1 of Deltaproteobacteria bacterium. Classification (GTDB taxonomy): domain Bacteria; phylum Desulfobacterota; class Desulfobulbia; order Desulfobulbales; family SURF-16; genus JAGHCC01. The sequence goes on from JAOZOY010000039.1 coordinate 9,081, forward strand.
CCATTACGAGTACTATCTGAAATAAAAAAAGCAACTTCATACGCCCAACAATCCTTCTCCAACAGAGTACGTTCCGTGAAAAAACAAAAGAATGACAACAACCGAGTTTTAAAAAACGCACGCAAAACCGTAAAAATGTTTGGCCGGACCCTGCCCAATATTCTGGCTATCATTTTTCTTTCCGGACTATTCATCGAATTTGCGCCGATTGAACAAATGACCAATTTTCTGGGCGGCGGGCTGCTGTCGGATACACTGGTCGGAGCGGGAATCGGTTCCGTTTCAACCGGAAATCCTCTGATCAGTTATGTATTAGGCGGAGAACTTCTGGACCAGGGCATGAGCCTGCTAGCGGTTACCGCCTTGCTGGTAAGCTGGGTCACGGTGGGCAGTATTCAGCTCCCGGCCGAAATGCACTCCTTTGGCTTGCGTTTTGCTCTAGTGCGCAATGCCATTTCTTTCCTCTTTGCCCTCATCATCGCCTTTCTCTCTTTAATCACTCTACAGACCTTGGGAGTAGCACTCTGATGACGACTTCTTCCCCGCAAAAACAGAAAGGGAAAAAACAGCAATCCGCAGCCGGCCTGTTCATTTTCCTGGCTGTTGTTGCCGCTCTCTATGGTCTCGCTTTTCTTATGGCCCCGGAAAGGGCAATTCATGCCCTGCACTTTGGCCTGAAAATGCTTTCGAGGCTGGCGCCGATATTGGCGCTGGTCTTTTTCCTGATGTTTCTTTTAAATATGTTTATCAAGCCGGACTGGATTCGAAACCATGTGGGGCATGACTCCGGTTTGAAAGGATTTTTGATCGCCATTGCCAGCGGCATTATTTCCATGGGACCGATTTATGCCTGGTATGGAATGCTCAAGGATTTCCACAAAAAAGGGATGCGGCCCGCCCTTATTGCCGCCTTTCTTTACAGCCGGAGTGTCAAACTTCCCCTTCTGCCGCTTATGGTCTATTATTTCGGGATAGCCTACACCCTGGTGTTGTCTTTTTATATGATCCTGTTCTCCGCAGCTAATGGCCTTCTCACCGAATGGCTGGCGTCTGGAAAAAAGGTGAGGTCCCAAAGCGGATCGACTGAATGAAAAGTAGAAGGTAGGTTGGGTTAAACCTGATCAAGCACCATATCTTGTTGGGTTTGAGGTGTTGGCAAAAACTATATGTGCGCATAGGCTAAAACCCAACAAGATATTGCATGTCTCAAAGCTCAACCCAACCTACCCATATAAAAATTGTGTAGATTCCCAAAGCGGAACTAAGTGAAAAAAGGATAAAATAATGCCTCTCATTACAGCCCGTCAGCTTGAAAAAACATATCTTGCCGGCGATATTAAAGTCAAGGCAATCCAGGGCGTGAATTTCACGATTGAACCGGCATCCTTTGTTTCTTTTGTCGGCCCATCTGGAAGTGGGAAATCCACCCTTCTCAACATGATCGGTTGTCTTGATCCTCCCAGCAGCGGCGACCTGCAAGTTGCCGGTCAGGATACGACCAGATTGAACCGCAAACAGGCCGCCCTTTTCAGGGGAGAACATATCGGCTTCGTGTTCCAGGATTTCAACCTCATTCCCGTCCTCACCGTCTTTGAAAATGTTGAGTATCCCCTGCAGATGGTGCTGAACTGGCCAAAAGAAAAACGGCAGAACCGGGTGCGTGAATTACTGAAAGCCGTGGGAGTCGGGGATCAGGGTGACAAATATCCCAATCAGATTTCCGGTGGCCAGAAACAGCGGGTAGCCGTAGCACGAGCCCTGGTGACCAATGCCAGGCTGGTGCTTGCCGATGAGCCTACTGCCAATCTGGACAGAAAAACAGCAAACCGGATTATCGGACTCATGAAAGAGATGCGTGACGAATTCGGCACCACCTTTATCTTCTCCACTCACGATCCTAAAGTGGTTGGCAATGCTGAGACCATTTTCACTCTGGAAGATGGCAAACTGCTATAAAGGCCTGGAGGAAACCATGTTCAATATTTTTAAACTTGCCACCCGCAACCTGCAGCGCTACAGACGGCGAACCCTGCTCACCTCCATGCTCATTACCCTTGGTGTTGTGGCCGTACTTCTTTTTATTTCCGTATCCGGTTCATTCAAGGCCATGATGATCGGCCAGATTACCGACTCCATGCTGGGCCATATCCAGGTCCACCGCAAGGGCTATCTGGCCTCCATTGACAGCCTGCCCCTGGATCGCAACCTGAAAGGGAAACAGGTTGCCATAGTCAAGGAGATCCTTGACAATAATGAGGCGGTGGAAGCGTATTCCATGCGAATCAAACTTGGCGCCATGTTCAGCAACTTTACCGAAACAACAAATATTCGTTTAAACGCCGTGAATCCGGCCCAGGAGATGCAAACCGTCCCCATGCTTGCCGACCGAATCATTAAAGGCAAAAAAAAAGGACTTCTTGAAAAAGGGGAAATTCTTGTTCCTGAGCTTATTGCCAAAGGCATGAAGGTCAAAATAGGCGACACCATTGTCCTTGTGGCCACCAATAAAGATGGCTCGGTGAACGGCCAGCCTTTTATAGTGCGCGGTATCCTGGAAGGGATCTCCGGACCGGGTGGCCGGGACGGATTCATCCATCTCCATGACGCCCGGACTCTTTTGCGGATTGAGGATAAGGAAATCAGTGAAATCGCCATCCGCCTGAAGAATATGGATCTTTTGGATAAGACCTTTGCCGGGATAAAAGGACAGCTTGGACCCATAAAAAACAAGATGGGAAAACCGGTCTTTGAAGTCCATACCTGGCAAAAATTGACTCCGTTTTTTAATATAGCCCGGATGATCGACCTGATGACCTTTTTTATCAAAATCATGCTGGTGGCCATTGTCCTGGTGAGCATCATGAATGTGATGATCATGGCGGTATATGAACGTATCAATGAAATCGGTACTATTGCCGCCATTGGCACGGTGCCAAACAAAATCCTCTCCCTTTTTGTGGTTGAGGGTTTTCTGCTTGGTGTATTCGGTACCTTTATCGGCGTTGTTACTAGCCTTGCCGCCATTGCCTGGATGAATGCGGCCCAAATCAATTTTGATTTCGGCCGCCAGAAAGGGCTGCTGCTTTCACCAACCATTGGCGCAGGTGACATCATCACCGTTGCCGTCATTGTCATTGCCATTGCCGTCCTTGCCAGCCTGCAGCCTGCCTGGAAAGCGGCGAGAATGGATCCGATAACAGCTCTCCGGCATGTGTGATCAATATAAAAGCTCAACTTTCCGGGTTAATGTATTGTATGGATTTAATGATGTTTTTTCGTAGGTTGGGTTAAATTTTAATACCCGCCGGAATTGTTGGGTTTGAGTAAATACAGGCTATTTACTGATTTTCCAGCATCTCAAACCCAACAAACTTGGCAGCATGAAATAACATCAACCCAACCTGCGCTATAATAATCGCGAAACAACAACGGGTTATGCCAAGTCGGAAAGTTGAGATAAAAGTTAAAAATGAAATTTTTTTTCGCTCTCCAAGCATATGAGCGCGAGAAAAATGTGGAGAAAACCATGAAAAGAAGAAGCACACCAGTTTTGATTGTCAGTTTTACTTTGTTTCTGCTCTTTGTCCTTGCCGCTGGAGCTTCCGCCGCCGCAATGAAAATTGCCGTGGCATCGGCAAGTCAGGAAAAGGACGCGGCTATTAACGAGCAGGCCGGAAGAACTCCCTTTTTTCTGTTTTTTGATGATAAGGGGAATTTTCTTGAGGCCCTGGAGAATCCAGCCAGAGATCAGTCCCGCCGAGCCGGGCCAAGCGCGGCCTTGTTTCTTGCCGATAAGGACGTAACACTCGTTATTGCCGGAAATTTCGGCGACAAAATGAAACAGGTTCTGGATGAGCATCATATTCAATATGTTGCAAAAACAGGGACTGCCGACATTGTGGTGAAAACGGTGTTAATTAAAAATTAACTGAGGTAAATCAACAGTTTTCATGAAATCCTCAACTTTTAATTTTTACAGACATCGTAAATATTGCATATTGACTGTGTCTTTAGTTGTGTTATCTCTAACATAGAAAAAAGGTGGCTAGTTAAAATCCCAGTTTAACGACGATTTTACTGTAGGAGCCCGCCCCCGCGGGCGATTGCAATCTAGTCATCGCCTGCAGGGGCGGGCTCCTACAAAAAAAGTCATCTCGTTGTCCAAAATATTACACTTTCTCGGCTTCAGTTTACGATATCTGTTTTAATTTAATAACCGTGGCTTTCAAGGTACAAAAGTAATGAAAAACACAATCATTGTCCTGACCCTTCTCACCCTGTTCCTGCTCATGCCGGCTGCCGCTTTTGCTTTAGACGGCAATGAGATTCTGCGCCAGGTCGATAAAAATATGCAGCCTCAATCCTATGAGATGTACCGCAAGCTGATCAACATTGAGCCTGACGGCAAAAAAAAGGAATTTGTTCTCTACACGGTCAAAAAGGGACAGGATAAAATGGTAGCGCTGTTCCTTTCGCCAGCCAGCGAAAAGGACCGCTCCACTCTGCGGCTGGGTGATAATATGTGGCTCTACATTCCCAATGTTGGTAAGCCCATACGTATCACCAGCCTGCAGTCGGTGGTGGGCGGAATTTTCAACAATTCCGACATTCTGCGCTTGGACTATCACGTGGAATATGAAGCGGAAGAGATTACCGAGCAGGACGGAATCTACCTGCTCGACCTCAAGGCCAGGTCAGCATCAGTGGCCTATGCCCGCCTGAAGATGCAAGTTGACAAAAAAATCCTGTTACCAACCACCATTGAATGTTACGCCATCAGTGGCATGCTGATCAAAACCCTGCATTATACAAAAATTAAAAATTTTGGTGATGGGCTTGTCAGGCCGTCAATGCTTGAAACCGACAGCCCTATATACCAGGGTTACCGTTCCGTGATGCTTTTTGGCAAAGTTCGGGCAAAAGAATTCGCGGACGAAGTGTTCACCCTTAATTACATGTCCAAAGTTGATGAACTGCGCTAGGAGCCTGTGCGAAGATGCCCTTTTGCCCAAACTCTTTGTTATTTAGAAAAAATAATGCTCGCAATATCACACATATGGCTGTGCTTATTTTTTAAAAATGCCTCAATTTTGAACAAAATGTCTATTCTCGGACAAGCTCATAGGAGCCTGTCCGGCTGGCTGCTCCTTCTTGTCCTGCTTTGTCCCACAGCAATTTTTGCAGCTGACGAGTTCACCTTTGAGTTGGAAGAGTTTGCGAAAAAAGCACTGAAGATGGGCGGTTACGCAGAACTCAAGTGGGAGCACATGGATATTAACCAAAGCTCCGCCTTTTCCCTGCTCAACCCCGTCCACAACCTCTCCTCTTTGGATCGTTTTAGCGGCAGTCTCCAGCTTGACGGCAGATATGACCAGGGAATAAGCAGTTTCAACTGGAGACTCAAGGCTTCCGCCCAGCAGGATAATATTGGCTGGTATGATAGATCTGATGTCTATGAAGCCTATGGCTCCATAAAACCAACACCCCTTTTCACCGGCAGTATTGGTAAAAAATCATACAAATGGGGCAAAGGGTATGCATGGAATCCAATAGGTTTTATCAACCGCAGAAAAGACCCGAATGACCCGGACGAGGCTCTGGAGGGTTACATAACAACGGAAATTGATCTCATTAAAAGCTATACCGGAGCTCTCCGGACAGCCGCTCTTACAACAGTAATCCTGCCGGTGTGGGATGACTTCAATGACGACTTCGGAGAAGTCAATCATCTTAATCTTGCGACCAAGCTCTATTTCCTCTTTCTGGACACGGATATTGACCTGATCCTGTACACGGGAAACAGCCGTTCAAGCCGGTATGGTCTTGATTTTTCTAAAAATATGGCTTCAAACTTTGAAATCCACGGAGAATGGGCTTATGTGCCCAGGCACCGAAAAGTCACCCTTAACGAAAACAATTCCGTTGTTATCCAAAATACTTCGGCCACTTCCTATCTGCTGGGCCTCCGTTATTTATCGGAAAACGAGCTCACCTCCATCATTGAATTTTACCACAATGGCGCCGGTTACTCCGAAGATGAAATGACACGTTTCTATCAGCTTATCGAGGATGGTGCAAATGAAGGGACACTTACGGGATCACGACTTCTTGACAAGGCCAGGGAGTTGAGCCTGAAAGGATATGGCCGGCCGCAGCCCGGCCGCGATTACATCTATGCCCGTTTCAGCCAGAAAGAACCTTTTGATATTCTCTACTTCACGCCGGCTCTCACGACAATGATTAACATGAAGGATCAGAGTTACTCCGTCATGCCGGAGTTGATCTATACGGGATTGACAAATTGGGAATTACGGATCCGTTTTTCCTATTTTAACGGTGGAAGCTCAACTGAATACAACGAAAAATTATTCAGCAACAAACTGGAACTGCGTCTTCGCTTTTTTTTCTAAATGGCTAGGTACTATCCTTTCATTAATTCCCGCACCAGATCCCCAAGCCTTTTCTTAAAATCCTCATCCGGAGCAAGAGTATAAAACTCCTCAACATATCGGCTGATCTGTTGATCAACAAATTGGGACAAATCAGACATTTTCGCCTGTCCTTTCCGATCTTTCCAGCTGTCGTATTCTTCCGAGGTGATGAGGGAGACCACAGTTTCCACACTCTCACGGTCCTGAAGGACAAAGGAGGCCCAGAGCATCTCTTTCTGAGAAGGATTAATCTTCCTGTCCTGACTTCGGCAGAGAAAAGGCTGCTTTAAAACCCCTATTTTTTTAACGACAGCCGCATGTAAACGCGGCCCCAGTTCTTCAGCCGAAGGGAATTCGCCTTTTTGCAGGCAAGCAATCATCCGGCTGAACATAGAGAATTAAAAATCCTGAAAATCATCATCATCAAAGGGGATCATGTCTTCAGCCTTATTTTTTTTCATCTTTGGGGCTTCAATCTGACTCTGTTTCCGCCGGGGAGCAGATCGGACAGATCTGACAGGAGAAGTATCATTATTTTTTTGGCCTGTCATTTCTTTGCTGACGAAACTTGTCGTCCCGGCACCACTCAGAATTGCCTTCAGGTCCGCAACAACATTCTGTAACTGTTTGGCCTGCTCCGCCAATTCAGCCGATGAAGCGGCGGACTCCTCGGCCGTGGCGGCATTGCGGTCTGTTACCGTCTCCATTTCGGTCATGGCCTTGTTGATCTCTTCAATGCCCTTGGCCTGTTCATTGGAAGCGGCTGTAATCTCACCGACAATCTCTCCAACGGAATTTCCTATTCTGGCCACTTCACTGAAAGCCTCATTGGTCTGCTGAACAATTTTTTCTCCAGCATTGACCTTCCGCACCGTGCTTTCAATCAAGGAGGCCGTATTTGAAGCCGCTTCATTCGAACGGAGAGCCAGGCTGCGAACCTCATCGGCAACCACGGCAAAACCGGCCCCGGCCTCACCAGCCCGAGCCGCCTCAACTGCGGCGTTCAAGGCCAGCAGATTTGTCTGAAAAGCAATTTCATCAATTGTTTTAATGATCTTGGAAATTTCCACGCTGGACTCGGAAATCTCCTTCATCGACACGGTCAGCTCGTCCATGGACACTGATGCCTTGCCAATCACCTGATTGGCATTCTTCATCAAACTGTCAGCCTCATTGGCATTATCGGCATTCCTCCTTGTCATTGAAGAGGTCTCCTCCATGGCTGCAGAGGTTTCCTCCAAAGCAGCAGCCTGCTCCGTGGCCCCTTCAGCCAGGGAATTACTGGAACTTGAAATCTCTCCCGAAGAATCCATGACACTGCAACTGCCATTTTCCAATGAGATAATAGAGCGGGTCAAAGCTTTGACAATGGAGGAACTGGTGAAATAAAGAAACAGGGAAATACTGACGATAAAAAGGGCGCCGCCAACATACAGGGCCAAATTAATTTTAGAAATTGAGGCCAGCTCTTCACTGGCATCCGTGACATAAACAAGAACACCTTTTTGCTTACCGGAAAAATCATTAATGGGCATGGCGGTGAGAAACCTGTCTGCAATCTTATCACTGACAGGCCCATCGGTTACCCGACTCAGCAGTGAGGCATCAATATAAGGATCCGTCAAATCCTCGGCGGAAGAAAGCACCCGCACCATATTGCCGGTTAAAGGTAAATTCTTTTCCTTTAATTTACGGGCAATGGACAATTCACTTTCCAGCATATACACAGCGACTTCATCCGCAGTGGAAATTTTTGCTGTTTCAAACATCCTGTTCAGACCAACAAGACCTTCCACCGAGCCAAGATGTTTACCGTTTTCCGCCGTAATAGGAACAAGCCCTCTGACCACAAAACCGCCGCGGCCGATCTCGATTCCACTAACCTTGGCTTTATCCTGATTCACCTTTAAAACTGTTTTCCGGAACGACGAAAGATCATCACCGCCATCTTTTTGTCCCGGCTTTCGCCAAATCCGCAAGAAACTTTTTGCTGGCGGCAGGTGAAAATGAACCTTGAAATTACTGATGCCGAGAGTCTTGGCCACCTTACTGTGCAGCTGGTCGAAACTGGCCCGCAAGACCATTCTGCCATCAGCCTCATGCCCTTGATGGGCCAGGTAATAGGCCTCGCGAACTCCGGGAATCTCGGCGGCCATGGCCGCTATGGTCATGGCCTGCCCTTTCAGGCTGTCCATACTCTTTTGTGCCAGGTTGATCTGGCTTGAAGATAAATCTTCTAGCTGACGCTGCCACATCATTTTCTGTAGAACCAGAGAGACGCCAACACCAATAACACAGGAAGAGACCATTAGGATCAGGGGAATCACCAGGACTCGTACCCGCAAAGACAATTTCACAGAAAACCTCCTTTTAAGGACTTAAAAAAGAAACATGAAGCCTTCCGCATCATGTTTCAAAAAGACATTAAAATTATTCTATAAAATCGTAAGAGTTGCGGTCAAACAAAAAATATTTTTGCCAGCCTTATTTTTCTGCGCGTTCTTTAATTTCGGAGTTGGGATCACAAGCCGGGCCTTTGAGCTGGAAAAAGAGCTTCAACCCTTTTTTCACCGTGCTTGAAAAAATCTTGGGAGAGAAAAATGAGCCGACCACCCGTTTGTTTATTTCACTTAAGGTCGGATAGGGATGAACCGCCCCGGCTAAGACGCTTAATTTCACCTTGCCGTTCAGGGCCGCAACCCATTCGGAAAGGAGTTCACCGCCGTGGGGACCGAGAATCTGTACACCAATGGGATGATCCCTTTCATCCAGAATCATTTTAATCTTGCCGGTCCGGCCACCCTCTGCCAGAAACCGGTCATTATCCTTCAGATCCTCACTCCATACCGTATAGGAAATACCGGCCTTACCGGCCGCTTTTTCATTCATGCCGATACTGGCCAGCTCCGGATCAGAATAAGTACACCAGGGTATCAGGGTATAATTCACTTTCCGGGGTAAATGAAAAACAGCGTTGCTCACCACAATGGACCCCTCGTAGCCGGCCGCATGGGTAAACTGAAAGACACCGTTGACGTCACCGGCCGCATAAATATGATGATGACGCGTCCGCAGCCGCGAATCAACAACAATACCGCGCCGGGAAAGCTCGATGTCGATCTCTTCCAGTCCCAGATTTTGGGTATTGGGGGCTCTCCCCATGGCAACAAGCAATTTTTCGGCCTTAACCCTATGATATTTGCCACCCTTATCCTGAACAACAACCTCTTTTTCCCGGCCAAGATCCTTGATGCCTGCCACAGTGACACCAAGTAAAAAAGTAACGCCCTCATCACTCATTACCTGCATGACTCGATCAGCCATATCCTTGTCTTCCTTGCTGAGAATCTGGCCGCTGCGCTGCAGCACCGTCACCTTTGTCCCCAGCCGATTAAAGGCCTGGGCCATTTCCACAGCAATGGGACCGGCCCCGAAAATCACCATGGATTCAGGCAGAGATTCCAGGGAAAAAAGATCCTTATTGGTGAGATAATCCACCTGATCAAGACCGGGCACTGGAGGCGGGGCCGGACTTGAGCCGGTGGCAATAACCCATGATCCGGCCGACCATGTTTTGTTGTTCAATCGGATGCTATGTTCATCAATAAAGCGGGGGGAGCCGAACTCCACCCGGGCACCGAGTCCGCAGAACCTTTCAACGGAATCATGCTTCTGGATGACCGAGATGACCGAACTGATCCGCTTAGCCACCTTGCTGAAATCAACCGGCCCTGGAGCAACCGACGGCAGACCGAAATCAGGTGCCCTTTTCATCAGATGATAGACTTTTGCCGACCGAATCAGGGTCTTGCTGGGTACGCAGCCGAAATGGAGACAATCACCTCCCAAACTTTCTTCCTTTTCCACCAACAGGGTCTTTGCCCCTAACTGTGCCGCGCCGGCCGTCACGGTGAGTCCCGCTGCTCCGCCACCAATCACTCCGATATCAAAATCATACTTTGCCATCTCAATTTCCCCCTTCCTCCTTCAGCCTTTCTAATACCAAAATAGCAGCTCCAAGCAATGCCGCTTTCGTATTCAGAATCACATGCACCGGAATTTCATGCAGCAGGCCAGCCATTCTGCCTTTTCGACAAAATCCTGCCAGAAACTCCTTTTCCTGCAAAGCTGGCAGAATGCGGCCCGGAATGCCACCGCCAAGATAGACGCCGCCGCGGGCGAGCAGATTTACCGCCATATTGCCGGCCTCGCTGGCCAAAATAGAAACAAACATAGCCAGGGTCTGCTGACAGAGACTACATTTTCTTTTTCCCAGCGCTCCCTCCATGATCACAGGATTCGGATCAGGTGCCTTGCGCAGTTTATCGGCAAGCCAATCCGTCTCCCGGTCGTAGCCCTTTTCCTTCAAAAAAGAATAAAGCTGCGGGATCCCGAGACCGGAACAGACCTGTTCATAACTGACATGATCAATTTTTTCGCGCAACCAGGCCAGGAGTTCCATCTCAAGGTCAGTGGTTGGCGCAAAATCAGCATGACCACCTTCCGAGGGAAAGGCCTGGTAACATGAACCGTTCCAAGTCAGAAAAGCCTCGCCCAATCCGGTTCCGGGAGCGATGACCGCAATCGTTCCAGCCGGATCGGGAATACCTTTATTCAAGGTAATAAGATCCCCTGACTCAAGAAAGGGTACGGCAGAGGACACGGCAACAAGATCATTGACCAGCATGACGTGCGAAATTCCTGTCTCTTTCTCTACATTCCGGCTGTCAATTTCCCAGTCCAGATTGGTCAGCCGGGCCCGATCTTGATTAACGGGTCCGGCAACACCGAAGCAGGCATGGGAAATCTCGATTTCCGTCCGGCTGAAAAAATCAACGATGATGGATTCCAGTCCGAAAAAATCCTTACTTTTGAACGTTTTTTCAACCAGGGGAACTCGTTTCTTTTCGCTGGAGAAAACCGCCAGAATCGTCTTGGTTCCGCCAATATCCCCGGCTAATATGTTCGTCATGGTTTAAACTCCTTTCAAATTATCTGTACAAAAAACATAAGTCGTTGTTGACAGAAGTAAATTTATTTTTAAATATACGTAAAACTACTGACTTTTAACTTCCCATGAAAAATATAAACAAAAAAAAGAATCCAAATTTCCAGACCCGCAATGGAAAATTTCGGCGTAAATCAGACCTGAAAATCCTTAAGGCCAAGCGTGAATGGGAACAGACCTTTGACGCGATCCCCGATCTTATTGCCCTACTGGACAAAAAATACCGGATCACCCGTATCAACAGAGCCATGGCAGACCGATTGGGAATGCATCCCAGGGACTGCATCGGCCTTACCTGTCACGAATGTGTTCACAAGACTGACACTCCCCCGCCCGACTGCCCGCATACAAAAACAATACGGGACGGCTTGAGCCATTCTTCCGACCTGTATGAAGATCGTCTTGGTGGCCATTTCATGGTAACAACCGCTCCTCTCTTTGATGATGACGGGAACATTGTTGGCAGCGTCCATACAGCCCGTGACATCTCTAAACGGGTTCTGGTGGAAAAAGAACTGGAAAAGGCCCGTGAGGAACTTGAAGAAAAGGTAGAAAAAAGAACCATAGAGCTGAAAAAAACCCATAAACAGCTCCTGCATGCGGCAAAACTCAGCGCCGTAGGAAAACTGACCTCTTCCCTGGCCCATGAGTTCAACAATCCGCTCATGGGAATCATGAACATCCTGACGGAACTGAAAAAAGAATCTCTTTCGAAACAGGGTCATAAAAATATCGACCTGGCCATGGATGCCGGCAACAGGATGACCTATCTGATCCGTGATCTGCAGAACTTCAACCGGCCCACTTCCGGCATTGTCGATTCCCTGGATCTCCATGAGGCCATTGATGAAATGCTGCGCCTCTCCGCCAAACAACTCAAGTCGAAACAAATTCAGGTTATCAAGGAATTCTCGCCTTACATGGTACGAATCCAGGCCGTATCCGACCAGATCAAGCAGGTCATCCTGAATCTACTCAGTAATGCTATTGACGCTGTTTCCGCCGACAACGGCAAAATCAGCATCAGCACGGATGTGAAAAATCCCCTGGTGACTTTGAGCATTGCCGACACGGGAACCGGCATCCCACCGGCTGATCTCGAGAAAATTTTCAGGCCATTCTTTACGACAAAATCAATAGACAAGGGTACCGGCCTGGGCTTGGCCGTTTCTTCGGGAATCATCTACAAACATGGTGGAAAAATCGATGTCAAAAGTCAAACGGGAAAAGGCACCACCTTTACCATTACGCTGCCGATATCGGCCGACAAAAGCATTCCTTGATAATCATTGTTTTCTGTAAACATTCGGGTTGGAGTTAAATCAAAGCTAAAGCCAATAAATTGTAAATGTTTGGATAATGCCCCAAGTTCGTTCAAGTCGCCTTGCGAGCTATATTAGTCATATGTGAGTAAGGCGAATCGGACGAAATTAGGGGTGCTAGCCGAATATTTACTGTTTTCTACCATCTTCATCAAACAATTCATCAAGATGGCCCAAAATCAAACCGTAAAAGCCATTACCATTTCCAGACTGGAAATACCAGCCAAGATGGGCCCGGCATCTAGAACAGAGAGAAAAACGCCAGTCGTAACCAGAAAACCAGCTGAACTCGGCGGTCATCTCGCCCTGGTTCCTGCAGCCGGGAGCTATTGAAAAACAACCGACCTCAAAGACCACTCCGGCCGGATTGGCAAAGACATGAGCATGACGCCCCCTCATCTCAATTTTTGCCCTGGCAGCAGTAATGTAATTCCTGCAGAAACGGCAGACAATTCGAGAACCACTCTCCGGGCCGACAGATTCAACGCCGGGGTCTTTATGCGTAATCAGGACGGGCTTCGACTCTTTTTCCTTCTTGCAGAGCAATCCATCCAAGATCTTGACATTTTGCAAATCAACACCATGCAGCATACCGTTTATCCAATCATGAAGACTTCAAACCTCTCACAGCACATCTGTAATGGGTTCATTCCATTCCACCCTGTCCATTTCGCGGTGCAGAAAGCGTAGGCTTAATCCTTACTCGGCCAGTCCAGATCATCGCGTTCCTCGACAAAATAACAGAAACGGGCCCAATCAAACTCCTTGTGCGTCACCGGGCAGCGCAGGGTAACCTTAGTCTCATTCACGGCGGCCACCTGCCAGTCACCGGCACGTCGCCCTGAATCGATATAAATTTTCTGTCCAATCTCAAAGGGATACGGTTTAAAGACAACGACCCTGTTTTTCTCCATTTTGAAAGTCCCTCTTTTTTAATGACTCGTCAGCCTGTCCTGTGGTAGCATCAAAGTATTATCTGCTGTTCAGCGGGCTGTGACAGCCTGTATTCAACAGCAAGGATTTTACCTTATCCAAAACTCTTTGTCATCCCCGCAAAAATAACGAATCAAGGAGGTTATCATGAAAATTGACTGGGCTTATCTGCGTAAAGGATGAACTTCCTGTAAAAAGGCTCAAGAGGTTCTTGACAAAAATAATGTTGAAATAAAAAACACGGCTGACGCGCGGAAGAAAACCATAAAAAAAGAGGCTGGCTGGGATCTCCTGAAAAATGCAAAACACATCAGTGTAGCCAAGGGGAAAAAAACAAAAATTTATGCGCCTTCCGAACAGAACAGGGAAGACCTTTTGAAAGATGCGCTGGGCCGGACCGGCAATTTGAGGGCTCCGACCCTGCGCATCAGGGACGATTTTTATATCGGCTTTAATGTAAACATGTATGAAGAGCTCATCAATCTCTGAACATCGGACATGAGAACCCATGCTGGCAAAGATTCATAGCGGTTCCGTCCAGGGAGTGGACGGCCTGGCCGTGGAAGTGGAGGTGGATATCGCCTTCGGCCTGCCCTCTTTTTCTACGGTTGGTCTGGCTGAAGGCGCAGTACGAGAAAGCAAGGACCGGGTCAAGGCTGCCATTAAAAACAGCGGCTATGAATTCCCCAACCGAAAGATCACCATCAACCTTGCTCCGGCGGACGTAAAAAAAGGCGGCACCGGATATGACCTGCCCATTGCCCTGGGTATCCTTGCCGCCACTGAAATCTTCTCCAATGATCTTCTGGATCTTTACGGAGTGACGGGCGAGCTGTCCCTGGACGGACGGGTACGACCAGTGCCCGGCATTCTGCCCATGGTGCTGGCTGCCCGTGAAAAGGGATTACGGGGTATGCTTATTCCCCGAGACAACATCTCTGAAGCGGCTATCGTTACCGGTATTGACATCATTCCCATTGAGCATCTGCACCAGGCTGTAGAATTTCTGGCCGGCCTGAGTAAAATTGAACCGGCTTCCGTTGATATTGACACCATTTTCAGCAAAAGCGACAAATATGATGTTGATTTCTCTGAAGTCAAGGGTCAGGAGCATGCCAAAAGGGCCCTGGAGATTGCCGCCAGCGGAGGCCACAATGTCCTGATGAGCGGACCGCCCGGGTCGGGTAAAACCATGCTGGCCCGCAGGCTGCCGACAATTCTGCCTGATCTCAGCTTTGAGGAGGCCCTGGAAACCAGCAAAATATACAGTATCATGGGACTGCTGCCCAAGGGAAAAGGCCTTATGACCACCAGGCCCTTCAGGGCGCCCCACCATACGATTTCCGATGCCGGCCTCATTGGCGGCGGCCGGATACCGAGGCCGGGCGAGGTTTCCCTGGCCCATAACGGTATTCTCTTTCTGGATGAACTGCCGGAATTCAGAAAAAATGTCCTTGAAGTCCTGCGCCAGCCCATTGAAGACGGCAATGTCACCATTGCCAGGGCGGCTACCTCTCTGCGCTTTCCGGCCCGGTTTGTGCTGATCTGCGCCCTTAATCCATGCCCCTGCGGTCATCGTGGAGATTTCCGCCACGAATGTATCTGCTCCCCGAACCAGATCAAACGCTACGAAAACCGCCTGTCCGGCCCCCTCCTTGACCGAATTGATCTTCATCTCGAAGTGCCGGCTGTCCCTTTCAAAGAAATGAGTAGTCCGGCGGATACTGAATCATCCGCTGCGATCAGAGAACGGGTCTGCCGGGCCAGGGAGGTTCAGAAAAAACGGTTCCAAAAACGGAAAAAAATATTCTGCAACAGCCAGATGACAAACAAGGATCTCAAACAGTTCTGCCTTCTTGATTCTCCATCCCATCAGCTGCTCGAACAGGCCGTGGATCAGTTCGGCCTCTCGGCCCGGGCCTATCACCGTATCCTGAAAATCGGCCGCACCATTGCCGATCTGGCTGGGAGCAAAAACATTCTTACCGAGCACATTGCCGAGGCGGTTCAATTCCGCCGTCTGGATCGCAAGAAAATGTAACCTATTTTCCGGGTCTCCGTTTAATATTTTTCTGCAAATACAAATAAGAGAAACAACAAAACAACAGGAGACGTTCTTCAGATTATAAGTTTCTTGCGTTTTGTGTCTCTTTCACGGTTTTGTCTTCTTCATTACATTTTTTGCAGTCCGTACCAGCAGGTATTGGGAAACTTGTTTAAGGACAGGCAGACTGCTTGGGGAATATACGCTAAGCAGGCGTCCTGCCAAAGGCTATAAATGGTGGAAGGGCGATTGTTTCCCACTGGATCACTCAGATCTTTTCCTCCCGTTGTCTCAGCGGAAAGCGATTA
>JAOZOY010000040.1:0-6988 GCA_029933005.1 Deltaproteobacteria bacterium
CGCTGAAGGCCGTATTCTCCATGAACGGGTGCACCAGGCCGGAAAGGAGTCGCGGCGGAATATGCGGGTAGAGTTTGATCTACCACTGCGATCTTTGCAGTTAGGGATTGCCGGGCGGGCCGATGTGGTAGAGTTTCATCGGCAGGATGATGGTCTGTGGCAGCCTTATCCTGTGGAGTATAAGCGCGGTCGTCCGAAAAAAGATGATTCAGACCGGGTACAACTCTGTGCCCAGGCCCTTTGCCTTGCGGAGATGCTTGAAGTATCTGTTCCAGCCGGAGCATTGTATTACGGCAAGAAACATCGTCGTCAGGAAGTGATTTTTGATGATGCATTAACTGTGAAAACCAGGGACACTGCCAGGCAGCTTCATAACCTTGTTGCCTCCGGCGTTACGCCACCGATTCGATATGACAAACGATGCGAGAGCTGTTCTTTTCTCCATCTTTGTCTTCCAAAGGCCTTGGGGAAAAAACGCAAGGTGCAAAATTATATGAAACGGATGACAGCCCAATGAAAAAGCATCTCAACACTCTTTTTGTCACGACCCAGGGGGCCTATCTTGCCAAGGAAGGTGAAACTGTGGTGGTGAAGGTGGAAAGGGAAGTCCGTTTGCGGCTGCCCATACTCACCTTGGATTCCATTGTCTGTTTCGGCAATATCGGCATGAGTCCGTTTCTCATGGGATTTTGCGCCGAGCGTGACGTCACTGTCAGTTTTCTCACCGAATACGGTCGCTTCCTGGCCAGGGTGCAGGGTCCGGTTTCCGGCAATGTCCTTTTGCGGCGTGATCAGTACCGCCGGGCTGATAATCTCGATTTTTCCGCAGAATTGGCCACTTCATTTGTCACCGCCAAGGTGGCCAATTGCCGGTATGTGCTGAAACGTGCTTTGCGGGATCATGGCGGCAAGATCGATGCTGCTGATGTCGAATATGCTGTCAACCGTTTGACGGCCTCCCTGGCGAAATTACAGGTTCGGCTTTCTTTAGATGAAGTGCGGGGCGCGGAAGGGGATAGCGCCCATGCTTATTTTCAGGCCTTTGATCATCTGATCACCCGGCAGAAGAATGATTTCTTTTTTAACAAGCGGAGCAGAAGGCCGCCCCTTGACCGGGTAAACTGTCTGTTGTCATTTATTTATACCTTGTTGATGCATGATGTCCGCTCAGCCTTGGAAAGTGTCGGGCTTGATCCTGCGGTGGGTTATTTGCATCGGGATCGACCGGGAAGACCCGGTCTTGCTCTTGACATGATGGAGGAGTTCCGGCCCGTGGCCGATCGTTTGGCCTTGTCGCTGATTAATCTGGGCCAGGTGAAAAGCGGCGGTTTCAAGATTAGTAACGGTGGCGGGGTGCGGATGGATGACAAAACAAGAAAAACACTTCTTGTCGTCTATCAGAAGCGAAAGCAGGAAGTTCGTCTCCATCCTTTTTTAGAGAAGAAAATGCCACTGGGCCTGTTTTTTCATACCCAGGCTTTGTTGCTGTCCCGGTTTTTCCGTGGAGATTTAGACGGTTACCCGCCGGTGATTTTTCATTAGGAGTAACCAATGTTTGTTCTTGTTACCTATGATGTCAAGACCAGTGATCCCGGTGGCAGTAAACGATTACGCCGGGTCGCCAAAGCGTGCTTGGATTATGGCCAGCGTGTCCAGTATTCCGTATTTGAATGTGTTATTGATCCGGCCCAGTGGGCGGTGCTTCGGCAGCGTCTGGTTGATGAGATTGACCCTGTTGTTGACAGTTTGCGATTTTATTTTCTCGGCTCAAACTGGCAGCATCGCGTCGAGCATGTCGGGGCCAAGGAATCGGTGGATATTGAAGGGCTGCTGATTGTGTAGGAATCGCGAACCATTGCCATACAGATTTGTCTTGGAGGTTCGCGATTGTTGTAAAGAAGAGGATAAAAAAGGAAATAATGATTTTTTGATTTCTTGAATTTGTGAATTGTTTGTAGATTCGCAAAATGTTGAGAAAAGAGCAAGTTGTAATAGGCTTTTGCAGCTTGACAGTCGCCCCCCATGCGGGGGCGTGGATTGAAACCTATCATTGACGTTCAGGCAGCGTTGAGAGACGGTCGCCCCCCATGCGGGTGTTGATAGACGAAAGGGGAAAAAGAGCGCCTTTCAGTTTTTTTTGTTGAATACGGTCAGCTTGATGTTGTAGATGGCGCTTTTGTTATTAAGGATAAGAATGGAGTGCGAACCCATATCCCCATGGGTTCAGTGGCCTGTTTAATGCTGGAACCCCACACACGTGGGGATGAACCGCTGGTTTTACTAATAGTATCGCCATTGGTAAAGTCCGGAGGTATACTGATTTTGACGCGACAAAGGGTGGCGATTTTGAGGCAGTGAGGCGGTCGTGGTATTTCCCTGACAACCGACCGACCTGATTGATTTTCAGGAAGATTTGTCCTGTTACAGCTTCACAACCTGATCCCAGATTCGCATGGCAGTTTCCTCTTTTGACAGAAGAGGCAATTCTTCTTCACCTCCATTGCGGGAAAGGAGAGTGATCCGGTTGGTGTCGACGTCAAAACCACTGTCTGCGGCCATGATGTCATTGATCGCCAGCAGATCAAGATTTTTTTCCTTGAGTTTGCGGCGTCCTTCCTCAAGATGGTTGTCACTTTCTGCGGCAAAACCAACCAGAACGAGAGGTTTTTTTCTTGTCTTGCGGAGCTGGCCGAGTTCAAAGAGGATGTCAGGGTTAGGTATGAGATTGAGACTGGTAGCCGAGTCACTTTTTTTGATTTTCTGGTCGGCTTCTATTTCCGGGCGAAAATCGGCAACCGCAGCGGCCTTGATGACGATGTCAGCGTCATTAAAGCAGTTTAGAACCTCGTGATGCATCTCGCGGGCGGTTTTAACCTGGATAGTTTTGACGCCGGGCAGGGGGGCCAGGTTGACCGGTCCACTGACCAGGGTCACATCAGCTCCCCGGCGGGAAGCAGTTGCGGCCAGGGCATAGCCCATTTTTCCGGATGAACGGTTGCCTAAAAAACGGACCGGGTCAATTGGTTCGTGGGTCGGCCCGGCTGTAATCAGGATGGATTTGTCCCTCAGATCCTGGGGGGTGAAGCTCTCCAAAATCTTTTTGTGAACCATGGGCCATTCCGGCAACCGGCCTGGTCCCTCTTCACCACAGGCCATCAGGCCGCTCTCCGGTTCAATAACCGTATATCCATATTTTTTAAGGGTGGCCAGGTTCTGTTTTGTGGCAGGATGATTATACATCTGACTGTTCATGGTCGGACAGATCATGATCTTTGCCCGACTTGCAAGAACGATGGCTGACAGCAGATCCTCGGCAAGGCCATGGGCAAGACGGGCGATAGTTTGCGCCGTTGCCGGGGCAATAAGAATCAGGTCAGCTTCCCGGGCCAGGTTGATATGAGGTATCAGTTCCTGATCCAGCGGATCAAACATTGATTCGTAAACCCGATTGCCTGACAGGGCTGCAAATGTCAATCCAGTGACAAAACGGGTTGCCGCCTCGGTCATGACTACCTTGACCTGGGCCTCCTCCTTAACAAGGGAACGGATCCAATCCACGGTCTTATAGATGGCAATGGAACCGGTGATGCCGAAGAGAATTTTTTTTTCAGCAAGAAGAGAAGACATTTTCAATCTTGCTACGGAGTTTGTTGTTGGCCGGTCAGACAGGGTGACGGCGATTTATTTATCTGCTCGGAAACATAAATGAAGACTTCGGTGGAAAATTTAAGATCGCTTTCCGCAATGGTGATCATGCAGGTTTTTCGCGGTTTACTGAAGGCAAGAAGGACATTTTTGTATTTAACCATTCCTGTGCGTTGCCAGCCGTTTTTAGGCATGCTGTTGAGGAAAAAATCGGTAAGAGAGTTTACCTCGAGTCTTCCTTTATAATGGAGAAAACCGCCTTTAAAAGAATCCGTGGTGATGAACATACTCTTGTCACGATTCAATTTCAGGCCGCCTGGAATGAGGACTTCCTTGAAGTCTGCCGAATAGAAAGGTTGGTCGGTAATTGACGGGGCCATGTCATCGCCAGTGCTGGAAGATGACATGGAAGAGCAGCCGCTCAGGAGGACAAAAAAGGCCAGCAGGGCAAACATGATTGCTTGGTTCAAGGGGAAAAGTTTGGTTTTCATCTGCGTATCTCCTAAAATGATTTTAAAATAAATTCATTCAGATTTTTTCTGTTTGATTTTTGCTTACGGTGCAGAGGGTATCCAAGGGCCAGAACAGCCATGAGATCGTAATGCTCATCCAGCCCGAGGATATCGTTAACCTTTTTTTTGTTTTTGAGAATCTGGCCAAGCCAGACAGCGCCAAGACCAATCGTCTCGGCAGCCAGCAGCATATTCTGGATACAGGCCCCGGCTGCCTGATGATCTTTAACATCATCATACATGGCATTCTTATCGAGGTAAACAGCAATCAGCGCCTGGGATGCTTCAACGATATGAGCATAATGAGTTTGTTTGCTGATAAGTTTGCGGATATCGGGAGCCGTGATGGTGACAAATCGCCAGGGCTGGTTGTTGAGTCCCGACGGAGCCCAGATGCCGGCCCTGATGATTTCGCGGAGCTGATCGGCCTGAACAGGCTGATCCGTGTATTCGCGGATGCTTCGTCGTTGGTAAATGGCTTGCAGAACAGGTGAGTCCATTGAGTTGTTCTTGCCTCCTCCGGTATTTTCAGGCCATAAAAATAATTTTTTAAGATAGTAGCGGCATCTGACTTTGTCAAATTATTTCATGATGTTTCTTGTGAGAGTTGTTTGAAAATCCACTTGACTGTTGAGTCATTGCACGGCACTAAATAATCTGGTAGAAATGGTTCTGGAGATTTTTTATGAGCAAAAAGAAAAAAAATAATATTCCCTTGCCGGAATTGACGACAAAAAGCGGTTTGATTGACACCCACTGTCATCTTGATTTTTCTGATTATGATGTTGACCGGGAAGAGGTGATTCAACGCGCAGTAACTGCCGGTGTGACCCATATGATCACTATCGGTATCGATTTGACAACCTCCAGGTCGGCGGTGGAGATCGCCGCGGCGTATTCTTCCGTTTCCGCAGCCGTTGGCGTCCATCCCCATCATGTCAGCGACCTTACATCCAGCGATCTTGATGAGGTTGTCAGGCTGGCTGCCGATCCCGTTGTTGTCGCTTATGGTGAAATCGGCATGGATACGGTGAGAAATCATGCCCCGCTTGATGTGCAGCGGCAAAAATTTCGGGAACAGGTTCGATTGGCAAAAGGATTGAACCTGCCCATGATCATTCATGACCGGGAGGCCCATGTCGATATCCTGGCTGTGCTTGAAGAAAACGCTCCATTTCCTGTCGGAGGGGTGATTCATTGTTATTCCGGGGATTCGGTTCTGGCAGAACAATTTATGCAGCTCGGTTTTTATATCTCAATTCCCGGAGTTGTGACGTTTAACAAGGCGGAAGAACTCCAGGAGGCTGTGCGAAGAATCCCTCTGACATCCATGCTTGTCGAGACGGACGCCCCTTTTCTTTCTCCCATGCCGAAACGGGGCAGGAGAAACGAGCCCCTTCATGTTCTTTATACGGCCAATAAAATTGCTGAATTAAAAGGGGTCAGTCTGGATGAGGTTGCCAGGGTGACAACGCAAAACGCGGTTGATCTGTTCCATATTGGTAACTATTTGCCGGGGGCTAAATTTGCGAAAACCACCGTCCTGTAAGCGGTTACCAGTGCCTTAGATTCGTTCGTTTGGGCCTTTGAGCTATAGCCTCTCTATGTGAGAAGGCCCAAACGGACGAAGATGAGGTGCTGGTGAACGTTTACCCATATTGAGGTGTGAGCGTGATTGCAATCAAAGAAAATCTGGTGTCAATCCAGGATCGTATTGTCTCGGCAGCCCGCCGGGCCGGGCGTGATCCCGCTTCCGTTTCCCTGGTGGCGGTGAGTAAGAAAAAAACTCTTTCAGCCGTTCTTGAAGCTGCATCGGTCGGTCAGAAGATTTTTGGCGAAAATTATCTCCAGGATGCCAAAGAGAAGATCCTCGCCTGCCCGGAGAAACTGGCTTGGCATTTCATCGGCCATGTCCAGTCCAACAAGGCAAAAGCGGTGGCTGAACTTTTTGACATGGTGGAAACGGTCGACAGGTTAAAGCTCGCCAGGGCCCTTGATAAACATGCCCGCAATTGTGACAGGATGTTATCTGTTCTGGTCCAGGTCAATGTCGGCCGGGATCCCAAAAAGTCAGGGGTGATGCCGGAAGATATCGAACCGCTGCTCTCCGGGATCTCCGAATTTCCCAATCTGCGGCTGAAAGGCTTCATGACCATCACGCCTTTCATGGTAAACCCCGAAGAAGTTCGTCCTTTTTTCGGCCGGCTGCGTCGCCTGGCGGAAGATTTTCAGGAGAGAGGATTTTTTGCGGATCTTGATCAGGTGCAGCTTTCCATGGGCATGTCGGCTGATTTCGAGATTGCTATTGAGGAAGGAGCAACCCTTGTCAGGGTAGGCACAGCCCTGTTCGGGCCGCGCCCTGATTAATGGTAAATATTCGGCTAGCACCCCAATTTCGTCTGATTCGCCTTACTCACATATGACCAATATAGCTCGCAAGGTGAATTGAACGAACTTGGGGCACTATCCAAATATTTACATTTCGGTGGTTTTAATATCCATTTTGTATTAAGCCGAATATTTACCTTTATTGAGATTCAAGTGCCTCAAAAATTTCGTCATCTTCGGGGAAACGTTTTGAAGTATGTTTCGAGAAAATCAATACGCCGTCTACCTCGATATCGTAAACACCTCCCGATCCTTTGACATACTCAATTTCCGCTGAATATTTTTTTTCTATTTTTTCTCCCAGCCTGGAAGCTCTTGGCAGGTAATTTCACTTGCCGCAGTAGGTGATTGTGACATTCATCTGATTTCTCCTTCCCTTAATTTTATTTTTTTACGAAAACATAAAAATTAATAATTATCTGTTTTTGTGCACAATTGCCTTG
>JAOZOY010000040.1:7088-25064 GCA_029933005.1 Deltaproteobacteria bacterium
TTTTTACGAAAACATAAAAATTAATAATTATCTGTTTTTGTGCACAATTGCCTTGATGGCTAAGCGGATAATTTCCAAACCTTCCAGTAATTCATCTTCCTTAATGTTCAAGGCCGGGAATATCCTGATTCCGTTACCCTGGGTCTGTCTGACAAAAAGTTTTTGCCGCAGGCACTCGTCACTGACCTGAGTCGCGATATTTTCTTCTTTGAATTCCATGAGCAGCAAAAGCCCCTTTCCACGAACGTCAGCTATGGTATTTGGGAAATCCTGCTGAAATTGCCCCATTTTCTTCAGGGCAAGCCGACCCAGCCTGTCGACATTTTCAGAAATATCATGGTCGACAAGATATTGAATGACGGCATGGGCAACAGCGCAGCCAAGAGGATTTCCGCAATAGGTGCCACCGTGATCACCAATCTCAAGCTTTTTCGCAACCGTTTCCGACATGGCAAAGGCACCAAAGGGAAAACCTCCGGCAATTCCTTTTGCCATGGTCAAGAAATCGGCCTGAACTCCAAGTGACTCCGTGACAAACATTGGCCCGGTCCGACAAAATCCGGTCTGGACTTCATCCGCGATGAGCAGGGTTCCGTTTTTTCGGCAGAGATTTTCAGCTTTCTTCAGGTATTCTTCTGATGGAATATGAACCCCTCCTTCCCCCTGTATCGGTTCAAGAATGAAAGCCGCGACATTTTCATCAAGTGTCTGTTCCAGGTCTTCCAGATCTCCATAGGTAACAAATCGATAATTAGGCATCAAAGGATTAAATTTTTCACGATGGGAGGCCTGACCCGTGGCAGATGCCGTGCTGATGGTTCTGCCATGAAAGCTTTTATGGGTGGAGATCACATCCATTCTGCCCGTTACCTTGCGGGCCAGTTTGATGGCGGCATCATTAGCTTCCGCGCCACTGTTTGCAAAGAAAATTCGTGATAAATGAGAAGGAAGAACCTTTTGCATGAGCAGCAGGAGTTCAGCGCGGGCAGGTGAATAGGTGAGGCCGGAGTTCGGATTCTGGAGAATTTTTTTACTCTGCTTCAACAATGCTTCGGTGATGACCGGCTGGGCGTGGCCGACGCAGGTAACGCCCCAGCCTGATGTAAAATCCATATACCTGTTGCCTTCCTCATCCCAGACGTAAATTCCGTCGCCCTTTTCAATGGAAATTTTCTGTTTAATAAAGAAAGGGGCCATAAATTTATCTTCAATTTCAAATGTGATCTGGCTTGACATGGTGATATGAGTTCCTTTTTGTGTTAATTGATAAAGTTATCAATTTTTTTATTCAAATAAAGTGTTTTTTCGTCTTATGCAAAAGTCAGGCGGTTAAAGCCTCCCTCGGCAAACCAGGGTCTGGAAACATCAACACCGGTTACTTCAATAATATAGATCTCAAGGATCAGGTAGACTTTTGTCCCTTTGCGGACGCAGGCTGTGAGGGTGTCACCGTGGTGGCCCAGGGCTGCATGGAGATGAATTTTCGGTTCATCCTTTTCGTCCCAGGCAATGGAGCCGGTGCCCAGTGTTTCCCTGGCTTCTTCGATTTGTCGCCAGACCGGTTCCGGCGGCATGACCGGCTCTTTCGGACCGGTGACCACCTCGGCCTGCCGAAGGCCGCCAATGACGTGAAACCAGCCGAAACGGATATTTTCTTTTTTGATCAGCCCAAGCATTTCTTCAAGAAAGTCATCTCCGTCATCAAAACGCACGGCAAATATCCTGCCTGTTGAACCGGTTTTATATTCCATCTTATTCTCCTGTTTTTATAATGAAATGATCTCGCAGGGAAAACGAGTTCACAGAGTTTTTTTTCTGCGTCTCTGTGAGAAATTAATTTTTTGTATGCAGATTCACAAATTATGACAGTTTAGTCTGAAACCGCAACTGTTCCGCGGCAGCCTTTAATGTTCTGAAAATTTCCCGGCTGTGAGTAAGTTTTCGAGTACGGGTAAAACGCAGGGCGGATGTCCTGATTGTTGTTTCATCGAGGTTTGGTAGTCTTTTTTTTGCCGCATCAATGGCAGGGGACGACCATTTAGAATCAAGCTGCTCGTCGACACTTTCGGCGAGCAACGCGGCCTGAATAGCATCAGTAACAATATCATCGCGCAGCCGTTCCAGTTCCTGGAAGTTTTTATTTTTTTCAAGACGTGATCCTTTTTTTTCACTCAGGAATTGGAGAAGAGGAGATGTTTCCTGTTTACGCAGAAGTTTAGTGATAAATTTGATCTGTCTTTTTCTGGCACCGCTCTTGAGCCCGGCGGTTTCTTGAAGAAGTTCTTTGATTTCCTCATCACAGGGCAGCTTTTTTATTTCTGAAAGTGACAGGCTGACAAGTTCTTTGGTCAGCTGTTCAACTCTTTTTGCCTGTCTTTTTTTTTCAGACCTGCTGGGACGGTATTCCATAGTGTAAAAATCCTGTAATGATTTGAGTTGTTTTTATAATATTTTAGTTGCTATATCCGGTCAGGCTAAAGTAGTATTTCCAAGAAATATTTAAGATAATATCATTATTAAATTTTTTAAATGAGAAAAGGTGAAAGTTATGCTTGCGTCTCAGAAATTTTCCGTTATTCAGCCCACCAGTATCCATTTCGGCGTCGGCATGATTGATCATCTTGGTCAGATAGTCAGAGATGTTCAGGGATCCAGAATTTTGCTGGTGCTGGATCCAAATCTGCGCGAAGCCGGTCTTGTAGATGGTATCACAGCGCCTCTTGATCGGGATTCGATCGCTTACGAAATTTTTGATCATATTGACCCTGAACCTGGTTTGAAGCTGGCCGACGAAGGTGCGGAGCTTGCCAAAAAAACCGGAGCGGATTGCGTTGTCGGTGTAGGCGGCGGCTCGGCCATGGATGTGGCCAAGGCTATTGCTATTCTGGTCACCAATGGCGGTAAGGCTGTAGATTATCTGGGCGTCGGTAAAATCAAAAAACCGGGTTTGCCGAAAATTATGATTCCCACCACGGCCGGGACTGGAGCCGAGGTGACTTTTACTGCAGTCTTCATCAACGAGGAAACCGGTAGCAAGGGCGGCATGAATGGCGATCCTCTCTATCCTGATGCCGCACTCCTTGACCCGGCACTGACCCTGACCTTGCCGCAAAACGTGACAGCGGCTCCCGGTATCGATGCTTTGACCCATGCCCTTGAGGCTTATGTCTCAACCCAGTCCCATGCCATTTCCGATATGTATGCCTTTGAGGCCATGGATTTGATCAGCCGGAATCTGGGCATGGCCTATGCCAATGGCGGTAATCTTGAGGCACGTTCCGCTATGATGCTGGGGAGTCTGCTGGCAGGAAAGGCGCTGGCAACTGCCGGCGTTGGTTTGGTTCATGCCATGGCTTATCCCCTGGGCGGGATGTTTGGTATTCCCCATGGTTTGGCCAACGCCGTGCTGCTGCCTTATGTCGTGGAATATAACATTATCGGCAATCCGGAAAAATTCGCCCAGATTGCTGAACTTATGGGAGAGGATATTGAAGGTTTGAGCCTGCGGGAAGCCGCCAATCGTGCGGTTGAGGCGGTCTGGGATCTTAATACCGACGTTGGTATCCCATCAAGTCTGGCAGATCTGGATATTCCTGAGGATAAAATTCCGGAAATGGCGGAAATTGCCTTGACCGTGACCCGTCCGGTGGAGAACAATCCCAGGAAACCGACTCTTGATGATGTGATTCGTATTTATGAGACTGCCCTGAAAGGTTGGTAAGGAGGTAAGCGTCCAACAGCGCCGCAATCTTTGTCCGTTTGGGTCATGTCGCATAGAGGGATTAAAGCGCTAGGCCCAAATGAACAAATTTAAGGCACTGGTGAACGGTTACTACAGAACCAAGGTTGGAGTAAACCTGTAGCCCCGGTGAACGGTTAGTAAGGAGATAGAGATATGCCTGGTTTTGAGGTTTTTGGCGAGGAAGAGAAAAAAGAGATTATGGATGTCCTGGATACGGGAGTCCTTTTTCGTTACGAGTTTGGCGAACAACGCAAGGGTGTCTTCAAGGTCCGCGAGTTTGAAAAAAAATTTGCTTCCTATTGCGGGGCAAAATGCGGGCAGGCCGTCACCTCGGGAACTGCGGCCTTGAAAGTTGCCATGGCAGCCCTTGGTGTGGGGCCGGGTGATGAGGTCATTACCCAGGGCTTCACTTTTGTCGCCACCTGGGAGGCTATCTTTGATGCCGGCGCCGTGCCCGTGTTTACCGAGGTTGATGAAACTCTGAATATGGATCCCGCTGATCTTGAAAAAAAGATCACTGACCGAACCAAGGTGATTATTCCGGTTCATATGCTCGGAGCTCCGGCCCGCATTGAAGAAATTATCGCAATTGGTGATAAACATAATATTCCTGTCCTTGAGGATACGGCCCAGGCCGCCGGCTGCACCCTGAATGGTAAATATCTCGGCACGTTTGGCCGTTGCGGTACCTTTTCCTTTGATCCGGTCAAAACCATGACCACCGGTGAAGGCGGCATGATTATCACCGATGATGAAAAACTGTGGCGCCGCATGTCGGAGTATCACGATCATGGTCACGACCATGTTGTGAATCCTGGTGCCCGGGGAGGGGAGGGCCGCAATTTTATCGGTTTTAATTATCGGATGATGGAGCTCCAGGGGGCTATAGGACTGGCCCAGCTGGCCAAGCTTGATGAGATGATCCTCAGCCAGAAAAAGCATAAAACAGCTTTGAAAGAGGCGGCCGCTAAAATTCCCGGTGTGACCTTCAGGACGATTCTTGATGAAAAGGGTGACAGCGCTACATTTTTTGGATTTTTTCTGCCGGATGGGGAAAAGGCCGGTGCTGTTAATGAAATTTTGCGACAAAATAATTGCGGCGCCATAGCCTTTGGTGAAAACACTTGGCATTTTTATCCGAAATGGGAGCATCTTGCCGCCGGATCAACCCTGAGTCGAAGCGGCTGGCCTTTTAAGGATCAGAATGGCAAGAGAAGGGTTATTTATGATCCGGCCGTGCTGCCGCAATCCGCTGCAATCATGGATCGCCTTCTGGTCTTCCAGGTGCCGATCAATCTGTCCGGGGAAAGACTGGCTGAAATGGTTGGGGCTTTGGAGAAAGCGGCTAATGAACTTAATTGATGAGATAGACATCAAAGCGGTTTTTTTTGCCTTTGACAATCAGCGAGGGGGAAGGACCGAGATGGTCTGCAAGTTTAGGCCGCTTGACGACTACTTTTCTGCTTGCCAGAGAGAGGGCCCAGTCCAGTAGATCGTCGGAGTCTGAATCATTGCCGACAATGGCCCGCAGAAAACGCATTTCTTTTTTGACCAGGCTGCTTTTGTGCCGGTGCGGATACATTGGATCCAGATAAACCACATCAGGACGCTGATCAGGGGAAAGGGGTGAGAAGTCCATACAGTCCATTTGGATCAGGGTCATTGCGGCGATGATATGACCGACTTGGGAATGTCCGGCTGCCCGGGATAAACCATCGGCCAGCAGAGTTGCGATAACAGGAGAACGCTCAAGGAGAAGGATTCTGCAACCAAGAGATGCAAGGATGAAAGCATCTTTTCCCAGGCCGGCTGTCCCGTCAAGCACGGCTGGTTTAGTTTTTTTCAAGCCGATGGCTCTGGCAATGGCTTCGTTTTTTGGATCCCCGTGGCGGAGGCGATAGTTCATCGTATCCGAGAGAAAATCAACAAAGACCGGTCCGGGTCCGTGTCTTCCCGGCTGGCGGAGTTCCAGCCTCTGCTCGGTCAGGACCAGAAGATAGGGCGGAAAGGGTGGATTGTTAACCAAGGCAAGATTCAGTTTAAGCGCCAGTTTTTTCGCCTCAACATGTCTGGTTTCGGCTTCACAGAAAAGAGCGATGTTGTTCATGTTTTATTTTTGATTTTTGATTCCGGACTTCGGAGCGGCCTGACAAAACCGAAATCCGCATTCATAAATCCGAAATTATGCGAAGAGATGTCTGAGATTTTTCAGCGCCACAAGGCACTAACTTAAAACATAATACTTTATTAAAAGTAAAACTTCCCCATGGATCTGCAACATAAATTAGAGTCCAAAGTGGTGGCCATTATTCCGGCCCGTTATCATTCCAATCGTTTCGAAGGCAAACCGCTGGCGGAAATTTGCGGTAAACCCATGATCCAGCACGTCTATGAACGTGCCATGTCCTCCCCATTGCTATCAAGAGTCGCCGTAGCCACGGATAACGAGCGAATCGCCGATTGTGTTTACGCCTTTGGCGGTGAGGCGGTTATGACAAGCCCCGACCATGTCTCGGGCACGGACAGGCTGGCTGAGGCGGCAACTATCATGGATATTCCTGAACAGGATGTAGTGGTGAACATCCAGGGTGACCAGCCTTTGTTTCAGGTTGAGGTGGTGGAGCAGGTTACCGTGCCGCTTCTGCTTGATCCGGCTCTGAGCATGTCCACACTGATTTATAAAATTATTCGCGAGGAAGAGATTGACGATCCGAATCATGTCAAAACCGTGTTTGACCGCAACGGTAATGCTCTTTATTTTTCCAGGGCTCCCATTCCCTTTCAGCGTGATCCGGAAAGCCCGCCTCCACCAACTTATTATAAGCATCTTGGCTTTTATGCTTATCGGAAAGGCTTTCTGCTGACCTTTGTCAGTCTGCCGGAAGGCGAGTGGGAACGTTTTGAAAAGCTTGAACAACTCCGGGCTCTGGAATATGGTTATAAAATCAAGGTGGTGTTGACAAAGCATGATTCCATTGAAGTGGATACTCCTCAGGATTTGCGGCGAGTTGAGGAATTTATAAAAAATCAATAATTATTCAGGTTGGTCAGGCTGTAGGCTGAAGGCTAGTAATTTTCGAAGTCGCTCTATACCCTTTGATCTGAACATTAAATCAAGACATAACACAGGTAAAAAATGAGAAAAAAAATAACGATTATAGGTGCGGGAAATGTTGGAGCCACGGCAGCCCACTGGGCAATGAGCCGGGGGCTGGCTGATGTTGTTCTTCTTGATGTTGTCGAGGGAATTCCCCAGGGCAAGGCTCTGGATCTGCTCCAGGCAGGCCCGGTGGACTCGTTTTCCTGTTCCGTCACAGGATCAAACGATTTTGCCGATTCCGCCGGCTCCGATGTGGTGATTATTACTGCCGGTCTGGCCAGAAAGCCGGGAATGTCCAGGGATGATCTTTTGGCAAAAAATGTCTCCATTGTCAGATCATGCGCTCAGCAGGCGGCCAAATATTCACCGGATAGCGTGTTGATTGTTGTGACTAATCCAATTGATGCCATGGTTTATACGGCATTCAAAATCTCTGGATTTCCCAAGAACAGGGTGGTGGGCATGGCCGGGGTTTTGGACTCAGCCCGCTATCGCACCTTTCTGGCCATGGCTCTGGGTGTGGCGCCCAGGGATGTCAATGCTATGGTCATGGGCGTCCATGGTGATAATATGCTGCCCCTGGTTCGTCTTGCCAATGTGGCCGGTGTGCCGGTCACGGATTTACTTTCCGCCGAGGAACTCAAAGAAATTGTTCACCGTACTCAGCATGGCGGCGCGGAAATTGTCGGCCACCTGAAAACCGGTTCCGCCTTTTACACCCCGGGCCTGGCCGCTATTGAAATGGCTGAGGCGATTCTGACTGATAGTAAACGCGTCCTTCCCTGCGCCGCTTACCTGGAGGGTGAATTCGGAATTTCCGGCTGTTTTCTGGGTGTGCCGGTAGTGCTGGGTGCCGGTGGTGTCGAGAAAATTATCGAGTTTACACTGATCGATGAAGAAAAAGAGGCCCTTGCGGTATCGCAAAAAGCTGTTCAGGGGCAGATGGCGGCTACGGGACTGTAAAATCAATTCGTAAATATTCGGCTAGCACCCCATATTTGAACGATAATGTTTACATCAATTCTTAATCTTTTTTTGGGATACTATGCATTTAGCTAATGATCGTGACCCGGTTTCGGTCAGTCTGCAAAGTCTTGCCGCAATTAAGATCGGGCCGCTGGATCTTCTGCCCCGCCGGAACATGGTGGAGAAGCTCATCGAGTTGATGTTGACCGGGCTGCCGCCAGGTCCCATGATCGCATCGGCCGGTCTCGAAGAAGTCGCAAAATCAGTCAGTGCGGTTGATACAACTGATTTGAATGTCGTTGTTTTTGGCGGGGGCACGGGTTTATCAAATGTAATCGGCGGTGACAGCCGTAATTCTCTCTGGCACCGGACTCCTTTTCAGGGATTGAAAGAGGTTTTCCCCAGGACAAAATCCATTGTCTGTGTCACTGATGATGGCGGTTCGACAGGGGAATTGTTGAAGGATTTACCCATTATTGCCCTGGGTGATCTGCGGCATGTCCTCCTTTCCTCCATTCGCCAGACCAAGCTGAAAGACCAATACCAGCTCAGTGGCGAAGAGACGATCGTGGTAGCCAGGGTCCTGTACGGTCTCTTTAATACACGCTTTTCCCATCGGCCGGAGTCTCTGCAGGATCTTCTCCGTGATCGAAAAATCCAGCTTACCTCTCTGCCGGAAGAGATGGGGGTTGGTTTGTTGGAACTTCTGGAAAAAATTTTTTCTGATTCTCGGTTGTTTTGGCTGCTTGATCGTCCCCATTGCCTCGGAAATCTTCTTCTTGCTGCTGCTGTTTATCAACGAATTCCGGACGGATTGAAGGTTCCGGCAATAGCTCTTGTTGATGGAATAAAATGGCTGGCCGATTTGATCGGCGTAAGTTTCGATGCTGTCCTGCCTTGTGTCGTCACCCCGGCTCATTTGAACATCCTTTACAGCAATGGCGTTCTTGTTTCAGGTGAAAATAAAGCCAGCTCCGCTCGGCGAAACAGCCCGATTGACCGGGTTTTTGTCGAGTTTTCCTCCCAGGCCCATGTCCTGCCCGAGGTACTGAAAAATATAGAACAGGCGGATATTATTGTTTTTGCTCCCGGCAGCCTTTACACCAGCATCATTCCGATTTTTCAGGTTCCGGAGCTTTCCGAAGCGGTGAGGCAAAACAGGAGTGCCCTGAAGATCCTGGTGGCCAATCTCTGGGTCCAGAAGGGTGAAACGGATTATGTTTTTGATGATCCAAAAAGGCGGTTTTACATTTCAGATTTGATTAAAGCTTATCATCGAAATATTCCCGGTGGTGTTGAAGATCTGTTTGAACAGGTTTTACTGCTCGGCCTTCAGGATATTCCCGGTAATATCCTGCAAAGTTATGCGGTTGAGGATAAAATGCCGATTTATCTTGACCGCGGCAAGGTTTGGGAGATGGGCTTCGCGCCGGTTGAGGCGCCTATTTTTTCGGAAAAAGCCCTTCAGGACCGCAGGGTGCAGCATGATCCGGCATCTCTGGCAGTCGCTCTAAAAACAATATGGGCTGTGCGGGATCACATTCCCAGGGATGTTAAATCCTCACTTCCCTCTCCAGCGAAACTCCGTAAAGCCGTTGTCAGTTCTGACCGGCAGACGCCAAGCCAGAGACTTGCCGAACTGACGTTAAGGCTGAAGGAGATTGACACCGGCGGACTTGAAAAAAAAGTAGCAGATATCTTCTGGCACCATCAGGATATCAGGATCGAACATCTGGCATTGATTAAAAGTATAAGGGTGATCCCTCTCCGCGACTGGAATCGCAGCCAGAAATGGGATAATGTTCTGTCTTATTATGATCCCGGGAACGGCAGTATTAATATTCGGCAGGATGTCCGTGCGGAGGAAGGAGAACGTCTGGAAACAGCGTTTCTTGTTGCCCTTGGCCAGTCATTGATGGGTGACTATGCGATGAAAAAAAAGATGCTGCCCATTGAGCATAACGGCATACCGGTCGGCACGATTTTTCAGCTGGTTCTCCGGAAAAAGAAGGAACGCTCCTGCTATTTTACCTCGGAGCAACTGGATAAATATCTTTGCCTGGTCCGGATGAATCCTTCCGTGGATAACGACTTGCTTTATACGAGACTTGTCAGTGGCAGCGAGGGCTTTACTCCTCCTGGAATGTTAATGGGGTTGATGTATGCCTGGTATCTTGATAACCGGCTCGCGCCTCATATTGAATATAAGATGGCCATCATTCGCATGGATATTTCAAATCTTGTCCCTGAACAAGTGAAAATGTACCATCGTCGTCTTGATATGATCCGGTTTTTCAGAAAAATCGTTTTTCGCCATTCCTCACCTGTTTTTGAGGTCTCGGACCGAAATTTCCCCAAGTAGGCAGTCTGTTACCGGTTTAAATGCCTCTTTCCTCATCCGGCCAGAGAGTGGCATGGAGTTGGAGTTGGAGGCGCACCGGCAGATGATCATCACGGATCCACTGGGCCAGTTGAGGCGGCGCAAGGCAGTTTGTTACCGGAGAAAACAGGATCATGGGACGTTTTCGTATGACTTGCAAATCCTGAACATCAAGGATGTGTGTCTGGAGCATTTCCACGGCCCAGTCATAATCTTTTCGTGAACTGATCACGAATTTTATTTCATCCTCATGATTGAGAAGAGCCAGGTTGGACAACTCCATGTGCTCACTCATGCCGCTGTCAGGACATTTCAGGTCCATAATTTTGATGACTCCGTTCGGAACATCCTTGACATTTAGGCTGCCATTTGTTTCTAGTAGAACCGTTTTTTTCATCTTCAGCAGTTGGTCGATTAATGGATAGATTCCATCCTGCAGAAGAGGTTCTCCGCCGGTTATTTCGACCAGAAAAACAGGATAACGTTTGATAAAATTCAGGATTTCGGAAATTGGCTGTTTACGGCCTGCTTCCTCATATGTGTATCTGGCGTCACAATAATTACATCGCAGGTTGCAGTTCGACAGCCTGATGAAGACGCAGGGGTAGCCTGCATAGGATGATTCTCCCTGAATCGAATAAAAAAGTTCTGAAACAGTGAGGGCGGGATCAGGAGCCATAATAGGTAACTCCGCTGTTCGGGGTTTCGCCCACGGTAATACTGTAAAGTTTGTAACGATCGCTGCTTAGAGCGTCTTTGAGACTGTCAAAAATATAGACGGAAATGTTTTCCGAAGAGGGGTTTTTGTCCAGAAAGGCCGGATGTTCGTTGAGATTGCGGTGGTCGAGATCGTCCATCATTTTCTTGACCGTATCTTTGATGGTGCGAAAATCGATGCCCATGCCGAGTTTGTCCAGTTTAGAGGCCCGTACCGTTACTTCAACACTCCAGTTGTGACCATGGGGGTTTTCGCAATCACCAGGATAATCACGAAGATGATGACCCGCGGAAAAATGAGTTTTTATGAAAATATCAAACATATTAGTTTCTCCCTGATGGATTTTTTTTGGCGATTCACTTAAATATGCATTATGGTAAAAGTCGATTCCGTGAGGTGCTGGTGAACGCTTACGACTCCGATATGGGCGAAGATGGGGTGCTGCCGAATATTTAACATATTTTAGGCATTTTTCGGTAAACATACAACTTAAATTCTAAAGCCTTTTTTGCCGTTCTATTGCGGGTTGGGTATTATAAGAGGAAAAAATCAATGGCTGTTGTCAAGCCCTTTCGCGGTCTGCGCTATAATCCGAAAAAAATAAAAAGAATGGAGGATATTGTTACCCCGCCTTATGATGTCATTGACGAGCAGGGTACGGATTTTTATAAGAAAAACCCGTATAATATGATTCAGCTCGATTTGACGAAGTTTGCTGGTAACAATGTAACCGAAGAACGCTACCTGTCCGCGAAAAGAAAATTTGATCAGTGGCAGGCCGAGACTATCCTGATTCAGGATCAATTCCCCGCTCTTTACCTTTATTTCATTGATTACACTCTTCCTTCCGGGAAAAAGTTTACCAGAAAAGGCTTTGTCGGCACAGTTGGCCTGGCCGAGTTTTCCGAGGGAATTGTCAAGCCCCACGAAATGACATTTCGTTCCGTGACAACTGACAGACTGAGGCTTCTCGATACCTGTCGGGCCCAGTTCAGCCAGGTTTTCTCGCTTTTTTCAGATGAACAGGGCGAGGTCATGGCTGCCCTGGAAAAAAGCTGTCCTGATACGCCGCTTTACTCGGTTGAAGATCAGGACGGCTGTGTGCATCGGCTCTGGCGGATAACGGATCCGGAAATTCTTGCTGAAGTTCAATCTTTTTTTCAGAATAAATCTCTCTATATTGCCGACGGTCACCATCGCTACACAACAGCCTTGCAGTTGCGCGAACTGCTGTGGGAGAGGGGGGAAACGCTTGATGCCGACAGCCCCTTCAATCAGATTATGATGTATCTTTGTCCCATGGAGGATCCGGGTCTGTCGGTCTTGCCCACGCACAGGCTTGTTTCATATCCCGAAAAACTTTCCGTTCCGGATTTACTCGCTAAATTGACTGGTAGTTTTCAGATAGAAGAGATTAAAAACGGCAGCCGTGAAATGCTTGTTGCGGAAGTGATAGGCCGGATGGATGAACATAAGGGTGATGACCGCACTGTTTTTGGTCTCTATCATCCCAGGGAGGATCGCTGTTTTATGCTTACCTTGAAGGATGGTGCCATGGTCAACATTAACGCGGATTTGGCCGATGCCCTCAGAGAGCTTGACGTGGTCGCTTTGTCCGAACTTATTCTGGATCGTCTTCTCGGTCTCGATCATGAGCGCTGTGAGAAAGAGGATCTTGTTCATTATTACAGTGATCCCGATAATGCTCTTGATGTAGCTGTCAAGGGAGCAAGCGGGACGGGTCAGGAGCCCATTCTTTTTTTGATGAACAACACCCCGGTCTTTCAGGTCAAAAAAATTGCTGATCAGAATCTGATCATGCCCCATAAATCCACTTATTTTTATCCGAAAATCCTTACCGGGTTACTGATCAACAAACTCGATGGATAGAAAGGCTGACAGGCCTGTGACCGAAGATTCGCTGTTTGACGGTCGGTTGCAATGTCGTCAGCATCTGAAGGGCTACCGTTTTTCCCTCGATGCTGTTTTGCTGGCTAATTTTTTCAGACCCGGAGATGCGGAAAGGGTTCTTGATCTTGGCGCCGGTTGCGGCGTGATTTCCTTGATTCTTGCTTTCAAATGGCCCCGAGTTAATTTCACCGCCCTGGAGATCCAGGAGGGGCTTGCCAGGCTGGCTTTGGCAAATGTGAAATTGAATCGGTTTCAGGAACGGATTACATTGATTCGCGGTGATTTACGCCGAATCAAAAAAATATTTACCCCGGGTTCCTTTGACTGGGTTGTCTGTAATCCCCCCTATGGCAAAATTGGATCAGGACGGTTGAATTCAGTTGAAGAAGCAGTCATTGCCAGGCATGAGATCCATGCTGATATTTCTGATATTACCAGGGCTGTCACGTTTGCCCTTAGAACAAAGGGCAGGGCAGCTCTTATTTATCCCGCCAGTCGTGCTGCATCTCTCATCCAGCAATTAAAAAAACATAATCTTGAACCAAAGAGGCTTCAGGTCGTTTACAGTTATCCGGGTTCCGCCGGCAAGCTGGTAATGGTTGAAGTCATGAAAGGCGGTGGGGAAGAGTTGCAGATCGAAGCCCCGTTTTATGTTTATCGGAAACAGGGTGGAGAGTATTCAAAGGAGATGGAGGAATGTTATGAAACGGATTAGGTTATATCGTTTGATTTTATAGAGACATCTTCACTTCGACATTCCCTGTTCGATATTCGATATTCAAAGAAGGTGGCAGGGGGCATCTACCATAATTTCATGAAAAATTGCCCCCATGTCATTTTTTGTTTTTTCTAAGTAACCGTTCACCAAGGCACTAATTTATGAGAACCACAGTCCTTGTAAACGTTTACTTTTTCTAAAGCATTGCAATAATGGCGATTACAACACCTATGCAGATGAAAAATATTCCTACTTTCATGGGAACAGTAGAGTCTTCTTCGTGATGTTCATCATGACCGCTCATAATTCTCCTCCTCAATGATTTTATCTGTAATTAAATAACAATCTTAAAATAATCGAATAAAAGGAAAAAGCAACCTCAATTCCAGATAACTGAGTTGAATGGCGGAAATGATCTAAGCAATCACGGGGTAAAATTACTAAACTTTCAAGTAACTCTTTATCCTGTGAACGGTTACCATTAAAGTACTGTCATTATGTCTGATGATCACTTTACTGATCGGCGAAAAAAACCGTTTTGCAGTATCCCATAACCCCTTTTCCCTTTACGCCTAAAAAGCAGACCACGCCATTTTCCTGGTCGCCAAAGCCGGCCGCTTTCAGTGTTGTGTTGGAAAAGCGCATAAAAAGAGATTGTTTGAAGAAATGATTTCTTGTTTTATAGGTATAGAGTGGTTCCCTGTTCTGGGGCATGTTTTCCCAAAAATTTTTTTTTTCACGATTTAAATTTTCAGGATTCAGGTTATCAGGAAGAAAACGATGACCGGAGTGCAGCCAGTCAAAGATGAGCAGCTCCTTCAGAGTTTTTTCTTCAGGATGATTTTTTGTCAATTCAAGAAGTAAAGAATTCATTCGTTTCTGGGTTTTCGCCTGTCTGAAAAAATCAGTGTTAAGACATCTGGTCAGCAGTTGATTAAAAAAAAGAAAATAATTATCTTCGCTTTCATGGATCAAGGCAAAAAAAGATTTGAAAAATCGGGTATTATAAAAAGCCTCAACACACTCACTGAACCAGTAGAGCCGCTTCATGGTATTATGATCGATCCACTGTGTCGCCATCACCTCGTAGGGCGGTTCCGCACAACTCCGGATGGAAAATTCGTCGACTTGATGACTGATGGGTGTGCCAGGCAGAATTTTGAGGAGACCCATCTGGATATAATGGGGAAAGAGAAGAAAAGTATCGTTAAAAGACTTTTGAAAGGAGTCGGCTGTTTCATGAGGCAGGCCAAGAATCAGATCAACATGGAGATGGATATTGTCAAGGCGGCTTAAGCGGGCAATATTTTTCATGGCAAGATTCATGTCGATTTTTCTGTTGACGGCTGCAAGTGTAGCCGGGTTCGTTGACTGAATACCGATTTCAAATTGAAACCGGCCCGGCTCTATTGTTTTCAGAAAATCAAACATTTCATCACTGAATCGGTCAGGGCCGATTTCAAAATGACAACAGGTCTCTTTCGCTTGTACGCCAAGAAAACGCCAGATCTCCAAGGCCCGTTTTTTATCAATATTAAAAGTCCGATCAACAAATCGCAGGGTTTGAGGCTTGTGGGCCAGGATGATTGCCAGTTCCTGCTTAACCGTCTCGATTTCTTTCAGTCTGGTTCCTTTTTCAGCAGAGGAGAGGCAATAGGTGCAGGAGAAAGGACAGCCCCTGGAGGATTCATAGTAAATATGGCGATTTTGCAGCTGTTTTTTAAAGTCCTCCTCCAGGTAGGGAAATGAAAAAGATTGGCAGGAAACAGCATGGTAGACCGGAGCAAGATTTCCGTTTTTTGCGTCCTGGAAAAAAGCGGAGTCAAGTCCTTCAATTTCACCCCTGACAATGGTGCAGCCGGCGGGAATATCGGAATCCGCTAAAAAAGAAACCTGGGGGCCGCCGAGTATGATTTTTATCGATGGCATGACACAATTCATATCCTCTGCCAGCCGGAAAATGAAATGGCTGTTCCAGATATAAACGGAGAAGAAGATAAGAGAGGGATTTCCTTCCGTGATCCGTGTCAAAGTGGCAAAATAGGGATCATTAACCGTATACTGCTCAATTGAGATTGTTGAGTTTTTCAGCTGTTTCCGTATCTGATTACGAATATAAAAAAGACTGAGGCAGGAATGAGTATAGCGGCTGTTTAAAGCGATGATTTTGATTCGCATGGAAAGATTATTCTATTGATTTAATAGATTATTAAAGATATTATTTAAAAAAATTAGAGTTGATAATTTTGTAAAATGTACCTCAATACGTGGTGGCGTACCGACAACTTATTGAGAAATTACCGTAAAATTATATAAACTACAGAAGTCACTGAGCGAATTTTTGTAAAAATTTGTGAGAGAGATCTCCTTGTTTTCTGTGGTGGAAAAAATTTTTCACCTGACACCATCATGTTTCAATACATCGAAAAACTGGGCGCTACAACAATTTATTATCTCCGTGACATAGGGCGTATGGGGTTATTTTTGCTTCAGTCCTTTGCCGGGGTTTTTTCACACCCTTTCCGTTTCAGGGAAACGATACGCCAGATCAAGGAAATCGGCTCAAGTTCTCTGGGCCTTATCGCCTTTACCGGAGCTTTTACCGGCATGGTGCTGGGACTGCAGGGCTATTATACACTGAGTAAATTCGGATCCGAGGGAGCCTTAGGTTCTGCTGTTGCTCTCAGTCTGATCAGAGAATTAGGTCCGGTGCTGACAGCATTGATGGTTGTCGGCCGAGCCGGATCCGCCATGTGCGCTGAAATCGGCATCATGCGTAATTCTGAACAGCTTGACGCCCTGGAGTGCATGGCTATTGACCCATTTCGTTATCTGATTACGCCAAAATTTCTGGCGACATTAATTTCTGTTCCAATATTGACCCAGTTTTTTAATCTGATCGGTATTGCCGGAGGTTATCTGGCCGGGGTCGTGCTGCTCGGTGTGAATCCGGGCGCCTATACTTCCGGTATTGAGCAGAGCGTGGTCAATCTTGATATCAATCTCGGTATTGTCAAGTCATTTGTTTTTGCCCTGCTTATTGTCTGGATTTGTGCCGGACGAGGTTATTTTGTCCACTTGATCCGGGGAGCGGGCTTTGGCGCGGAAGGTGTCAGCCGGGTTACCACTCAGGCCGTGGTTTACTCATCTATCTCGGTACTGCTCTGGGATTATCTCATTACGGCGGTTATGTTATGAGTCGACCCATTATTGAATTTATTGATGTGGTCAAGGCCTTTGGCACCCAACGAATTCTTGATCATGTCAGTGTTGGATTTCCTGAAGGGAAGACAACGGTTATCGCCGGGGGCAGTGGTCAGGGGAAAAGTGTTTCCCTGAAGTTGATTCTGGGATTGATAAAACCGGAGTCCGGCCAGATTCTGATCGAGGGCCAGGATATTGCCTCGATGAAACGGCGGCAGTTAAATACAATCCGGACAAATTTTGGAGTCCTTTTTCAGGGTTCGGCCCTGCTTGATTCGATTACCGTTTTTGAAAATGTCGCTCTTCCGTTACGGGAAAGGAGGTCCCTGTCCCGGCAAGAGGTTCACAGGCGTGTGGAAGAGATGCTGGATCAGTTTGATTTAAGTGGTCA
The DNA here is from genome assembly GCA_029933005.1 of Deltaproteobacteria bacterium. GTDB lineage: Bacteria > Desulfobacterota > Desulfobulbia > Desulfobulbales > SURF-16 > JAGHCC01. Next base: position 24,219 of record JAOZOY010000040.1, read on the forward strand.
TGGAGAAAAATATCCGGCCCAGTTAAGCGGCGGCATGAAAAAAAGAGTTGGACTGTCCAGAGCTCTCATGCTGCAGCCCAAAATTATGCTGTTTGATGAGCCGACAACCGGTCTTGATCCGGAAATTTCAATGGAAATTTATCGACTTTTTTTTAAAACTCAAAAAAAATTCGGCTATACTTCAATTATCGTAAGTCACGACATTCCCAAGGTATTTAATCTGGCGGATCAGGTGATTATTTTAAAGGACGGTAAAATGATTGTTTTCGACAGTCCTGAAGAAATTCAATTTTCTGTAAATCCCGAGATTCAATCTTTTGTGGAAACGACAATGGGACAGGTCTATATCAGTCAAGATATTGAGAAATTATCATGAAAAAAATAAATTTGGAGTTGATCGTTGGTTTGTTTATGATCGTGGGCTTTATCACGTTTGCATTTATTTCTGTTAAATTCGGTGAATTTTCTATCTTTTCGCAAGGGCAGAATTATTCGATCAAAGCGGAATTTGACGGAATTTCAGGTTTAAAAAGAGGAGCAAATGTGTCCATGTCCGGTGTGATTATCGGCAAGGTGTCAAAAATTGATTTAAATTCAGATGATCAGGCGCAGATTGTTATGGAGATCTCTAAGGATGTAAAGATTACAGAGGATGCGATTGCTTCCGTTAAAACACAGGGAATCATTGGCGACAAATATATCAGAATCAGTCAGGGTGGTTCCGATGAATTATTACATAATGGTGATTTTATCACTGAAACGGAATCAGCTATTGATCTGGAAGAGATGGTCAGTAAATATATATTTGGTGATGTGTAACTGCCTTGTACCTTCGTACAAACTTTT
>JAOZOY010000041.1:0-21052 GCA_029933005.1 Deltaproteobacteria bacterium
TCCAGCAAAATGGGGTGGTTGAAACAGCAGTATAAGCGTTGTTGTCGATTACATGCGGTTCGTCTGCAAAACCAGGCTTGCCATTCAGGATCATAAAGAGTACCTGGTCTTGGCCTGCCACCATGGTGTTGTTTTCCACCGTGCAGCCTGAAGCGTTTACCGTGGCTGAGAAGAAAACAATCTGGGCCGATTCCCAGGAGGAAACACCATTATTGAGAATGGTGTTATCGGTAATCTGATGGCCTTCGCCGGTGACGTCAATACCGCCAAGCGAATTGTTTTCCAGTGTATTGCCGGTAATGATTACCGGGGCAACACCGCCATCAATCATAATGCCTCCGCTACGCAACTCCTCCGACCCGCCATTACGAACTGTGTTGTTAAGAAGTTGGTTGCCGGGGCCTGAATTGAGCATGTAAATCCCGGCTGCGTCGTAAGAAAAACTGTTGGCATTTTCTATGGTATTTCCTGTAACAATATTGTCTGCAACATTCTCAGCCTGCATCAGGAAGTCGGTGTTGAGCATGATTCCCGCAGAACCAGGAGACGTAATAAAGTTATTTTCAATGAGATTGTTTTTACTGTTATACAGCTCAAAGTCCGGGCTCATGGCATAGACGGCGATGCCGTTGGCCAGAACCGACTCCACCGTACTATTGCTGATGACACTGTTGTTTGTGTTACTGAAGAGGATACCGGTCTTATGACCATTAGCCCCAATCTGACTGACATGGATGTTGTTAAGGATTATATTTTTGCTCATGGAAAAATAAACACCGGCTTCTCTGAAACCGCGTATAGAAAGATTCTGGAAAACAAGATGTTCCATTTGAAGCCCCAGCAGACCATATTGAAGTCGGCCCATCTCCACCGTAACATCTGAACTGTTGACAAGATCACTATTGGAATACAGATAGTGAACTGCTTCCTCTGCATCCCAATACCAGTGACCCGGCAGGGTAAGACTGGACTGGCTCACGCTCAGTCCGCCTGCTTCCGAGAGAGTGAGCTCAAACTTTTCTTCAATATTGTCTTCATTAAGCTGGCGAACTTCAATTGTAGCCCCGCCAAACCAATGATTTGTGGCATGTCGAAAAAAGGTAATACCTGAAACAGTGTTGTTCGTTTCATCGACCGAGGTTACCCACAGGTTGCAGTAAGCTCCACCTCTTTGTATCAGAACTGCGCCCATCTTGACTTGGCTGACCGAAGTGGTGGGATCAATGATCAGGGTTGCAATGGAGGGTTTGGACATCCCATCATAGATGATAATGCCGGGATCTTTTGGACTATTTTTATCCCATATTTCTGTTGTTGTCCGGTATATATTTCCTTCCACATGTTCCCATTCAATGGTACCTGAAAAGGTGCCGTCAAAAACCGGAAGGGGATCATTTTCATCGCCGTAAGATCCGTAGGTAATTGGATTTTCAGGGGTCCCCTTTGTCGTGGCCCATAAAAATTCATGCCAGGTTTCACCCCGTTTAAAGAGAATCTGATCACCGGGTGCAACAGGAATTACGTTATGGGTCCAATTTGTCCGCCAGGACGTCTTCCACGGCTCTTCAAATGTCCCAGGATTCTGGTCATTACCATTTGTGGCATCAACGTAGTAGGTTGCAGCTAGACCAGTAGAAGAAATCGATCCAAGCAACAGGAAAAGCAATACTGAGACAATGGATACCATACGTATGCGTTGTGAACGAATTGACTGTTTCATTTTTTTCTTTTTGTTGAAGTTTTGTAATAATAAATAAAGAAAACCTTTATTACTATCATTTCCTTCTATTGCATTGTAGAGTATCAACGTAAAAACGGCAAGATGGCCAGTCTGACTAACCATCTGTTTTCACGAACCATCCACCACACATCCACACCCTCTTACAGGAAAAACTTATGAAACTGGCTGAGAAGACTCTACTCCACTGCAAATATTCCTGTATAAGTAAAAGAGGATGAGAAAAAATATCCCTGGATTTCATCGCACTACTGTTCTTTCAGGATCTCAACTTTCCGACGTAGCATAAACCGTTGTTGTTTCGCGATTATTATAGCGCAGATTGGGTTGATGTTATTTCATGCTGCCAAGTTTGTTGGGTTTGAGATGCTGGAAAATCAGTAAATAGCCTGTATTTACTCAAACCCAACAATTCCGGCGGGTATTAAAATTTAACCCAACCTACGAAAAAACATCATCAAATCCATACAATACATTAACCCGGAAAGTTGAGTCAGGATGGTTAAGCCGCCTGAAATGTCGAGTCCCAATCCTTGCGAACCGGATCACACCCCCTGCGTTTGATATCCTGGCAGACCTGACTGATTGTGCGAAGATCTCCCACGGAAAACTGTTCGCCCTCAAGCTCGGGCTGTGAATAGCCGCCCGGCGCCGTGCAGGACCCGGCGGAATAGCGGGTAGGAGCAAGGCCAATCATGCCGTCCCGGTAGCGCGCCTCTTCACGGGTGGACAGAACCAGCCCCACGTCGGGATCAAAAATCCGTAAAGCAAAGAGAAGCTGGGACAAATTCCGCTCCGAAACCGTGACAAGGGGTTCAAAGTCACCCGCAGCCGGTCTGAGACGAGGAAAGGAGACGGAGAGAGCGGTCTGCCAGTATTGTCTACGTAGCCAGGCAAGATGCATTCCCAGGGCAAACCCCTCCAGTCGCCAGTCGGACAGGCCGAGGAGAGCGCCGATGCCAACCTCCCGCATGCCGGCAGCCGCCACCTTGGCCGGCACTTCAAGGCGATAATCAAAATCACATTTTTTGCCGGCCAGATGGACGTCAGTATAAATCCTGCGGTCATAGGTTTCCTGGTAAACCGCTACGCCGGTTATTCCGGCCTCAAACAGTCTCCGATACTCTTCAGTTTCCAGGGGCTGCACCTCAATGGTAATAGAGGCAAACCTGTCACGCAGCCTTCGCGCCAGTTCTTCCAGATAGTCCACCCCCAGCCGGGCCGGGGCCTCGCCCGAAACCAGGAGAAGATGATTGATTTCCCTGTTGTGCAGGATCATGGTCTCCTGTTCGGCCTCCTCCAGGGTCAACATCCGCCGGCTGATTTTGTTCTCAGCGGAAAAACCGCAGTAAGCACAGCGGTTCACACAAAAATTGGAGAGATACAGCGGCGCATAAATCTGAATGGTATTGCCGAAACGTTGGGCCGTGATCTCGACCGAGCGGGCAGCCAGCTCCGGCAGCAGAGATTCGGCGGCCGGCGACAGCAGGGCCGCCAAACCATTGATCCCCACATGGTTCGATTGCAAGGCCCGACGCACCTCGGCTTCGTCGGCACCATCCACCAGTCTTTGCAACTCTTTAAAATCAGGAATTTGGAACATATCAGGTAACTGCTCAGGTATATTTAGGTAATAAGGTAAAAGGCTGTATGGGTGCCTTCTCCCTTCAGTCTTATACCTATTTACATCTCAACTCAATTGTTAACGTAAAAACTCAAGGCCAACCTGTGGTGAAGAGGCTTCCGCGCGGCTGGACTTTTTCCCCAGTCCGGACTCAAAGGCGGTCCGGCCCGCCTCAACCGCCTGGGCAAAAGCGCGGGCCATCTTCACCGGATCACCGGCCACGGCAATGGCCGTGTTCACCAACACTGCGTCCGCGCCGATTTCCATGGCCTGGGCCACGTGGGATGGTGCGCCAAGACCGGCATCAACCACCACCGGCACCCGGGCCTGCTCGATAATAATCTCAATCTGGGGCAAGGTCAAAATGCCCTGATTAGTACCGATCGGGGAACCAAGCGGCATGATCGCGGCCGTTCCCACATCCTGCAGCCTCAGGGCCAGGATCGGGTCGGCATTAATATAGGGCAGGACGATAAAATCATCCTTGACCAGCTCCTCGGCCGCCTTCAAAGTCTCAACCGGATCGGGCAGCAGGGTGCGCGGATCAGGAGTCACCTCAAGTTTCAGCCAGTTGCCGCCACCCGACGCCCTGGCCAGATGGGCGAGCCGAACTGCCTCGTTGGCATCACGGGCACCGGAGGTGTTGGGCAAAAACAGATATCTCTGCCGGTCCAGCATACTCATGATATCATCTTCCGGGTTCTTCAGATCGATACGGCGCAGGGCCACGGTGACCATCTCACAACCCGAGGCCTCAAGGGCATCTTTCATAACCTGGGGAGATGAAAATTTCCCTGTCCCGCCGAAAAGACGGGAATGAAATATTCTACCGGCAATTGTTAACATATTGGTTTAATTAGTTTAATTAATTTTATTGGTTGAGTTGGTTGAACCCGCCGATCAAGGGCAATCTCCTGAAATCCGCATTCCAACTTCCGCCCTCTGACTTCGAAAAAATCATCCTCCCCCGACAAAATGGATCAATTCAAGCCTGCTTCCTTCGTGAAGCTGCCTAGTGGGGTACTCATCGAGTTTCAAAATCACAGCGTCACACTCGACAACAACGGTCTCCGGCTTCAGTCCCAAGGAAACGATCAATTCGCTCACCGTGCATTCGGTCCGGACCTCCTGTTCTTCTCCGTTACAAATAATTTTCATTCTTTGCCAAGCAATAAACGGACGACCTGGTTGGCCTGATGATGGGCTGCAATCCCCACTCTAGGGGCCATGAGCACTTGATCCGGACCGATAGCGGATTCACCGTCTCCGACCAGATAGACCTGATCACCGATTTTTTTCGTCTTGATTAAATTATTCCCACCAAAACCGGCCACTCCGGATGCTCCCACATAGGCAACCCCGGGCAGAGAGGTTAAAGCGACACGTAAAGCTATGGCCTTCATTTCGGGCCTGTCAAAACATTCAACCAAAACATCCACATCCTGAAAATAATGGAGAATCATTGCCTCTGTAAGACATTTTTCAATGATCACCAAGCGGATAAAAGGATTGATCCTGCTGATATTTTGTTTCAAGGCCTCAGTCTTTAAAAAACCGACCTGATCAAGAAAATAATCTTGCCGATGCAGATTGGAAAGTTCGACAATATCATAATCAGCAAGCAGTAACGTGCCAACACCAATTCTTGCCAGGGCCATGGTCACGGCGGAACCGAGTCCGCCCAGGCCCATCACACCGACAACGCCCTTCTTCAACCGATTCTGAACCGCGTCCGTATGACGTGCCGCAAGGACCGCTTCAATATCTTCTCTTTCGTAAGCCGCTTCAGACAAAAACTCTTCCTCCGCCTCTCCCATTATCAACGAAATCAAATAACATACCCGACATGCAGGATCCTTGGTAGATTTTTTATTTGACAAGACTTCAGCGCCGACTATAAATAACTTCACAACCCTTGAGGTTGTCAGATGTTGAAAAATGAACGGGCAGAAAAATTCTTCCACAAAAAAACTGCGGCCTCTAAAAAGGTGAAACATTGCCCGAGATGTTGAAAATAAAAAGATGGTTCCGCGGATTTCTATTCCGGCATCATGACGGAAAAAAATCCGTCAACATTCAGCATGCTGCCCTTATTTTCCTGACCCTCTTTTCAATCCTTTTCCTGTTGAGCATTCTCAACGGCCCGACCCCTGCCTTTGGGGCCGAACCCCTTGTCGTTACTGAAAAAAAGAATACATATCTCCTTGGCCGACACCTGGACATTCTCGAAGACCGGACCGGCAAACTGGGAATCAGTGACATCCGGCAGCCGGCCACCGAGACGCTTTTCAAGACATCAACCGTTGATACGCCCGGGTTTGGTTTTACCTCCTCGGCCTATTGGGCGAAAACGACCATCATCAGCAAACTCGATGCACCGGCCACCTATTATTTTGAGCTGAAATACCCCATGCTCGATCATATTGAATTCTATATCCCCGATGATGACGACCGCTTGAAAAAATTTATTACCGGCGATAACCACCCGTTCAATACAAGACCCCTTAATTACACCAACTTTGTTTTTCCCCTTACTTTACAGCCGGACCAGAGCAAGACCTGCTACATGCGTTGCGTCACCACCGGCTCCATGAATTTTCCACTCGTTCTTCTCTCCCCGGTGGCACTGGCGGAAACCACATCTTTTGAGTATATGATGCTGGGAATTTACTATGGCCTCGGGCTGGTCATGATCATTTACAATCTCTTCCTCTATTTCAGGATTAATGATATCACGTATTTGTATTACGTTACCTTTATCACCGGTTTCATGTTTTTTCAACTGGGACTGAACGGACTTTCCTTCCAGTTTCTCTGGCCTTATCAAATATGGTGGGCCAACAACAACCTGCCCTTTTTTATCTTTTTTTCCTACCTTTTCGGCTGCCTGTTTACCCGCTCCATTCTAAATACCAGGCATTATCTGCCCCACATCGACAAACTGCTGGCTTTCTATCAATACCTGGGGATAGGCGGTATGTTCTTTTCCCTACTCTTCAGTTATTCGGCAAGCATCAAGCTGGCGGCGGCCCTCTGCTTTACCCTGCCGACTCATATTTACTGCGGCATCAAGATAATGATGACCGGATATCGGCCGGCGCTCTATTATGCCATTGCCTGGTCGGTTTCCCTTCTCGGCATAGTTGTCTATGCCATGAAAACTTTTGCCATTCTACCCAACACCTTTTTTACCCAATGGTCGACCCAGATCGGTTCTGCCTGGGAGATCACTTTGCTGGCCATCTGTCTGGCCGACCGTCTCTATCTTCTTGAAAAGGAAAAAAAGCAGGTGCAGGCCGAATACGCAAATCGGCTGGAAAAAATAAATGCCCAACTCGACGAAAGCAATTTACAGCTTTTGCTGGCAAACAAAGAGCTGAACGTCTGCAATATTGATCTCGAAAAGCGCATCAGCGTGAGAACCCTGAGGCTCAGTAAGTCCAATGAAAAATTAAGAAAGGAAGCCCGGGAGCGAAAACTTGCCGAAGAAAAGGCCGAGGCGGCCAATCTGGCCAAATCCACCTTTCTGGCCAACATGAGTCATGAAATCAGAACCCCCATGAACGCCATCATCGGCATGAGCGGTCTGGCTCTGAGGAAGAACCGGAACAGCAAAACGAAATTTTATCTGCAGACGATTCAATCATCCGGGAACACTCTGCTGAAAATAATTAATGATATCCTTGATTTTTCCAAGATTGAATCCGGTAAAATGGAGATTGAGAAGACCCCTTTCAAACTGCGGAATGTCCTGGACAACTTGACTGATATCTTTTCCGATAAAATGGCTGAAAAAAAGGTGGATCTGATCATATTTAAGGATAAAGATGTTCCGGATTCATTGCAGGGCGACCCCCTCCGTCTTGGCCAGGTTCTTATTAATCTGGTTAATAACGGCCTGAAGTTCACTGAGCAGGGCGAGGTCCACGTCGACATCAGCCTGCTTAACAGTGAGGCGAAACACCTGACGCTGCAATTTTCCATTTCTGATACAGGTATCGGGATGAGCAAGGAACAACTCGATAAACTTTTCATCTCTTTCAGCCAGGCCGACACCTCCATTTCCAGACAATACGGCGGTACGGGCCTGGGACTGGCCATCTGCCGCCAACTGGTCGAATTGATGGACGGCGAAATCAAGGTGACCAGCAAACTCGGCAAGGGCAGTACTTTTTCCTTCACTGCCGCTTTCACAACGGCGCCGGACTCCCTGGTCGATACGACCCGGTCAATTGCCCCCGATCCGCCCACCGCTCCTGTACAAGGAGCCAGAATTCTCCTTGTTGAAGACAACCTGATCAACCAGCAAATTGTTATTGAACTTCTTTCCGTTGAAGGAATCCGGATTGTTACAGCGGAAAACGGCCGGGAGGCGATCAAGGCGGTCTTCAATAACTTTTATGATGCCGTTTTAATGGATGTTCAGATGCCGGTCATGGACGGGCTGGAGGCAACCCGGCAAATCAGATCAGATAGACGCTTTGCCAATCTGCCCATCATTGCCATGACCGCCCATGCCTCTAAAGACGACCGACAGAAGTGCCTGGAGGCCGGCATGGATGATTTCATGACAAAACCGGTCGAGCCGGATGTGCTCTTGACAACACTGTCCAAGTGGATCAAAGGAGCCCAAAGTCGAAATTACGAATCTCTGCCGGAAGAAAAAAAAAAGAAGGGCGACGCTGAGCCCATCCTGCCCAGGAATCTCCCCGGAATCGATCTTTCCGACGCCTTGCGGCGGCTAAACGGCAATCAAGCACTTTTCGTCGACCTGCTCCGCGATTTCAGCGTTGAATACCGTTCATTTCCGAAACAAATCAAGGAAATGTCCGACAAAGAAAATGAGGATGCAGCCATCCGTCTGGCCCATTCCCTCAAGGGGGTAGCCGGCAATCTTTCCATCACCGGCGTCCGTGACGCAGCCCGTGACATTGAACATGCCCTGAGACAGAAAAAAAACGTAAGCGGAAAACAACTCGACCGGCTCCAGGAGGAAATGAACCGGATACTCCATTCTCTCTCCCTGCTGCCGGAAAAAAACGCAGTCCATTCGGAGCCGAAAACAGATAATGTCGAAGCGGACCGGGAAAATCTTCGCACCCACTTTAGCAAACTTATGCTTCTGCTTATGGAAAATGATATGGCTGCGGAAAATTCTTTCCTGGAGATTGAAAGACAAATCGGCCATCTTTCCGGGACCCGCGAGGATCTGAAAAAAATCAAAGCCCACCTGCAACAATTAAATTTTAAGACCGCGAGAAACATTGTTGCCGATCTTGGCGCCAAACTCGACCTGGATCTTTAATCCGGCAAAAGAGAAACGTAAATATCAAACAAAGAACCGAATAATTTCAAACTGTAGCACTCCTACAAGTCATCTCTGCACCGTATTCCTACGTAGCTACAGCTTGAACTTCATGAAAATCCGTGGTATGAAATCAGCCAAAATGATGAAATAAATTTTATCAATCCTCAGCCGCAACAATTACGGCTTATATTCAGGAGAACAATGTGACGCAGGTCAGCACGGAAAAACTATGGTTATCAGGGAATGAGGCCATTGCTCGTGGAGCTTGGGAGGCCGGAGTAACCGTGGCCTCGGGCTATCCGGGAACGCCTTCAACCGAGATCCTTGAAAACCTGGTAAAATATGACCAGGTCTATACGGAATGGGCTCCCAATGAAAAGGTGGCTCTCGAAGTGGCTATAGGCGCCTCATTTGCCGGGGCCAGGGTCCTGGCCACCATGAAACATGTGGGCATGAATGTCGCGGCCGACCCCCTTTTTACCGCTTCTTACACCGGTGGTCGCGGCGGTCTGGTAATCATCACCGCCGATGATCCGGAAATGCACAGCTCACAGAATGAGCAGGACAACCGCAATTACGCCTTCGCCGCCAAGCTGCCTATGCTGGAGCCATCCGAGCCGGCTGAAGCCGTTTCCATGCTCCAGGAGGCTTTCGCCTTAAGCGAAGAATTTGACGCACCCGTGCTTTTTCGCACCACCACCCGGGTGGCCCATGTCAAAGGCATGGTTCCAACCGGACCAAGATCAACAGGTCAGGTTGAAATAAAAATTAAAAAAATGCCGGCCAAGTTTGTCATGCTGCCCGGCAATGCCCGGATGCGGCGCCTGGAAATTGAAAAACGCCAGGCCAAACTTACTGAATTTGCCGAAACATACAGCGGCAACCGCATTGAATGGGGTGACAAAAAGAGAGGCATCATTACCGGCGGCATTTCATATCTCTATGTAAAAGAGGCCTTTCCCGATGTCTCAGTGCTCAAGCTGGGCATGACCTGGCCTCTACCGGAAAAAATGATCAAAGAGTTTGCCGCAGGCGTTGATGAACTGAATATCGTTGAAGAGCTTGATCCCTTCCTGGAAACCCATATCAAAGCCATGGGAATTTCCTGCCTGGGCAAAGAAAAAATCCCGGCCATTGGCGAGCTGAATGCCTTTATCGTCAAAAAATCCCTGGGCGGCAATATCGGCGAAATCTTTCCGCCGGTTAACCTGCCTCCCCGCCCACCTAATATGTGCGCCGGCTGTCCCCACCGCGGCCTTTTTTACTCCCTGTCGAAACAGAAGCTCTTTGTTGCCGGCGATATCGGCTGCTACACCCTGGGTTTTCTGCCGCCCCTGTCCGCCATGGATGCTTGCGTCTGCATGGGTGCCGGTATCAACATGGCCCATGGCATGAACAAGGCTCTGGGAGAAGAAGGCCTGGGAAAAACCATAGCCGTGATTGGCGATTCCACCTTCTGCCATTCCGGTATCACCGGCTTGGTCAATACGGTCTACAATAAAAGTTATTCCACCATAATTATTCTCGATAACCGCACCACGGCCATGACCGGCCACCAGCCCAATCCGGCATCAGGAGCCACCTTAATGGGAGAACCGGCCAGTGCTCTTGATTTCACTAAACTGAGCCGGGCTATTGGCGTCAAGCACGTCACCACGGTTAATCCTCACGACATCGGCCAATGCCGCAAGGTCATCAAGGAAGAGGTCGAGAGGCCGGAAACATCGGTGATCATCAGCCAGGGCCCCTGTGTTCTGCTGCCTGCTGAACGAAAAAGACAAAAGATCCCTTTTACCACCTCCATTGATAAATGCACGGGCTGCTCCATGTGCGTCCAGCTTGGCTGTCCGGCCATCCGGTGGTATCCCATCAGCCCCGAAGAAGCCAAAAAGATGGGCAAGAAAGAAAAACAGAAAGGCTACGCCCGAATCAGCGTGGAGATGTGCACGGGCTGCGGCCAGTGCAGCCAGCTCTGTAAATTCGAGGCCATTACAACCGTGGAGGGTCAATAATGAAACCGAGCGGCAATATTTTATTCTGCGGCGTGGGCGGCCAAGGTATTCTACTGGCCAGTGAAATCACGGCCTTTGCCCTTCTTGAATCCGGTTACGATGCTAAAAAAAGTGAGGTGCACGGTATGGCCCAGCGGGGCGGTTCCGTAGTCGCCCATCTTCGCTATGGTGAAAAGGTCTACTCTCCCTTGATCGATCCGGGCAAGGCCGATTTTTCCGTTTCCTTTGAAATCATGGAAGCGGTACGCTATCTGCCCTTTCTCAACAAAGACAGCAAGGTCGTGGTCAACACCCATCAGATTGCTCCACCGGCTGTTGCGACTGGAAAAATGACCTATCCGCCCGACGTCCTTGATGGACTGCGCCGACAAAACATCAGCGTCTTTCCCGTTGACGGCTTTGGTGTTGCCAAAGAGGTGGGTGAAATCCGCACCGCCAATGTCGTTCTGGTTGGCGCGCTTTCCACCTTTCTGCCGATTGAGGAAGAAGTTTTCATCACTGTTCTGAAAAAAAGAATCCCCAGAAAACTTGACGAAAATCTGCAGGCCTTCCAGAAAGGACGGCAAATTACAGCAGCAGCTTAGGAGAAAAAAATGATCTGGAACGAAGAATACGAAACTCTGCCCAGGGAGGCCCTGGAGGCCCTGCAGCTGAAACGGCTGCAAAACCAAATTGAACGGGTTTACGCCTCAGTGCCCTACTACCGGCAAAAGATGAATGATGCCGGGGTGATTCCCGGTGACATCAAGACCCTGGCTGATATTCAAAAACTTCCCTTTACCACCAAGGAAGATCTGCGTAAAAATTATCCTTTCGGCCTCTTCGCCGTGCCAATGGAAAGGGTAGTTCGTATCCACGCCTCTTCCGGAACCACCGGCCAGCCCACCGTGGTCGGCTACACCAAGAGGGATATTAAGATCTGGGCCGAACTGATGACCCGAAGTCTGGTTGCCGCCGGCGCCACCCAGAAGGATATCATTCACAACGCCTATGGCTATGGCCTCTTTACCGGCGGACTGGGAGCTCATTACGGCGCTGAGAATCTGGGTGCCACTGTTGTGCCTATTTCAGGCGGTAATACCAAGCGGCAGATCATGATCATGCGCGATTTTAAATCAACCGTGCTGCTCTGCACCCCATCCTATGCCCTGAATCTGGCCGAAAGCATGGGCGACATGGGCATTGATCCCGCAGACATGCATCTACGGGTAGGCGTCTTCGGGGCCGAGCCCTGGAGTGAGAATATGCGCCAGGAGATCGAGAAGAAACTCGGCATCCAGGCCATTGATATTTACGGACTTTCTGAAATCATCGGTCCGGGTGTTGCTATCGAATGTGCCGAAGAGCAGAAAGGGCTTCATGTTATGGAAGACCATTTCCTGCCGGAGATTGTTGACCGGAAGACCTTTGCCCCCCTTCCCCTCGGAGAAATCGGCGAACTGGTTTTCACCACCCTGACCAAAGAGGCCTTTCCGGTCATCCGCTACCGAACCAAGGACTTCTCCCGCTTAATCACCGATCACTGCAGCTGCGGCCGGACATTTTACAGGATGGAAAAGGTTACCGGCCGTTCCGATGACATGATGATCATCCGGGGTGTTAATGTCTTCCCTTCCCAGATTGAACATGTTCTGATGAGTATCAAGGGGGTGGAGCCCCATTATCAAATCATTGTCAACCGTGAAGGCTCCCTGGATACCATGGAGGTACAGGTGGAGGTCAGCGAGGATCTCTTTTCCGACGCCGTGAAGACTCTTGAGGAACTGACCAAACGGATCCAGGTGGAGATTAAAGATCTACTCGGCGTTTCCTGCAAGGTGACCCTGGTCGAGCCCAAAACCATCCAGCGCAGTGAAGGCAAGGCCCAACGGGTTATTGACAACCGGAAGATTTAATGTCATTTAAGGAGAGATTAAAATGAAAGTGAAGCAGATTGCTGTTTTTTTAGAAAATAAATCCGGACGCATGGCTGAAATCACCGGTGTTCTGGCCAAAAATGGCATTAACATCAGGGCCATGTCCCTGGCCGATACTGCTGATTTCGGTATTTTACGGCTGATTGTCAACGACACGGAAAGCGCCCGGAATGTTCTCAAAGAAAATGGTTTCACAGTGGGAACCACCGAGGTACTGGTCATTGAGGTGATGGACAAACCCGGCGGTCTGGCCGGCGTCTTACAAATCATCAGTGAAAATAAACTCAATATTGAATATATGTATGCCTTTACCCAGAAAAGTGGCGAGACGGGCTTAATTATCTTCCGTTTTGACGAAATCGACAAGGCTATGGACACGTTGAAAAAGGCCGGCTGTCATCTACTCACAGGTGAAGAGGTCTACGCCATTTAAGGTTTTGCCTGAATTCCAGGCAATTACCATTTTAAATTCTTTAAATGAGGAGAACAAATGAAACATTTTCTTTCAACAACCATGCTGGCTATTGCCGCCATCTGTCTGCTGTTTAGCGGCCCGGCCCAAGCTGAGGATGACACCATCAAGGTCGGCGCTATTTTGGCCGTAACGGGCGGAGCCTCGTTCCTTGGTGGTCCTGAATCAAGAACCATTGAGATGCAGATTGAAAAAATCAATGCCAATGGCGGCATCCACGGTAAAAAACTTGAACTGATCCTCAAGGATTCCGGTGCCAATCCGGAAAAAGCCATTTCTTTTGCCAAACAGTTGATAGAAGAAGAAAAAGTCTTTGCCATTGTTGGCCCGTCCACCAGCGGTGAGACCATGAAAATAAAAAACATCTGCGAGCAGGGTAAAACCGTGCTGATCTCATGCGGCGCAGCCGAGGTCATCGTCAATCCTGTTGCCAGATATGTCTTCAAAACCCCGCAGAAAGACAGCTTTGCCGTCAAAAAAATCTACATGGTGATGAACAAGCTGGGAATCAAAAAGATTGCTGTTCTGGCCGGCAACACTGGTTTCGGCAAGGCCGGTAAAGGTCAACTTCTCGCCATCGCGCCCGAGTTCGGCATTGAAGTCGTTGCCACGGAAGTTTATGACAAGAAAGCAACTGATCTAAGCGCTGTCGTGGCCAAGCTGATGGCCAACAAAGACATCCAGGCTGTCGTCAACTGGTCCATTGTTCCGGCCCAGGCTATCGTGGCTAAAAACATGCGTCAGGCCGGCTGGAATGTCCCATTGTTCCAGAGCCATGGCTTTGGTAATATCAAATATGTTGAGGCTGCCGGGGTAGCTGCCGAAGGCATTATTTTCCCGGCAGGACGTCTGCTGGTGGCCGACTCTCTTTCGGCCGACAATCCCCAGAAAGACGTTTTAATGAAGTATAAAAATGATTATGAAGCAAAATTTCAGGAACAGGCCAGCACATTCGGCGGCCATGGCTATGATGCCATCATGGTTCTAGCAAAGGCCATTGAACAGGCCGGTCCGGACAAGGAAAAAGTCCGCGACGCTATTGAAAACATGAAAAATTTTGCCGGTACCGGCGGCATCTTTAACTTCAGTCCCGAGGATCATAACGGCCTTGATATCGATGCCTTTGCCATGATGACTGTTAAAGACGGCAAATTTGTACTTTATGAATAACGGTTGAATTTCTTCAACCCGAAAATGTTCAGGGGATGCAGGGAAACCTGTGTCCCCTTTATCATTTCTTAACGACATCTCACAAGTTATGAAAATTTCCGCCGTTAATTTGTGGCTTTCAGAGGTTAAAAATAGACATAAATTACCTGTTTCCCTCTGTCTTCCGTCTTCTTTCTCCCGTCTTCTGCAACCATGACTGCGGAACTTTTCACCCAATACCTCTTTGCCGGGATCACCTATGGTATTATTTATGCCATTGTGGCCATCGGCTTTAACATTATCTACAACACCACAGGCATCATTAACTTTGCCCAGGGCGAATTTGTCATGCTTGGCGGCATGATCTCTATTTCATTAAACCCTTTGATGCCGCTGCCTCTGGCCATTGGCTGCGCTGTGCTGCTGACCACGCTGATAGGCGCTCTGATTGAGATGATCTTTATCCGCTGGCTGGTTCATCCTTCCGTGTTACGGATGATCATTATCACCATTGGCATTTCAATCCTGCTCAGGGAAGTGGCCCTGCATATCTGGGGAGAGGGTGTACGTTCCCTGCCCTATTTTTATGGTAATGAAATTTCCTCCATTGACATTCTCGGCGCCCATGTCTCTCCCCAGGTGCTTTGGGTGGTGGGAATCTGCTCCATCATTGTCATTCTGCTCAGTCTGTTTTTTAAATTCACTCCTCTGGGTCAGGAAATGCGGGCCTGCTCGTCTAACCGCCTGGCCGCCACCCTATGCGGCATCAATGCCAAAAATATGGTCACTCTGTCTTTCATGCTCAGCGCCGGAATCGGCGCCCTGGCCGGCTGCGTGGTCTCGCCTATTACCTACACCCAGTATGACTGCGGCACGGGACTGGCCATCAAGGGCTTTACCGTCGCCGTCCTGGGTGGTCTGGGCAACAGTATGGCGGCGGTTGCCGCCGGCCTGCTTCTGGGAATCCTCGAGGCCTTCAGTATCCATATAGTCCCCCTGGCCTTTCAGGACGCCATCTCGATCAGCATCCTGTTACTCATTCTTTTTATTCGACCCCACGGTTTATTCGGCAGCAGTGAGGCGGCTGGATTAAAGGAGTTCTGATGGCTGTTAAAAACTATTTATCCGTGCTGATCCTGATTGCGGTCGTGGTGTCTATTCAACTGGCCACCAAAGCGACCGATACCAGCTATTACCTGACCCAGCTCACCATGACCGGTTATTATTCCCTGGTCATCATCGGCCTCTGCCTGGTTATGGGGTATGCAGGTCAGCTCTCTCTGGGCCATGCCGGTTTTTTCGCTATTGGCGGCTATACCTCTGCGGTACTCACCACCTATAATTTGACCACTTTGCTGGAGCAGGGCAATGGGCTGGTTCGTTTTTTGTCGGATAAGGGACTTTTGATATCTACCCTTGATCTTTACGGCGAAGCTGTTCTCTATATCAATCCCTGGCCGGCCGCGATAATCGCCGTGATCCTTACCGCCTCCATCGCTTTCATGATCGGTATTCCCGTTTTAAAACTCAAAGGCCATTACCTGGCCATGGCCACTCTTGGTTTTGGAATCATTATCTTTCGTATTGCCCTGGCCACCGAAATTTTGGGCGAGGCCGACGGGATCTCAGAGATTCCCGGTTTCACCTTGTTTCCCGGTATCTGCGTTAATGGAGATTTCGGCAACCGGGTTATGAATTATTATATTGCCTGGGTCCTTGTGCTTATTGGCGTCATTCTGCTCTTAAACCTCATTCATTCCAGGGTGGGCCGAGCCCTGCGCGCCATCCACGGGGCCGAGGATGCCGCCAATGCCATTGGAGTCAATACGGCCCACTATAAACTCTATACCTTTGTCATATCCGCTGTATTCGCTGCCGTGGCCGGCATCTTCCTCACTCATTACAACGGGGGCATCGGCCCGTCCGAGGCCGGTATCATGAAATCAGTGCGCTATGTCGCCATTGTCGCCATTGGCGGTATGGCCAGCATGTGGGGCGCCCTGACCATGGGTGTTCTTCTCAATTTCATGTCCCTGCGCGGCATGTTCGGTTCTTATGATGATGCCGTCTTCGGTGCCATCATGATTATCATCATGCTTTTTGCCCCCAATGGGCTGTTAAATCTTTCCGTCTGGCAAAAAATTTCAAAATCTGCCGGTAAGGAGAAAGGCTGAAATGGCGCTCCTGGAAATTCATAAACTTAATCGCCGTTTCGGAGGTTTGCATGCGGTCAACAATGTCAGCTTCAATCTTGACCAGGGAATGATCAAGGCGGTAATCGGCCCCAACGGGGCCGGCAAAACCACCCTGTTTAACCTGATTTCCGGCAACCTGCAGGCAAACTCCGGCACTGTTTTTTTTGACAAGCGCCCCATACATGGCTTGAAACCATTCCAAATTGCTCGTTGCGGAATTTCACGTACCTATCAAAACATCAAACTCTTTCCCGGCATGACCGCCCTGGAAAACGTCATGGTGGGCCGTCATGTGCAAAGCAAGGCCGGTTTCCTGAGCGGAATGCTCAACCTGCCCTCCTGCTGGAGCGAAGAAAAAGAGATCAGGACAAAATCACTCGAATTGCTTGAACTCCTCGATATTACCGAGTTTGCTGATACTGAAGCCCAGAGCCTTGCCTTTGGCCAGCAGAGGGCCGTTGAATTTGCCCGGGCACTGGCATCGGAACCAAAAATTCTCCTCCTTGATGAACCGGCCGCCGGTCTCAACATCTATGAAACCGCGGAAATCGCCAGGTTGATAACAAAAATTCAGAACCGGGGCATAACCGTGCTGCTGGTAGAACATGACATGTCACTGGTCATGGACATTTCCGATGAAATCGTTGTCTTAAGTTTCGGCGAAAAAATCGCCGAGGGTTTGCCTGCCGCAATTCAAAAAAACAAAGAAGTCATTCAAATTTATCTGGGTGATGATGATGCTTAAAATAAGAAATCTCGAAGCCGGATACGGAAAACTACGGGTTTTGAAACGTATCTCCATGCATGTCGATGCCGGCGAAATCGTCACCATTATCGGCGCAAACGGCGCCGGCAAAACTACCCTGCTTTACACCATCAGCGGCATGATCAAACCGACAGATGGCGAGATGAACCTGTTCTCGACCTCTCTTGGCAGAATAAAGCCTGAAAAAATTGTCTCCATGGGCTGTTCACTGGTTCCAGAAGGGCGTCAAGTATTCGCCACTATGTCGGTGAAAGAAAATTTAATTCTTGGTTCCTATGTGCAATCAAAAAAGAAAGGCTACGACAAGGAAGGGGAATTGAAAAACATTTATAAAATTTTTCCGGTTTTAGAAGAAAGGAAATCTCAACTTGCGGGTACTCTGTCAGGTGGTGAGCAACAGATGCTTGCCATGGGTCGGGCCCTGATGGCCAAACCAAAGCTGATCATGATGGATGAACCATCAACCGGACTGGCACCTTTGATTGTTAAAAATATTTTCCAGATCATTTTCCGCCTGCGCCAGGCCGGAAACACAGTGCTTCTTGTGGAACAGAATGCCAAGGCAGCTCTCGGAATTGCTGACCGCGGCTATGTCCTTGAAACCGGTAAAATTATTTTACAGGGACCAGCCCAGGATCTGCTCGACAATAGAGATGTCCAGCGCGCTTACCTGGGACGGGAAGTTGATTCACAAGGAGCGAGCTGTGAGATTTAAATCAGAATTCAAAGAAGACAAAGAATTTAAAGAAGGTAAAAAAATAGAGAAGGATGAAGAGGGGACTTTTTTTAATTCGCTACCTCCTTTACCTGCTTTAAATTCTATTCATTCTCTAGCCAAAGGAGCCATTCATGTATTGGGAACAGGATAAGGAGTGCATGCCAAGAGCGGATCTTGAACAGTTGCAACTTGAGCGATTGCAGTCAACTTTATATCGCGTTGCCACTCATGTTCCGTTTTACCGAAAGAAATTCCGTGAACTGAATATTGATCCCGACGGATTCCGCTCCCTGGAGGAACTTCAAACCCTTCCTTTTACAACCAAGGATGATCTACGAGATAACTATCCGTATGGTCTTTTTGCGGTGCCGCTGCGGGATATCGTCCGGGTTCATTCCTCATCGGGAACAACAGGCACGGCCACGGTTGTCGGCTATACCAAAAATGATATTAAAAATTGGTCTAATTTGACGGCCCGTATCCTGACCGCAGCTGGAGTCGACAATAATGATGTAGTCCAGATCGCCTTTGGCTATGGCCTGTTTACAGGCGGCTTTGGACTGCATTATGGCGCTGAAAAAATCGGTGCCTCAGTGATCCCTATCTCAAGCGGCAACACCAAACGTCAAATTCAAATTATGCAGGATTTCAAGACAACGGCGCTGATTTGTACCCCGAGCTATGCTCTTCTGCTTGCCGATACCATGCTTGAAATGGATATCAATATCAATGCTCTGGATCTCCGTTTCGGCCTGTTTGGCGGGGAACCCTGGTCTGAGGGCATGAGAAATGAGATCCAGGCTAAACTCAACATTATAGCCACTGACAATTATGGTCTCAGCGAAGTGATGGGACCGGGTGTAGCTGGAGAATGCCAGGAACGAAACGGTCTGCACATCAACGAAGATCATTTTCTCATCGAAATTATCGATCCGAAAACACTTGAACCGGTCAAGCCAGGTGAGACTGGAGAAGTCGTCCTGACAACCCTGACCAAGGAAGGATTCCCGGTTATCCGTTACCGAACAAGGGACTTGACAAGACTCATTGAAGAACCCTGTCCTTGCGGTCGGACGATGCGCCGCATGGAACGGATTCTGGGACGAACCGACGATATGCTGATCATTAAGGGTGTTAATGTCTATCCCATGCAGATTGAAGCCATCCTTTTTGACATTAAGGGGACTGAACCACATTACCAGATCATTGTTGAACGTGAGGGCCGGCTTGACAAAGTCACCGTCATGGTGGAAGTTGTCGAATCAATTTTCTTTGACCAGATGAAAAAACAGCGGCAGCTGGTGGATCTTATCAAGAGCAGACTGGCCTCGGAACTTGGCATTGGTATTGACGTGAAGCTTGTGGAGGAGAAAAGTCTTGAGCGTTTTGAAGGTAAGGCCATAAGAGTCATAGATAAACGTAAATTGTAGACGACTGCCACTTCACACTGAAAAAACAAAAAAAGCCCTTAGGATAATCCTAAGGGCTTTAAAATCTATAAATCATGTACTTAAACTAAGTTTGTCAACCTCGCAAAAAACTCAAAAAATTACGAAGCTATTAATTTTCTGACTCCTCCTGATACTCAACAAGTTCAATAATAGCCATGGATGCAGCATCTCCAGTACGATAACCGGTGCGAATTATTCTGGTGTATCCTCCGTTCCGATCCATATAGTCATTCTTCAACTCATCAAAAAGTTTAGCAACTATCGTTTTATCCTGCATATATGAAAGTGCCTGCCTGCGGGCATGGAGATTTCCACGCTTAGCAAGAGTCATCATTTTATCGGCGACTCGGCGTACTTCTTTTGCCTTTGCGACTGTAGTGACAATCCGCTCATGATCAAAAAGAGAGGTTACCATATTACGGAGCATAGCCCTTTTATGGGATGTTGTCCGACCTAATCTTTTTCCAGCTTTACGATGCCTCATCTTTCCTCAACCTCTTTATGATTATCAGTCCGATACTTGTGTCAATTAAGGTTGGACCTTAAAAAACCGATGTAAAGTCCCAAACAACTCATTACTTCTATTCTTCTTCTTTAGCTTCAGGGAGCTGCCAATTATCAAGTTTCATGCCAAGGGTTAATTCCATTTCGGCAAGCAATTGTTTAATCTCATTTAATGATTTACGGCCGAAATTCTTAGTCTTTAACATTTCAGCCTCGGTCTTCTGGACCAACTCACCAATATAAAGAATATTGGCGTTTCTAAGACAATTTGCAGAACGAACAGAAAGTTCAAGATCTTCTACACCTCGGCTGAGATTCTCATTAACAGGTTCCTCATCCTTTTCATCAACTTTTTCGATCACCGGTTCAACTTGCTGCTCATCGAAATTGATAAAAATCGTCATCTGCTCCTTAAGAATCTTGGCAGCAAATGCCAGGGAATCTTCAGGTTTGACACTGCCGTCAGTCTCGATTTCAAGAATTAATTTATCATAATCCGTCTGCTGCCCTACCCTGGCTTGACTAACTGTTGACTTGACCTTATTAATCGGCGAGAAAATAGCATCAATTGGAATAGTACCGACAGTCTGTTCTTCAGTCTTGTTTCGTTCAGCCGGAGAATATCCGTTGCCCCATTTTACCTCAAGTTCGGCAGAAAAACGACCGTCATCATCGGTAATGGTGCAAAGATGTTTACTCGGATTCATTACCTCAACATAACCACCGGTAATGATATCAGCAGCTGTTACCGGGCCTGCACCTGTTTTCTCAATTCTGACAATTCGAGGGGCATCAGAATTCAATTTAAGGCAAACCTCTTTCATGTTCAATATGATCTCGGTGACATCTTCGAGAATTCCTGACAAAGTCGAAAATTCATGAAGAGCTCCTTCAATCTTCAAAGAAGTTATTGCCGCCCCTTGAATAGATGAAAGAAGTATACGCCGAAGACAATTTCCAATGGTGGTTGCAAATCCTCGCTCGAGAGGTTGACATACAAATTTACCATATGTTTCGCTATGGCTATCAATGTCAACATCAACACGATCAGGAGTGATCAATTCAAACCAATTTCTATAAAAAGGCGATGACTCATCTATAACAGGTTCCGGTTCAACAGTATTCGTCACCGGCTCGACATTAATCGTTTCCTGCTCGTCGTTGATTGCTTCCTGTTCCACGTTGATTGCTTCCTGCTC
>JAOZOY010000041.1:21152-24414 GCA_029933005.1 Deltaproteobacteria bacterium
TTCCTGCTCGTCGTTGATTGCTTCCTGTTCCACGTTGATTGCTTCCTGCTCCTCGTTTTCCATATTCTCATCCATAGGCTTCTACTTGGAGTAAAGTTCAACAATCAATTGCTCCTGAATCGGCATTGTAATCTCCTGCCGGTCAGGCATTGACTTAACAGTTCCTTTGTACTCTTTATGATTTAATTCGAGCCATGCAGGAACACCACGCCTGGCAACTGATTCAAGACTTTCAGTAATAGCAGTATTTTTATGGCTTTTTTCTTTCAAGGTAATAACGTCATTAACAGAAACAAAATATGACGGTATATTAACTTTTTTTCCATTTACTAAGAAATGATTATGCCTGACAAATTGTCGCGCCTGGGTTCTGGAACATGCGAATCCCAATCTGAATATTGTGTTATCCAGACGCCGCTCAAGTAGCTGCAATAAATTTTCACCGGTAACGCCTTTTGCTCTTTCAGCCAGAACAAAGTACTTCTTAAATTGACCTTCAAGCATGCCGTAAATACGACGAACCTTTTGTTTTTCACGTAACTGAATAGCATAATCAGAAACTTTACGCATCCTCGCCTGACCATGCTGGCCTGGTGGAAATGAACGACGTTCGAAAGAACATTTATCTGAATAACATCTGTCTCCCTTAAGAAACAATTTCAGTTTTTCTCTGCGGCATTGCCGGCAGACGGCTCCTCTATATCTAGCCAATTTGTGCCTCCATTAATCTCATCACAGTCACACGTGTAAATAAGCTATAAAATCCTTTTTTCATTTATCGTGCTCACGCTATCTATACCCTTCTTCTCTTGGGTGGTTTACAGCCATTATGTGGCATAGGTGTCACATCACAAATACGTGAAACATCAATACCTGCAGTCTGAATCGCTCGAATTGCAGCCTCACGTCCCGGACCAGGACCTTTCACCATAACTTCAACCTTTCTCAATCCATGATCAATTGCAGCCTTAGCGGCAGTCTCAACAGCACTCTGGGCAGCAAAGGGTGTACTTTTTCTTGACCCTCTGAAGCCGAGAGAACCGGCACTTGACCATGATATGACATTACCCTGTTTATCTGAAAAGGTAATGAGAGTATTATTAAAAGTTGATTTAATGTGGGCTATACCTTCAGGTATATTTTTTTTTTCCTTTCGCTTCATGCGCTTTTGCGGCTTAGCCATGCTTCCCTCACAATCTATCTTTAAAAATTATTTTTTCCGTACTGCACCACGACGTGGACCCTTTCGGGTTCGGGCGTTGGTGCTCGTCCGCTGACCTCGACAGGGAAGTCCTCTTCTGTGCCGCACGCCCCTGTAACAGCCGAGATCCATAAGGCGCTTGATATCCATGGCAACCTCTCGTCTGCGGTCACCTTCAACAAGATACTTTGCGTCGATAATTTTCCTGATGCTTGCAACTTCCTGGTCGGAAAGATCATCCGAATTGCTTGTATAACCTAATTCCGCTTCATCAAGTATTTTCCTGGAAGTTGTGCGGCCTATACCAAAAATATAGGTCAACGCAATTTCCATATGTTTATTTTTAGGCAAATCAACGCCTGCAATTCGTGCCAAGTTATCCCTCCTATCCTTACAAAACAGAAACTGTCAAAAACAGTTCTTCATTAATAGCAATCTAGCCCTGGCGTTGCTTATGTTTCTTGATCTTGCAGGACACCCTGACAACACCCTTACGCTTAAACACTTTACAATCACTACACATTTTTTTTACCGATGCACGTACTTTCATTGTAAAATCCTAACTCAAATTAACTGAAATTTTATAAAATCATGGATAATAAGCTGACGAAAAATTCTGCCTTTTTTCTCGTTAATTGAAAACAAAAAATAATTCAAAAGCTGTTGAGCAGATTTTATTTTTTTCCACGGGCGCGAAATGTGATTCGTCCCCGGCTCAGATCATAGGGTGAAAGCTCAACCGTAACCATATCCCCAGGGAGAATTTTTATAAAATGCATTCTCATTTTTCCTGAAATATGTGCAAGGACCTTGTGTCCGTTTTCAAGCTCAACACGAAACATCGCATTGGGCAAGGGTTCAATGATCGTTCCTTCGACCTGAATAGCCTCTTCCTTTGCCATATAAACTTATTCCTTTCTGTTTCCCAACGACAAATAGCAAAATTTACACTATTTATTCTTATTTGTCTTCTTATTTTTTAAGAGCAATGGAATATGAAAAATACCACCCGATAAAACCACAAAATCAAATGAATGAACCTGATAATTTCTTAGTTTGGTTTAAGGACTGAAACTAAATATGTTAGTAAAATCCGATTTTAACGTAAATAAGAAGTTATCCAGTCAAGCTCTGGAACTCAACACCAATGGTTCATTCTGAGTTACAGCAATAGTATGCTCAAAATGAGCGGACATTTTCTTGTCTTTAGTTATGACAGTCCAGCCATCCTTTAAAATTTTAACTTCATGAGTGCCGATATTTATCATTGGCTCAATTGCAAGCACCATTCCCTCCAAAATTCGTGGAGAGGGACCTTTGCGATGATAATTCGGAATTTCAGGAGGCTCATGAAGATTCGCACCAATACCATGGCCGACAAATTGTCTGACAACGGAAAAACCATGTGGTTCTACATGATTTTGAACCGCTGTCGATATATCATCAATTCGATTACCGATTTTAGCTTGAGCAATACCTTTGTAAAGTGATTCTTCAGTCACATTCAGCAGTTCTGATATTTTAGAGTCAAGAGTACCAATCGGAACAGTAATCGCGGAATCTCCGTAATATCCTTTGTATTTTACACCAAAATCAATGCTGAGGATATCACCTTCCTGCAAAACAACCTTTTTGGAGGGGATACCGTGCACAACCTGTTCATTCAAAGATACGCACAAACTGCCGGGGAAACCTCTGTATCCCTTAAAAGCAGGAATCGCCCCACTTTCACGACAGAAATCTTCAGCCCATAAATCAAGCTGCCATGTAGATACCCCTGATTTAATCCGGCCCTTCAACATGGATAATGTTTGTGCTACAATTTGATTAGCCAGGCCGATTTGCTCAATTTCAGCTTGAGACTTCAGGATTATAGATTTTGTCATATCCTTCTACAAACGAAAGACAGCTTACCTGCGACCCTTCATACGACCGCTCTTCAGGAAACCGTCATAATTACGGGATACCGTGTGAGATTCAATCTGCGAAATCGTATCGATTGCCACACCGACGACAATAAGCAATGCAGTGCCGCCAAAATAGAAGGGAACATTCAGCTTA
>JAOZOY010000042.1 GCA_029933005.1 Deltaproteobacteria bacterium
AACGCTTACAGGATAGAGGTTTTCGTAAAATTACTAGTTCCCGGTGAACGGTTACCATTACGACAGATAACCCAGTACGGTTTCGCCGGCAGTTACCTTTTGTCCGAGGCAGACTTCGACCTGAAAATTAAGCGGCAGATAAAGATCAACACGTGAACCGAAACGAATCAGGCCGAACCGTTCTCCCCGTTTTAAAATATCGCCCTTTTCAGTCCAACAGACGATGCGGCGGGCGATCAAACCCGCAACCTGAACAACGGCTAATCGCTGGTCGGATTTCGTGTTCATGATCACGCCACAATATTCATTATTAAGAGCGGCACGCTCCGTATTGGCTGAATAAAACTTTCCCGGAGAATAGACAATCTCAGTCACGGTGCCCGGACAGGGTATTCTATTCACATGAACGTTAAAGATATTCATAAAAATACTAATTTTATATACATGCTCCTGAACAAATCTCTCATCGAAAACCTTTTCCACCAAGATGACTTTTCCATCGGCAGGAGAAACAAGAACATCATTTTCATTCGGTGCAATCCGATCGGGATCCCGAAAGAAATAAAGTACAAAAGCCGTCAAGGCTAGAGCCGCAAAAGAAAAAATATCATAATCTAGAAGCGCGGCAATCAATGTCATCAAGGCCGCAAATCCGATATAGGGATAGCCCTCTTTGGCAACAGGAACGCGAGGTGTCTTCATAAATATAACTATACGTAACTATGCCGGTAATGCAACATAGAAAAAATTAATATCATACAAATAAGAAAACCACAAAGTCCATAAGGAAATCAATCCTTATGTTCATTGTGGTTTTTCGTATTGAGCGGCAGAAAAAAATTTTCTCCGGTCATCCCTTGCCGCAAAGTCCTGACTGCTTCTATTTTGTAGACCTGGTCATAGCAATAGTTCCGGTACGGACAATCTCCTGAATACCGATGGGCCGCAGTAAATCCACGCATGCCTGCACCTTGCCACAAGAACCAGTCACCTCAATAGCATAACTTTTCGCTCCGACATCAACCACACGTCCTCGAAAAATATCCGTTATACGAAGAACCTCCGCTCTGGTTGTGGACTCAGCCTTGACCCGGATCAATGCCATCTCACGCTCGACATAATCTGTTTCAGTGATATCCGTTACCTTAATCACATCAATCAATTTATGAAGCTGCTTGGTAATCTGTTCAACAATCTGACTATCACCGGAAGTCATCAAAGTCAGACATGACAATCCCGGTTCCAGGGTCTGGGCCACGGAAAGACTTTCAATATTAAATCCCCGACCACTGAAAAGACCTGTGATGCGGGAAAGGACACCGGGTTTGTTCTGCAATAATACGGAAATGGTATGTCTCATAAAAAAATACCCTATTTTTCTTCTGTTAAAACTTAATAGATTCGTAAAAAATATTCTTTGTTACAATGAGCTATCTCTATAAGATCCATGCGCTCTGTGGTTCCAATAGTTTTTACGAGACCGACAAAACTGATCTTAGACAAGAAGCATTTCAGTTGTCGCCTTGCCGGCCGGAACCATGGGGTAGACACCTTCCTCACGGTCAATAACAAAATCCATAATAACCACATTGTCTGTTGCCAGGGCCTCTTTGATAACCGGCTCAACCTCATCCGGCTTAGTGGCCCTCAATCCCACCGCGCCATAAGCCTCGGCAAGGAGGACAAAATCAGGGGCAACATCAAGGGTGGTGGCCGAATAGCGCTTGTCATAAAAAAGTTCCTGCCACTGCCTGACCATTCCAAGATAATTATTATTTAAAATTGCAATTTTAACAGGGCAATTATACTGTTTGGCCGTGGCAAGTTCCTGGATATTCATCTGAATACTGCCATCCCCGGCAATATCAATGACCGTCCGGTCTCTCGCCGCCATCTGGGCACCAATGGCCGCCGGAAAACCATACCCCATAACCCCGAGACCGCCCGAAGTCATAAAGGCTCTGGGATGATTGAAATGATAAAACTGGGCCGCCCACATCTGGTTCTGACCAACCTCAGTGGTAATGATGGCATCCCCTCCGGTCAGTTCATGGAGTTTCTCAACGACAAACTGAGGCTTGATCTTGTTGGTATCCTTTGCATAGCTCAAGGGATGTTCAGCCTTCCATTCATCGATCTGCTCAAGCCATGGCTGACGTTTTTCTTTTTCATCTTCCTCATTGAACAGATCACTCCTGTCAAACCAGGTATTCATAGCAGCCAGTGCATGTTTACAGTCCGCGACAATGGGAATATCAACCTCAACATTCTTACTGATTGAGGTTGGATCGATATCAATATGAATGATCTCGGCATGGGGCGCAAATGCATCAATACGGCCGGTTACCCGGTCATCAAATCTTGCGCCTACTCCGATGAGCAAATCGCATCTGGCCACGGCCATATTTGAATAATAGGTACCGTGCATTCCCAGCATGCCCATGGCAAGAGGGTCCGTGCCGGGAAATCCCCCAAGTCCCATTAAGGTCATGGTTACCGGGATATCAAGCTTTCTGGCCAGCTCCGTCACTTCTTCATGAGCCTTGGATGCAATGACCCCGCCGCCGATATAAAGAACCGGCCTTTTGGCTTGAAGAATCTTCTTGCAGGCCTTTTCAATCTGACCAGGGTGAGGTTTATAGGTTGGTTGATAAGTCCGCATTTTCACAGGCTTAGGAGCTGGAAAATTAACCATGGCGGCCATAACATCCTTGGGAAGATCTATCAGAACAGGGCCAGGCCGGCCGGTACGGGCAAGATAAAAAGCCTCACGGATAGTCGGCACAAGATCTTTAACGTCCTTAACCAGATAATTATGTTTTGTACACGGTCTGGTGATACCGACAATATCGACCTCCTGAAAAGCATCATTGCCGATCAAACCAGTGGGAACCTGACCGGTAAAAACAACGATTGGGATCGAATCCAAATAGGCGGAAGCAATCCCGGTCACGGTATTCGTCGCTCCGGGGCCGGAGGTTACAAGGGCCACACCCACATCACCGATAACCCTGGCATAGGCATCAGCCGCATGCACTGCCGCCTGCTCATGGCGAACAAGGACATGTGTCAATTTATCACTTTGTAAAATCTCATCATAAAGATCGATGACCGCGCCCCCGGGAAAACCGAAAACAGTGTCCACCTTTTGTTCTTCAAGGCATTTAAGTAAGGCCTGTGCTCCTGTTATTTTCATAAGCTTGTTCCTGCCCTTTGCAAATGAGGATTAAAAAATTCAAATAAAAAAGAATTTAATGAATTAAATTCTTAAAAAGAAATGAATATAGTATGAATTAAAAACTTGTCAACCATGATTGTTATTGATTTACGCAGCTTTTATCATTAGCTGCCATTCTATAATAATAATTATTATTTATTTTTCTTCAACAATTTTTTGACTTGACCTGTTAAATAGTCCGGCCCTGACGCCCCGCTTGATAAATTCTCTCACTGCCTCGATACCGTTTTCTCCAAGATCTTCCGTAAAATGGTTCACATAAAGACGGATATGATCATGAATCACCTGATCATCAAGTTCCTGGGCATGTTTTTTAATGTAGGCCTGACATTTTTCAGGCAATTGAAAAGCCAGCCTGACACTGGCACGGATACATTCTTCAATTTGCAGAATTTGTTCTCTGCCCAGAGAACGACGGGCCACAATCCCGCCCAAAGGGATAGGATAACCCGTTATATCCTCCCACCAGGAACCAAGATCCTGCCTGCAGAAGAGTCCGTGTTGCTGGTAAGTAAAACGGCTCTCATGAATAATAATCCCGCCATCAACCCGTTTCTCGCTGACTGCGTCCATAATCCGCTCAAACGACATTGGCACGAGCCGTCGGCATAAAGGAGCAAAAAGACGCAGCAACATTGCCGCCGTGGTCAACCGGCCTGGAATAGCCACTGTCATCCGCTCAAGGGGCATATCTGCCTGATCCGTCCGGGTGACAAGTAATGGGCCGCATCCCCTACCCAGAGCACTGCCGGCGCGAAGCAGGACATAATCATCCAAAACATGACCCAGAGCATGAAAGGAAATTTTACTCACATCAAGCCTGGTTGCAAGAGCCCATTCATTCAAGGTCTCAACATCAGCAAGAACCGGTTTGGCAAATAGCTGGCAATGATCGACAAGAGCCTGTACCAGACCGTGAAAGATAAAAGTAT
This sequence comes from Deltaproteobacteria bacterium, assembly GCA_029933005.1. GTDB lineage: Bacteria > Desulfobacterota > Desulfobulbia > Desulfobulbales > SURF-16 > JAGHCC01. The sequence goes on from JAOZOY010000042.1 coordinate 4,171, forward strand.
CGTTCGGGCAGGGGGAAAAACCGATTGACAGAGTCACGCCAACAATCCTTTAACCAGACAGGCTGCCGCCGCACCGCTTTTTTCACAGGCCTCACGCAGAAGCCATTGAGAGGAATCACGGTCAATGACCATGTTACTGACGCAGCGCAACTCCACGCAGGGAACTTGAAATCCCTGGCAAACCCGGACAACCGCAGCCCCTTCCATGTTCTCACACAGGGCCTGATGCTTTTTTTTAAGATACATTCCCCGCTTCAGGGTGCCACTGACGCAGTTGACGGTGACAAAGGTTCCTTTTTTACCGACAAAACCTCCATCAGACAAAATTTCTTCCGCATAGACCAATATTCCGGCAGGCAGGGGAAACTCAACCTCTACATTCATTGTCCGCCGATCAAAAAAAGTAATTCCATCGTTCATGAAAATCCCCAGATCAGCAAGAATCTCCTTTTCGGCAAGGCAGAGATCAAGCATTCCGGCTTCCGAGTCTATATAAGCCCCGGCAATGCCAAAGAGAATGACAGCCTGAATATTTTTCCGGGATGCAGCCAGAAAACGGCTTAAAGAAAATGTACTCTCAACCAGGCCAACACCACAAACCAGATAGTCAACATCAGCTTCATCCACGAAAAATCTGCGGGCGGACTCCATTTCAAAGGATGTGGCAGCAACGAGCAGGTACATGAAGAGAGATTATTTTCCGGCAACCAGAAAACTGGAAGAAAAATCAGCGGCAATCCGCTCACTGATGCGGTTATTCCGATCCAGAACGATAATTTGCGGATTAAAATCTACAAGATCCTCCCGGGAATAGAGGGAATAACTGACAATGATGATTCGGTCACCAACCAACCCTTTTCTGGCAGCAGCACCATTAAGACCGATCACACCGGAGCCGGGTTCCCCTTCTATTGCATAGGTGTCAAACCGTTCGCCATTTTCTATATTATAAACCTTAATCCTCTCAAAAGGATACAAATCCACGGCGGCCATGAGTTCACTGTCAATAGTCAAACTACCGTTATATAAAAGATCAGCCTGAGTTATTGTGGCCTTGTGAATCTTGGACTTCAACATAGAGCGTAACATCATTTTCCCTTCTATCATTCAATAATCAATTTACCGTTATCAATCAGCCGCGTCTTTCCCACCTTGACGGCCAAGGCCAGAATCGAATGACGGTCCACGGTTGCGCAATCAGTAAGGGTAATTTCATCGACAATGGCAACATACTCTATCGCTACCGCGGGATGGCTCTGCAAAATTATTTTTATTCCATCAATCAGCCTGAGAGAATCCCTTTTACCTTTCCGAACCTGCTCCCTGCAGGCTTCAATCGATTTATACAGGCAAAGCGCTGCCTGCCGCTCGCCAGCAGAGAGATAACTGTTGCGGGAACTCATGGCCAGGCCGTCCGGTTCACGAACAATAGGATGGCCTTTGATCTCGATATCCATATTCAAATCTTGGGTCATACGACGAATTACGGCAAGCTGCTGATAATCCTTTTCACCAAACACGGCTATCCGAGGTTTGACAATATGAAACAGTTTGGACACCACTGTTGTCACCCCCACAAAATGACCGGGCCGTTTTCTGCCGCAAAGCGGAGAGGTCAGTTTCCGGACAAGTACCTGTGTCTGAAAACCTTCAGGATACATTTCTTCATGATCAGGGGCGAAAAGCACTGCCCCCCCCTGCCGCTCAACCAGATCACAGTCTCGAGCAAAATCCCTGGGATAACCTTCCAGATCCTCATTTGGCCCGAACTGCATCGGATTGACAAACAGACTGACCACCACATGATCGGCCAGCGAAGCCGCCATCCGCATCAAAGAAAGATGACCTTCATGAAAAAAACCCATGGTGGGTACCAGACAGATTGTCCGGCCCTGAGAATTTTCTTGATTTGACCAGGCCGTCATTTCGGCCGCTGTCCGCAAAATTTTCATAAATTTACAGGCGACTTAACTTATCCTCAATCCGGCTTTTCACAGTAGAAGGCAGCTCCGGCTGTGCGATGGCTTTCTCATACATCTCTTTTGCCTTTTGCTGCTCATTTTTCTGCTCATAAATCCGTCCCATAGCCAGGAAGCTTACAGCGGCAAATCCCTTAATTTCACTTAACTTCTGATAATAACCAAGAGCCTGATCCGGTTTTTTATTCATCTCATGAGCCTGACCCAGATCAAACTGCAGCAACGGAAAAAGAGGATTAGAGGAACTCATCCCATCAGCCAGTGATTTCAAGATGCTGATGGCCTGATCATGATCCGACTTCATCATTTCATGGGCGGACACCACCTGACTCCAGACTGCGGCTCCGGTTCCGGAATACTCGACCTGGACTTGTTTTAACAGCTGCTGACGACTTGCTTCGTCGGATTCGGCCATGGCTCGAGACAAGAGGGCGGCCGAATCATTTTTCTGTTTTGTGGTGTAATAATCAAAAAAAGACCAAAGACAAATCCCTGTAAATACGCAAATTGCTATAATTTGAAGAGTCCGACTGTTTTTCCGAATAAATGCGGTTACGGCAGGAGGAAAATTCAGTTCATCAAGCAGGGTTCGTTTGGCCTGGGTCACTTCTTCGATATGTCGTTTGCTGAAAGCGCTATGCTCATTCATTAAATTTTATCCATTCAATTCAAGGCCACCTTAAAAAAATGCTATTTCGTCCAGATTCTGCATCACATCGAAAATTAAAATGCTCACATATGACTGATATGTTGCGCTTTTAATTTCAGCTGTTCCTTGAATTCGAACGAAATATCTAATTTTTCAAGGCACCCTCTCGTGTTTTTATCTGATCGAACTAATATCCATTACTCATACAGTCTAAATGTCTACAGCCTATCAACCTGAACAGTTAGAAAATTAGTTACACAGTTTCTTCTGTTACCGCCATCAATAGTTGCATGCTTTATTTTACTGTGGTTACATATACCTTTAAGATTAAAAAAAAGCAACTTGAACGCTGATCCGCCCATGCCAAAATCGCCTTATTCCTCCCGCATCCAGACCGTTTCCGAATTAACCCATTCCATTCGGGGTCTGCTGGAAACAAATTTTCCTTTTGTGACCCTTATCGGCGAAATCTCCAACCTGAGACGCCCCTTCTCGGGTCATCTCTATTTCACCCTCAAGGACGGAAAATCCCAAATCAGGGGAGTGATGTTCAAAGGGCAGCAGCGCTATCTTGATGAAACGCCTGAAGATGGCAGACAAATTATCTGCCATGGTCGGATTTCCGTGTATGAACCCCGTGGGGAATACCAGATCATTGTTGACTTCATGGATTTTCATGGTCGAGGCTCCCTCCAACTGGCTTTTGAAAAATTAAAAAGTCATCTCATGTCAGAGGGATTGTTTGCTGACGAACATAAAAAACAACTTCCCTTTCTACCGAAAAAAATTTGCCTGGTGACCTCTCCGGATGGAGCCGCTGTTCATGATTTCCTGAAAATATCCGCCGGGCGTTTTGGAGCCATTCCCATTGAAATTTTTCCGGTCCGTGTTCAGGGAGAAGGGGCCTCCGACGATATTGCCCAGGCACTGGCAGAGGTGAACAAGAGAATGTCGGCTGATGTTATTGTTCTTTGCCGGGGGGGAGGATCCATTGAGGATCTCTGGCCTTTTAATGAAGAAAAAGTTGCCCGGGCTATTTTTGCCAGCTCCATTCCGGTTGTTGCAGCCATAGGCCACGAGGTCGATTTCACCATCGCCGATTTTGTTGCCGACCTGCGAGTGCCTACGCCCACGGCTGCGGCGGAAGCTGTATTACCCGATCGGCAAATGTTAATCGAGACTCTGAATCTCACCAAAGAGAGATTGACCAGGGTGATGAGTCTGAAAATAAATGAACTCCGTAACCGCGTGGAACTCCGCCGGCAGATGCTTGGCGATCCATCTCTCATCCTTGATCATTCCCGTCTCAGGATTGACAACAATTTGATGACCATGACCCGGGCCATGACCCGGCAACTTGCCGACTATAAATTGGCCCTGGAAAATATGACACGAAATCTTCTTGAGCAGAGTCCGGACAAACAGCTTACGTATCAAGGTCAACATGTTGCCGGACTGATAAAAAAATTAAACTACACCATGGTTCTGCAACTAGAGCAGAGAAAAGGGAAATTAAGACAACTGATCTCGCTTCTTGATGCGGTTAACCCTCACAGCGTGTTAGGACGCGGTTACTCCATCGTCCGATCTGAAGCAAACGAACAGATTATTCGAAACAGTAATCAGGTCAGTATTGGAGAAAAAATTGAAATTATACTACAAAAAGGGGAAATAAGGGGCAAGGTTACAGCAAGAAAATAAGTAACTGTTCAGTAACACCTCATCTTCACCTATTTAGGCCTTCTCGAATAACACCAGTATGCTTCGAAGTCCTAAATGAACAGATATAAGGCACTATTGAACAGTTACAGAAGAGTGGTTCGGCCAATTTGGTGGTCTACCTGAATAGTTACGAAAATAATTACAAAAACATCATATAATAAATGGTCGGGACGAGAGGATTCGAACCTCCGACCCCATCGTCCCGAACGATGTGCTCTACCAGACTGAGCCACGTCCCGACCCTGAAGGCTGTTCAAATTCTGTCTCAAAAAAAACACGGAGAGATTACTAATCCCTCCGTGAAATTGTGACATTAATCTTCTCTTGTTCTCTATATGATCCTCATAGAGAAGAGCAGGAAAATTGATAAAAAAACTTATTTCACTGCATTGGCAAGTTTACTGCCTGGCTTGAAGCGGGCAACGGTTCTGGCAGCGATCTGAATTGTCTCTCCTGTCTGGGGATTACGTCCCTGCCTGGCTTTTCTCTCACTAACGGAAAATGTACCAAATCCAACAAGAGTGACTTTATCTCCACTTGACAGAGTATCTGTAATTGCTTCCAGCATACCGGTTAAAGACTTTTCAGCAGCAGCCTTACTGATATCTGCAGCAGAAGCCATTCTATCCACCAATTCAGCTTTATTCATACTCTCTCCTCCTTAAAATCTTAATGTAAAAACCAGATCAATTTAAATCAACAAACGCAACTCTCAAGTCCATCGACTAGGATTATATAGAAGCCTTCCATGTCATGCGGATGGTTAAAAAAAAGCCAATGCTCAGACTTTCGCTGATCGTTATGTTCAGCCATGTCTGGTTAGTTGATTAAACGAAGCTTAAAAAAAATAAAAAATTTCCAAAATCAAATCTTAGACTTCATTCGACAGTCTGAAAGGTTGCTGCCGGGAACTGTTACTCATCATATATGCAGATAGGATGTCTTTGTGTCACTCACAAATGACGAAAAGCACCTTAAATATCAAGGCTATCCGACGATGACGGTACAATACCCTGTCGCTCAGAAAGATCAAGAAAAACTTTTGGCAAATTTAAGTTTTCAAAAAAATTTCTTATGTCAAACCGCATTTCGTCGCTGACAAGACGATTAAAATCCCCTTTTATAAATGAAATAACCACCCCATTACCAACAAGTCGAGTCCGACAGCCGGAGAAACCCAGGCTGACAAGATATCGTTCACCCTTTTCAACCAAGGCCAGTTTCTCCAATGTAATTTTGCTTCCTCGGGAAATCCGCGTCGCCAAACACGATGATGAAGGCAAATTCCAGGTTACAAGTCCCAACTCTTTGCTCAGCTTCCGGACTTCGAACTTGCCCAACCCGGCCTCAACCAGAGGCGTTCTGACCAAAAGTTCACGAATAGCCCTCAGACCGGGGCGATCCGCGCTCAGATCGTCAATATTTGTTCCATCCATCAGGCCGACACCTGCGGGAATGGCCGCCAGAAAAGAAGCATACATATTTTTTTTACAGATATAGCAACGGTCCCTGGAATTTTCACTAAAATTCGGCCACGACAGTGGATTAAGATCAACCTGTTCAAGCTGGATGCCCAGCCGCCCGGCAAAGCGGACTGCTTCCCGAACTTCATGAGCAGTCTGTAGTACGGATCCGGCCATGATCCCCACTGCTCTGCCGCCCAGAACATCGGCGGCAACAGACAGCAATAAAGAACTGTCGGTACCTCCGGAAAAGGCAATTGCCACCCGACCTCCATCTTTGACGATGGAACGGAGATGTTCATATTTTTTTAAAAGGGGTTTTTGCAAAAATCAGGAATCCGGCAACAGCCTAACAGGTTTCTCCAAAGTAAAATCACCGGACTGAATCCATTCTTTTAAAATCTCAGCAATCTCCCGGGCTCGTACCACACTGGATAAGGGAGCCGTTTTCACCTGTTCGCCATTCACCTCGATCTGTCCGCTTTTCAGCTGAGCATAACTGACTTCACCATAATTCCTGGTTACACCATGGGAATAATCATAGGAATAATCAACAACCTGGGTGATGATGTCAGCATCAGACACACCAGTGAACCGTGCCATCTCCTCGTTCAAGATAGGAATCGGAACCCCCACCCCCACGGCAATTGTTGTTCCATATCCCTGGATGCTCACGCCTTTGATCCAGCGGGCAGACATCTGTTTAAGATCTCCCTGCACCATCAGTGTTCCAGCCGGCCGGCAAGGAGTGCCGTTTTCAAGCCGCTTGGCCCCGGGATTATGCTGAGTTCCCTGCCAGGTTACATAGCCTGTTCCACCGCCAAGAAAAATCTTCGTCCCCAGACCAATAGTTTTATAAAGGGGGTCATTCATCAGCGGACTTAATTCGCCGGCACTGCAGTAATTGGCATTTCTGCCTCGTGGCCGCAGTGTTCCCATGTATGTATAAATCGTCTTTTCGGACAAATTAATGGCACAATTATAGTTCTGATAGCAGTTGCGCGGATTGACCATCAGGGCATCGGGCAAATCATCAAGGGTGATTTCCTTTTCAAGCATAATATTGGGATAACAATTGGTACCATAGGCAATCGCCTTCAACAAAACCTTTTTGCCGGCCAGTAGATCTTCCAGGACATGACCTCCACCATAGCGAAATTCTCCGGGAAAAACCTTGTTTAAAGGATCATCCTCGGCCGGCTCCGCTCCACCCAGAAAAATATCAACTGCGGCGAGCCCCGCATAAGCAGGCACATTATTGAGCCAGACCTTTGAGGCCTTAATCGTCGGCAATGTCTGGCCGAAATTGAGAATAGCGCCGGACGAACACATAGGAGAAAAAGTCCCGGTCGTGACAACATCGACTTGGCGGGCAGCCTCTTCAGCGCCGTTTTCCCTGACAATGCCCACCATTTCCTCGGCTGTCACAACAACGGCTTCACCCGCCCTGATCCTGGCGTTTATCTCGTCAATTGTTTTATTGACCTTGAATTTATTCATATTTTTTTGCTGAATTAATCCATTACGGAAATAACTTTATGTCCCGCTTTCTCCAAGGCTTCGGTAATAGGTTGAGGATCACATTTCTCAAGCCGGAAATAATGAACTTTGCGCCGGGCCGCCTGATTTTCGATTGCCACACTGATAATCTCACACTTATTTTCTTCAATGATCCTGGTAACTTCTTCCAGACCGCCTTTTTTATTGACCACCACATCAAGGCGGGTTGAGGCCTTAAAAAGCCCCATCACTTCAATAAAGGCCGACAAAAGATCAGAGGATGTAATAATGCCCACCAGATTTTTTTTATCCAGAACAGGCAATCCACCGATTTTAAAATCATAAATTAATCTGGCCGCTGTCTCGATGCTGGCACTGGCATTGACGGTAACAGGATTCAAAACCATCACCTGATGTATCGGTATTTCTTCTACCATGGAGGGAAAAGAAAACTGCCGCAGGTCGCTTTCCGTGACAAAGCCCACCAATTGCTCACCTTCCATCACGGGAAGATGGCGAATATCGTGCTTCTTCATTAAACTTGACGCATCCTGCAACAGAGCTGTTCTGTTAATCGTAACAGGATCTTTTTTCATCCAATTTTTTATTTTCATAACAATTTTAGCCCGAAAAATGAACAGTTATCCCAACTTCCACTAATCACATGTGTTCTTTGTAGAATACTTTCAGCAGAATTTCAAGCCTGAATGCAGGCTACCTCCACAAAAATCAATCATACCGGAAAGCGGTTGACTGGAAAACAGGTTCAATGGTAATGTTCTTTTTTGTTCCCCCACACCCCATCATTCAAACTCCATACTTTCATATAAACGACCATGACTGAAAGCAATAAAGAAAATATCGACAAAGTTCGCAACCGTATTGATGAAATTGACGACACCGTCCTTAACCTGATAAAAGAACGGCTTAAATGCGCTAAGGAGATCGGCCGGCTTAAATCCAGTGATAACAGGGCAAAATGGGATCCATTGCGGGAAAGACAGATCTATGACCGTTTGACCCGGCTCAACAACAGCGAATTTCCGGCTGAACCGCTTTACAGCATCTTCCATGAAATCATCACCACCTGCCGCCTTTCACAGAAACCGATTGAAGTAGCTTATCTTGGCCCGGAGGCAACCTTTTCGCATCTGGCGGCCGTTAAATACTTCGGTCATTCAGCCGATTACCGTCCCATTGATACCATTGAGGATGTCTTCTATGAAGTTGAACGGGGAAGATGCCAGTACGGGATCGTACCGCTGGAAAATTCCATCGAGGGCTCCGTCACCTCATCTCTTGATGCCTTCATGAAATGCAATGTCAAAATATGCGGAGAAGAATTTCTCAATATCAAACATAACCTGGTTAACTTTTCCGGCAATATTGATGACGTTAAAAAGGTAGTTTCTCACTCCCAGCCCCTGGCGCAATGCCGGCAATGGTTGAGGAAACACCTGAAAAATGTCCCCACCCAGACCGTGTTCAGTACAGGTGTTGCCGCCCAGATGGCCGCGGATGATCACAGCGTGGCCGCCATTGCCAGTTCCCTGGCCATAAAAACCTATCAACTCCAGGTGGTTATCAAGGGGATTGAGGATTACAGCGGCAACACAACCCGATTTGTCCTGATCGGCAAGGAATCCCCTTCGAAAAGCGGCCGCGACAAGACCTCGCTCTTGATCAGCTTCCATGACCGGCCCGGCGCACTGAATGAGACCCTGAGCATCCTGGCCCGCCGCAACATCAATCTGACCCGTATTGAATCCCGCCCCATCAAGGGTGAAGCCGGCAAGTACATCTTTTTCCTCGACCTCATCGGCCACATCGAAGACGGCATTATTGAAGAGGGATGCGAACGGTTGCAGGAATCATGCTACTTTTTTGAATGGATCGGCTCTTACCCCCAGGCCCGTCAGTTAACCCCCAATCCGTGACATCCGGCCATGGCAGTTTGCTCCATCTTTTTCCAGGAGGATATGCCCTTTGGGCTTATTCAGGATTGTTTCAACAATGGCTTCCCGGATCTCTTCATCCGTCCCGCTGCTACGAAGAATTTTCCGGACATCGGTTTCCTCATCGCTCAGCAGACATGACCGAAGCCGACCCTCGGAGGTCAGGCGCAAACGATTGCAGCGATCGCAGAACTGATGACTGATCGGGCTGATGAAACCCAGACTGCCTGAGGCTCCATCGAATCGATAAATCCTGGCCGGCCCATCCATGTTCCTTGCCTCAACCCGATGCAGAATTCCCAGTGTCTCAATCCTTGCTATCATTTCTTCAGAAGAAAAATATCTCTCCTTTGCCTGGATCGCAGCATCACCCATGGGCATGAATTCGATAAAACGGATCTGAAAATTTTCAGTCATGGAAAGCCGGGCAAAATCAAGAAGCTCATCATCATTGATATTCCTGAGAAGGACCACATTGATCTTTATCGGTGAAAAACCAATGTCCCGGGCCATCTCAATCCCCTGCCACACCTTGAAAAAATAATCTTTGCCGGTAATTTGCAGATAGCGCTCAGGCCGTAATGTATCGAGGCTGATATTAAGTTTCCGAATACCTGCTCCATACAATTGACCAGCCAGTTGAGGCAGGAGAATGCCATTCGTGGTCAGGCGGACATCGTCCAAGCCGGGGATCGCGGTCAAATTGTTGATAAAAGAAACAATATCTTTACGGATCAAGGGCTCACCGCCGGTCAATCTGACCTTTTTGATCCCCATGGAAACGGCTGTCCGAATTATACGCAGTAACTCTTCATAGCTAAGCAGATCCGCGCAGGCCAACTTTTCCTCAATGGCCTTGGGAGTACAATAAATACAGCGCAGATTACACTGATCGGTGACGGAAACCCGCAGGTACGAAATTGTCCGACTGAAAAGATCGGTTAAGCCCGATTGTTCATCAGTTGCATTGTTGTGAATTTTATTTATGATAGTGTTCATCCACAAACATATACACAAAATTTAATCTGATTACCACTAATCTTCAGCCTGTCTCAGTTCATTCCCGCAAAGGCGGGAATCCTGGAAGTCCAGCCAGCCCTCTGGATTCCTGCCTTCGCGGGAAGGTGACGTTATGGGCAAAAAGTACTTCAAAAATATCATCAAAGGAGATGAACGAATAATGATCATCCTGGCGATAGAAAGTTCATGCGATGAAACAGCCGCAGCCGTCCTTGAGGACGACCAAAAGCTGCTGTCCAACGTCATCAACTCACAGATCGATATCCATGGAAAATATGGCGGAGTGGTGCCGGAACTGGCTTCCAGAAAACATCTTGAAAATATTTATCCCGTGGTCTTGGAGGCAATGAACCAAGCCGATGTCTCCCTGGACAAGGTGGATGGCCTGGCCGTGACCCAGGGACCCGGATTGATTGGCTGTCTGCTGGTCGGCCTGTCCTTTGCCAAGGCCCTGTCCCTGGTTAAAAAAATTCCCTATGTCGGTGTCGATCACATGGCCGGCCACCTGCTTTCAGTTTTTCTGACTGATACAAAACCAAATTTCCCCTTTGTGGCCCTGATCGCCTCGGGCGGCCATTCAAGCATTTTTCTTGCCCGCGATCCGACATCATTTCAGCTCATGGGCAGAACCAGGGACGATGCCGCCGGCGAGGCCTTTGACAAGGTCGGCAAACTTCTAGACCTTGCCTACCCCGGTGGCCCGGTCATCAGCAAACTTGCTGCCACGGGTAATCCCAGCGCCATTGCCTTCCCGCGCGCCTGGCTTAATCCGGACAGTCTGGATTTCAGCTTCAGCGGCCTCAAAACATCGGTGGCAAATTATGTCAATCAAAAGCGTCAACACTCGAAAGATCTTCAGGTTGAAGACATCTGCGCTTCATTCCAGGAAGCGGTTGTTGATGTGCTGGTGGAAAAAACAATCAGGGCGGCCCGCCGGGCCGAAGTTGACAATGTCGTACTGGGCGGCGGTGTTGCCGCCAATCCACGCCTGAGAGAACTTATAAGCAAACGGACAGCCGAAGAAGGATTCACTGTTTTTATGCCGCCGCCTCAATTCTGCACTGACAATGCGGCCATGATCGGCCTGGCCGGCTATCATCTTTTCCAGGCCGGCTTGGATACCCTTGCCACTGATATGGATGCCTATTCACGCTCTCTTTTTTTTGAAATATCGGCGGTCGAGGCGATTGGAGAGTCAAACTCCAAATCATATAACATCTAAGGCGGACAGGCTAGGCTGGCTTGCCGGAAAGACACGATATAAAATCCCAAATATCTGCCTGATCCCTTCGAGCAACCGTAGGGTCGGCCGTGAAACGAGGGCCTCGTCAATGAGATAAATCTTTCCTTCCCGCACCGCTTTAATGGCCATGAATCCGGGCTCCAGCCTGATAGCTTCTATGCTGATTTTGTTCATTACGCCTTTCTGGGCCAGAAAAACGTCAATTTTAGAACCTTTTGCCAGAATCCGTTCCTTGCCGTAATAACCGATATTCGAAGTCCGTACCCGCACCGCGTCGGCAGCGACATTCCTGCCCCCAGCCGTCTTCAGGGCAAAAATGGCAAGAGACGATGGTGCAAAGGTTTTCATTTTAGGATGAATGGCTTCAAAATAGACATTTTTCCGCTGATCGAAAGGGATGGCTGAAACCTTGGCAGTTATTTCCGCCCTGCCCTTTTCAAAATCATGAATCATCTGTCTTGCAGCCTCCTGCCTGCCGGTCAATTCTCCCAGGACTTGCCAATAGGCAAACATCGACTCAACGGAAGTCGGCTGCAGAGAGACCACCGTGATGCCCGCCTTTTCCAGCTGGTCAATCAATTGAGGATATGATCTGCTGATCATGGGACGAACCAGAACAAGATCAGGCCGGGCGGCGATGAATTTTTCCGCATCCTCCCGGTAATGAAAAGAATCCTTGTTGCGAGCCGCTTCCGGATAGACACTGTTTCGGCTTACCCCGATGATTTCTTCTTCAAGCCCCAGAGAAAACAGGTTTTCCGTATGTGCCGGATAAAGAGAGATGATCCGGCAGAAAGGTCTGGAGAAATTGACGCTCCGGCCATCCGCATCGACAAGAGTGGCAGCATGGCCACTTAGCACATACAACAAGATAAAAAAAAGAGTAAAAAAAAGAGACCTACTAGGCTTTGACATTTCAAATTGTGCTATCATCCGTGAAAATCTCCCCTGTCTCCCTTTAAAAAGGGAAAATGAGGGAATTTTCTATCTATTAAAAAATACGATAAATCAGTCAGTTCAACTGACATGGACCTTTATTCAATATCATGACATTTTCCACTGCAAGGAAACTTGATGGCTCCCGGAGAATTCGTTCCAGCCTGTCCTGCATCTGACCCCGAACACATCAAAAATTTTTTCAGGAACAAGAATATCCTCAGCCAGGCCCCGGGCAAAAATTTTTCCACCTTTAAGCAGAAATATTTCGTCACAGAAGGCTGCAGCCTGATTGAGATTGTGAATGGCGGCGATCACGGTCATGGACTCCTTTTTAACCCGTTTTTTCACGACATTAAAGATCTGCCGGGTATGAAGAACATCAAGGTTGGCCGTGGCCTCATCCATGATAAGAAGGGGCGTGTTCTGGGCCAGGGCCCGGGCGGCGATAACCCGTTGTTTTTCTCCACCGCTGAGCGCGGTCACGGGCCGGTCGGCCAACTCCGCCACACCAATGGCCTCCATGGCCTCCTGAACAATGGTCAGATCATCCTCATCCGGCGCACCGAATCGGGGAATATAAGGATGGCGGCCCATGAGAACGACCTCGAATACGGAAAAATCAAAACCTGCCCTGAACTCCTGGGGAATAAGCGCCATTTCCCGGGCCAGTTTCCTGCGGGGATAGCTGGGCAGAGGCTTGCCATGCAAAAATACTCCACCATTTGTCGGCCGGAGATTGCCGATCATCAGATCAAGCAGGGTCGTTTTGCCGGAACCGTTGGAGCCCAGCAGTCCGTAAAACTTCCCCGACTCAAGAACGAGGCTGATTTCATGCAGCACCTCCCGACCGGGATAGTGAAATGACAGGTGATCCACTTCAAGAAGCGTCATCATCCCTGCTCCTGCTGTTTTTTTCGGAAAATATAGCAAAAAAAAGGTCCGCCGATAAGAGCGGTCAAAACGCCGATGGGTACCTCGGAGGGCAACACCGCCCTGGTGATGGTATCGGCAATCAGTAAAAGGATGGCTCCGGCCAGAAAAGAGGCAGGTGCCAGACTGCGGTTATCCGGCCCCAGAATAAAACGCATGAGATGAGGCGTGATGAGACCGATAAAACCGATTATGCCGGAAACGGCAACGCAGGTGGCCGTCACCAGGGTACCGCAGACCAGCAGAATTTTTCTCGTTCGCGAAGTATCAACGCCAAGGGACTCGGAAGTGCGGTGACCGAGAGCCATGATATTGAGATCCCGGCCATAAAAAAGAGCAACCGCCAGGGCAAAACAACCAGCAGCAGCTGTCATCGCCACATCAAGCCAGGTCTTGGAGGCAAAACTTCCCATGAGCCAGAAAATAATGACGCCAACCTGTTCATCGGCAAGATGCTTGATAAAACCGATTCCGGCCGACAGAATGGCTGCTACGATCACACCGGATAAAATGAGAGTATTGGTGCCAAGACGACCATCAACCGAAGCCAACCAAAGCACGACAAACAGGGTGGTCACTGCGCCACTGAAGGCCAGGAGCGGCACGGAGCAAGATCCCAGAAAAGATAGATTAACCAGCAGGCCAAGACAGGCCCCGAAGGCGGCTCCGGAAGAGACCCCCAATGTGTAGGGATCGGCCAGCGGGTTTAACAAAATGGCCTGAAAGAGAACCCCGGCCACGGCCAGGCCGCCGCCGACAAAGGCTGCGGTGAGAATGCGCGGCAGCCGCACATCCCAGACAACATACCCAAATGTATCGGGAAGACCGGCAACGTCCTGACCGGAAAAACCGGCGACAATAATATCAACAACCTGTGACGGACTGATGGCCAGATAACCCATGCCCGAAGACACCACCACTAGTCCGACAAGGCTTGCGGTAAGAAAGAGAAAAAAAAGCCAGGGCACGCCCCTCTTCATGACTGATTGATTTCCCGACATCAATCCACTCCCCTGACAAAAGAATCAATCGCCCGGGGCGTCCCGCCGAAATGAAGATGAAGATAGGATCCCAGTGTATTGCGAATCCGGTAGCCTTCAAGACGGTCATTATTTAACCGGTAATCCCGTTCAATGCCCTCGGGCATCTCATCAATATCCGAATAATGAAATTCATGGCCGCGTAACACCTCACCTTTCTTTCCCCACAGACAAGATTTGACAATTTCCGCCTCCCGGTAGCCCAGACTGGAAAGACGGAGACGCATGTGGGAACGTACCGGAAAAATCCCGGCCATTTTATATTCCTTGCCCGCCGTATCGACAATGGCACGGGTCAGATACATCAAGCCGCCGCACTCACCATACAGGGGATTTCCCGCTTCGGACCAGTTGCGAATCGCCCCAAGCATCTCCCTGTTCCGGCTGAGTCCGGAGACATGCAATTCCGGATAACCGCCGCCAAGATAAATAAGATCAAGGTCAGGGGGAAGAATGGAATCATGCAGGGGGCTGAAAAACACAATCTCCGCCCCGGCCCGGCGAAACAGATCCAGATTATCTTCATAATAAAAACAAAAGGCCTCATCCCTTGCCACCCCGAGCCGCCAGACCGATGGAGACAATGCCTCAAGGGAAACATTTTCCGGGACATCCGCACCGGCCGCCTTCAAGGACAACAGCAAATCACAATCTACATGTTGGCGGATGGTCTCGCCAAGGCGCTGTATCATCTTTTCATCCAGCACCCCTTCTCCGCCCATACGTAAACCAAGATGCCGGTCAGGGATGGTAAATTCAACATCGCGGGGCAGATAACCAATGAGAGGCGTCCGGCAATGCTTTTCAACCGCCGTCCTGACAAGTTCCAGGTGACGATCACTGCCCACCCGGTTCAAGAGGACGCCTGCCAGATTGACATCAGGGTCTAATTCCTCAAAGCCCTTCACCACGGCAGCTACACTTTCAGCAGCAGAACGGACATCAACCACCAGCAAAACCGGCAGGCCAAGAACTTGAGACAGAGAAGCGGCCGATGCCTCTCCACCGTCAAAAAGCCCCATCACTCCTTCCACCACATTCACATCCTGTGCATGTCTGAAAAAAACCTGACGGACAAAAAACTTGCCGCACATGTGCAGATCCAGATTGCGCGACACCCGACCGCACACCACCCGATGCAGGGTGGGATCAATAAAATCAGGTCCGCACTTAAAGGGCTGCACCACATGACCCATCTGGCGCAAAGCCGCCATCACCCCGAGAGTCACCGTTGTTTTACCGCAGCCTGAATGGGTGCCGGCAATAAGAAAGGATGTGTTCATGATGGGAGTTGGCCTGGATTTCTTTCGATTATCAATGCTGATTTTTATTTAGAGTTCACTCAGAAATAACTTCACATTTTATTGAGGAGTGTCAGTAATTTCAATAAATGTAGCCGCCTATAAAAATCTCCCTCAAGCCCCCTTTAATAAAGGGGAAAATTGTCGGCATACCACCACTTATTGAGGTTACGAATGTTACAAGTAACAACTGATTTTTTTCTTTTCTTTATCCTCATTCGAGAACAAGGGACAAAAACAGGGTCTCGTCTCCTCGTTTGACTTTGAGCGGAAGGGAGTCTCCCAACTTAAATTTGATTAAAATAAGTTGAATATCATAAGGCTTCCGGACTTTCCGATGGGCGATCTCCAGTATCAGGTCACCTTTATGGATCCCGGCCTTAGCAAAGGGATACCCTTTGAATACATGCACAACAACAAGGCCCTCATCAGACTCTATCCTTGACACTTTCAAGCCGACTTTGTATCTGCGTCCATATTCGGTCAGTTCAAGTATTTTTCTGTACTTTTCTTCCTCCTCACCTTTCTTTCTGGCTGCGTAATAGACCTTCAAAAAATTACGGGCATCATGGAGAGTATCAGGTTTAATGCCACCTTCCTCAAGAATTTTAATATGCAACTCAACCCAAGGTATAAATTTTGTCTCTGTTTTCCAATTGTTTAAAGCTGTTTTGTAAGGGATATGCCAATAGTCGAATACTTTACGAATTTCATGATCTGCCTTTTCATAGTTCTTGATACTATAATAAAGCATGGCCAAATATCCGCTTCGGGAAGTCTCTAAACTCATGCTATGTGAACGAAGTTTCTCATACTCCTCCACAAGGTATTCATAAATCAGAACACGTTCATCTAGAGTCAGATCCAGATGAGAGGTAAGAGCACCATCTTTTGCGAAAAAACGCATGAAAATTTCATCTAATTTTAGAATTGATTCATTGTGCAGTTTCTGGGACCCATAATCCTCCCCGGTCGAAAGTTTTGCAGCCTGATAATAGGCACGAATTGAATCTGCATAATCCTCACTATGTTCAAGGGCCTCAGCGTAATAGAAATGGTACAGCGGATTATTCGGTTCTTTCTCTATAGCCTGATTAAGAAGATCAAGTCCAGCCTGACTGTTTCCCGGAGCAGTTAACACCTCTCCAAGACCAACCAGGGCAAGCGCTTCAGAATTAGCGGGATTTTTCCTGCGAATATTGTCCAAAACGGTAAGAGCAAGATGCCAGCTGTCATCATATATATGAATACGGGCCTCTTCCAGCAACAGCTCTGTGTCGTTTTTCAGTTGTGGATTAAGTGCCTGGACCTTATAAATCCGAGACAGAACATCGTTGACCTGTGGTAATGGTCCTATTTCCAAATAAAGCTTTTGTCGCATAACGGCTATTATTCTTCGCTGAGCGTCAATGTTTTCTTTATCAATCTCCAGGATTTTTTGATACTCATCATTGGCTTTATTCAACTTGAACTGTCCTGCGAATCGGTCCCCCACTTCGAGAAACATTTTGACTTCCTTGTTCGTTCCCCTGGACTGTTGAACCTGTTGGACAATCTTTGATCCGCCTACAATTACGCCGATGAGAATTCCAACGAAACCGATAATTGCGGAAATTTTTTTTAATGAAAACGACTTGGAAGAGTGACTTCTTGTGTTTTTATCAGGCATTTCACATTTCAATAGTTAAGGTCTGAACCTGCTATACATTCAATGTACTATCTATTGGTCCTTTTCTCTGGTATCCCACATAAAATTCCGGAATAGTATTTTCCTTGAAATAATGATCTTTGTTTAAAAGATGACATCATACCTGTGGATTCAACAAGGTCAAGTACTTGCAGGTGAAGAAAGCAAATCAAATGAATTCAGGAGATCACTTCGTCGCTCCTCATCGCAATGACAATCTGGCTGAAAATAACACTAATTCAAGGACAGCATAGCAGGCAGGAGTAAACTCCCAACAAAATGTGATTACTCCTGAATTTTAGACTAATTATCACATCAACGACAACTATAGTGCCAGTCATCGAGGTTGAGGCTCTTTTTCAGCCAGTCGAAGTCCAATTCATCCGCCTTGGGACAAAAGGTGTCAGGACTGCCTTTATATTCCACTCCGAATACGGCTTTACCTGCACAGTGGCTACTGGCGCAGGACGTTCAATTCCGCAGCAATATATATATCGGTGCCGGACTGAAACGTCCCGGTTTATTTATGATTGTCCCATCCCCTGAAGATCTGCCGTCCCGTAAAAAATTCCCCCTGGCCGTAGGCCACAGAAGCTGATTCTCGCCTGACCCGGGAACCGTATAGGTAAAAAAGCCGGCGCCAAAGGTCTGTATAAGAATTTCCAGAGTTCCGTCACCGTTGGTGTCCATAACTGTCGGTGCCGCGGGTGCACCCTTGCCGTTGCCATTGGTTCCCTGTTGGGGCAGTTGTATATCGTATAAAATATTACCCTGATTATCGAGGATCATCAGGTAACCGTGGGGCTGACCGGGAGTTATATTATCAGGGTCACCATAGGTTGTTAAAATCAGCTCAGGGATGTTGTCTCTATTGAGATCGGCCACCATGATCTCTGAAGCATACATCATGGCCCTGTCATGGCGAATGCTGAGTTTCCACATTTCTCTAGCCGTCGCGGAAGTACAGTAGATATACCCATCGTGGGCGGCATAGAGTATTTCCGGTTTTGCATCCCCACTGATATTAACAATGGTCGGGGCAGGCGGATTACGGGGCGGATACCAGGAACGGCTGCCCCGGTTCAGCGGGTAACCTGATGAGGGCAGAACCTCCCAACCCGATAGTCGCCTGGCCGACCGATTTTCAATACCGTAAGAACCCTGCAAAACCATAATCGAATGGTGCTTGGTATCGTATGGATTTGTATCCTTTTCTACATTGGCCACCCCGACCACCTCATTTTGACCATCTCCGTTAAGGTCTGCCACCGACGGGGGTGACGCAGTCCACTGCATCCATTTTTTATTATCCGGATGGGGCCAGGCACCGGTGTGTAAATGGTAGTGGTCGCGCTCCACATCTGCATCAAACCAGCGGATAAATTGCCCCCAATTGAGACGGTTGCCCTTATACGAGGAATCCCTATTGCTGAAGTAGGACGAGGACAGCATGGAAACCCCGGTATCTTGAAAGACGTTGATCTGGTGGTTGTCAAAGGTAACCACGATCTCCTTTTCCGGATCATCGTCCAGATTACCGATACCCACGTTCAAGCCATAGCTTCCGTAACCGTGATTTCCCTGCCCATTGCTGTCCGCATCGTTGCCCGGCCCGGTTGCCGTATTATAACGTGGCCAGGCTTGAAAATTCAGCCCTGGCGGCTGGTAGGTGGAGCCGTCCGCACTGAAGACAAAAACCTGGGCACCATCGCTTTCAGTTTGCGTAGTGGTCGCAACAATTTCAATGGTTCCATCGTTGTCCAGATCAGCAGCGGCAAGGCCTCTGGTTTCAGGGCATTGACCGGCAGAGCAAACGGAGGCCGGCCAACCGTCCTTAATCACAAGATTATCATTTGTCCATTCATAGGCGGCCACCACATCGCCGCTTCCAACCACAATCTCATAAATTCCGTCACCCTCTAGATCAGCGCAGACTGCCGGTGCGTAAATACGTGACGGATGGGGGTAGCCGGCACCATGACGTGCTCGTGCAAGCTCATTGCCATCGGCATCCCAGACAAAAATATCATAAAAGGTGCCGATAATCTTGGGACTATTGGTCCCGAGATTATGAACAATAGGAGAGGCAAACCAGGAGGTGCCGGTCCACTTGATCTGCCGAACTAATTCCGGTTGTTGCACCGGTGCTGCAACAAGAAAATCAACCCAAAAAATCTGACTCAAGAGAGCAGTAAAAAGAATAACCAAAGTTTTCATCGTCACACCTATGCGTTGTTTTTTTTGCAACAAAATAATTCATCTTTATTCATTGATTTGAAGAATAATCATAAAACTGATAGCTGACGGTCACGAGATCCATTAGCGTCCGTCAGGCTGTGGAAGTATGGTCAATAATGAAACCGGCGCAATGCCCCGTAGTCATCAATAAAGGTGAATAAAAATGTCAAAAAAATGTCAGTCTGGCTGATCTCATTCCCTAAAATGTTTTATGATTAAATAAGCGAAAATTGTGCCAACGCTACCAACATGTAACATTCTTACTGCTGTGGGCAAACTCCTATAGTTTTTGTAGGCATGGTGTCGAGCATGTATTTCAGATAACCGTTCACCGGGAACTAGTAACTCAACTTTCCGGGTTAATGTATTGTATTGATTTAATGATGTTTTTTTGTAGGTTGGGTTAAATTTTAATACCCGCCGGAATTGTTGGGTTTGAGTAAATACA
>JAOZOY010000104.1:0-3709 GCA_029933005.1 Deltaproteobacteria bacterium
ACTAGTGCCTTAGAGCTTTTACAAATTACAAATAGTTATAACGAGTTATTGTATTGGTCAAAATAGTTGAAATATCGTCAATGCCTGCATCTCGTATATTATTCCCGGATCTGTTTGGGGTAATCATATCGGGAATGTGGATCATTGTTTTATTGAAGTCGTCAATATATTTACGAAAATATATTTTTAAATTAATTTCCTTGAGTAATTTCACAATTTCATCTTTTAGCTGATCAATATTTTGATAGCCAAGTGCGTTAGCAGTATGCTTGAGGGGAAAATGGTCTACATTTTTGTTAAAATCTATTAATGCCGGTAACATAAAACTGCATGCAATACCATGCGGCAACCCATAATGTGAAGTAAGAGGATAGGACATAGAGTGTGCGAGTGCAGTACGTGTATGGCTGATGGCCATTCCTGCCAGAAGACTTGCCTGCGACATATTACATCTCAGCTCTATATTGTCAGGGTCAGAAATTGTGAGAGCTAACGATGGCAAGGAGAGCTGAAGAGACGAAATTGCCCATGCTAATGTTATT
This sequence comes from Deltaproteobacteria bacterium, assembly GCA_029933005.1. Classification (GTDB taxonomy): domain Bacteria; phylum Desulfobacterota; class Desulfobulbia; order Desulfobulbales; family SURF-16; genus JAGHCC01. The sequence continues at coordinate 543 of JAOZOY010000104.1, forward strand.
GAATTGCATGATTTATTCCAAATGGATTCTAAGGCTTGAGAAATGGCATCCAGACCCGTGGAGATGGTTAACTCTTCAGGCATTCCAAGTGTTAATAGAGGATCTACGATAGCAACAGTTGGAAACATATCAGGAGTTGTCAGGGAATATTTTTTGTTATTTTTCGCATCCCATACTGTTGCGAATGGTGTGACTTCTGCACCAGTGCCGGAGGTGGTGGGAATTGTATATAATGGTAGGGGAGACCGGGAATGAATGGGCACCCCTTCCCGGAAATGTTCCGCAAGGCTCCAGCCCTCAGGAGCCGATACACACTTGGCGATGACTTTGCCACTATCAAGTGCACTGCCCCCACCAATTGCCAGTATTGCCGACGGGTTTCCAGCAGAAACCTTTTGAGCAATTATTTCAAGAAATTCCAAGGTGGGGTTTGATTCAATGCTATCAACAATCAGAATGTTTTTCCCTCTCAAGAGGTTCACAATCTGTTTGGTCAAGCCACGCTTTGAAAATCCAGGGGTCGTTATAATGGAAAGATTGTCTTCAGTAACGACATTAGAGATATTTTTTATCTGATCAGTCCCAAAAATTACTCTGGTTGGGATAGACAAATCATAATGAAAACAAGCTGTCATCTCAATGAACCCCAATATTCTTCATTAACTGCTGTTTGTTTTGGATCGGTGTGCTTGTTGGCCTTCCGAGGTCCGATCTTGCCCCCGCTTTTACACGTATCTCAAGAAAAACAGCACCATGACAGTTTTTATGTTTTTGCAGCTCTTCACGAATTGCTGTTGGCGTATCAACACAAGTTGCACTTTTGTATCCACTGGCAAGAGCAATTTCACAAAAATTAGTTGCAAATCCTACGGTTGGTTGTCCTCCAACTGAATCATGAACGCCATTGTTAAGGAGTATATGAAAAAAATTTGCAGGTGCTTTGTCACCTATGACTGGTAATGAACCCATGTGCATGAGCATTGCACCATCGCCATCCAGGCACAGCACCTGACGGTCAGGTCGCGAAAGAGCAATACCGGCAGCAATACTTACGGCATGTCCCATCCCTCCAACCGTAAGGAAATCGAGGTTATCCGGTCTTCCCTGTTGAATGCGATTTTCAAACAACTCGCGGGAAGCTTTTCCTGTGGTTGACACAATCACTGCATTGTCTGCAACAGTCTCTATGATGGTTTGTATGCCTTCTTCCCGTGTCATTGAGAGTGACGGTGTATTTTTAGTAAGTGGGGAAACTGCCTGGTATTTACTAAATGAATTCTTTTCTATAACAAGAGCAACGGGGATTTCGCGAGTCTTTAGAATATCAATGGCTTTTGGTAAGATTGTGGTCAAATCGCTATCAGCATTGAGAATAAAATAAGGGACTTCCAGAGCGTCAAGCAGAGAAAGCATGACACGCCCCTGTTTAACATGTTGTGGTTCATCATGTACACCAGGTTTTCCTCTCCATCCTATAATCATGAGAAGTGGAATACTGTAAACTTCCTTAGCTGCTAATGAAAGAAGAGGGTTTACAGAGTTACCAATACCTGAATTCTGCATATAGACGGCACCTGTTTTACCAGTGGCCAGGTGATGTCCTATGGCCAGGCCAATTGCCGCACCTTCATTTGCCGCGACAATATGTTGAGTTGGGTCAATATTATCAGCAATGCATTTACATAATTCTTTCAAAAGGGAATCAGGGACGCCCGTAAAAAAAGAAATATCATTTTTTTGGAGCTGGTGGATAAAATCTAAAGGGTCCATTTTACTTAGTGCCAGGGATAAGATTGAGAATTTCTTTAATAGACAGCATCGAAGAATCTGCTTCCAGAGATCTTTGATGTTTAAGAATTGAAATCGCTGTATCCATCATTGCCGGATAAGCACTTCGCAGAAGTTGATTTGCATAAATGATGATGTTTGCACCTGCTGAGGCAAGTTCTTTTTCTGTGACAGAATTATAACTCGTGGGTACAACGACAAGTGGTTTCCCATTACGGAAAGATGCAAAATGATCGCAGAATTCAAAGATTTCATCTGGTGATTTTTGACGACTGTGGATCATAATTCCGTCTGCTCCGGCATCGATATATGCTTTTGCACGTGCAACTGCATCCTCCATTCCTTTATTGAGAATAAGACTCTCGATTCTGGCAATGATCATGAAATCATCTGTAATCTTCGCAGATTGTCCTGCATGTATTTTTGTACAAAAGCCATCAATGGTATCTTGCGACTGTTTAACTTCTTCCCCAAATAGTGAATTCTTTTTCAGGCCAACTTTATCTTCAATGATTGCTGCAGAAGCACCAAGCCGCTCAAGACTTCTAACTGTGAATTCAAAATGTTCAACTAATCCACCTGTGTCAGCATCAAAAATTATGGGTTTTGTTGTCACTTCCGTGATGTCGCTAAGTGTTCCCAATCGAGCAGTAACATCCACAGCTTCTATATCAGGTTTACCTTTGGATGTGGATTCAGTTAGTGAACTGCACCACATGGCATCAAATGAGCGGATGCCATCATCAGCTTCATAACTGGCATGTTCGGCGATCAAACCAGTTAATCCTGTATGTACCTCAATTACACGTACTATCTCTTTGGCAGCCAGGATCCGGCGGAGCATAGAACGGCGCAGATCTGGTGTAGTTCCTAGCTGGGCAAGATTTTGATTAAGTTTAGTTGAGGATATTCCTTTGGTATATGGAACATCTATTACCTTGCCACCCCACTGTTCGATTGTTTGAACAACCTTTGTTCTGGTCTTGCGTTGAACTCCTTCTTTCCAGTCATCACCATGAACTACGAAATCAGGTTTTTCAAGAAGTAGATTGTCTGTGTAGTCAAGAGTATTCTGGGGGATAACTTTAGAAACACCTTTCAGATTGCTAACAACTTCATAACGTTGTTTGAAAGACATATATGGAACACGTTTATAACTGGCTATAGCCTGGTCTGTAAGAAGACCTACAGTAACATCGCCATATTCAACAGCAATTTTTAAAATATTAATATGCCCTGGGTGAATAATATCACCACTCATGCCAACATAAACTTTCATTTTTTCCTTCTTATGAGAGAGTAACTTTCGTTGTGCCGATTCGACGTGCCGATTCGACGTGCCGATTCGACGTGCCGATTCGACGTGCCGATTCGACGTG
>JAOZOY010000104.1:3809-7410 GCA_029933005.1 Deltaproteobacteria bacterium
GTGCCGATTCGACGTGCCGATTCGACGTGCCGATTCGACGTGCCGATTCGACGTGCCGATTCGACGAGATAACCGTTGCTTAACAAAAACTAATCATTATACTTCAACAATTAAAAATCGTCTTCCGTTTTATAAAAAAATATATGCTTTCCGGGTATTGGGTGTAAAAACATCTTTTTTTGTGAGGCCGGGCAAGAAATTCTCAGTTACCACCTAATAACATGTAATATATAGGGGAGATGGTGACGCTGCTAGTATCCGGGGCAACAAAAGGGGGGGGGGCTGGCCAGGTGTACATATCAATCAAAAGGTTGTCTGCTCTACGCAGGCTCATTTCTCCACCGGTATTTGTGAAGAGTGCGCGATCACTGCCTCGATACAACACATCTTCACTGTCAGTGCCGCTGCCAACATGAATTCTCAGTGTTCCGTGAGGATTGACATGATGCCATGGTTCAAAATGATAAAACGAGTCAAGAAAATAGCCATATAATTCAATTTGTTCAGCAGTACGGTTAACAATGTCAACCCATTCACCATTCGGATCGACTAAACGATCATCTCCATCAGCATCATAATTGACGACGACGGATAACTTGTCAACCATTGGGTCCGAGCAATTGATCCGGCATGGATAGCTGAAAGAAGCACGAATATCATTGTCTGGATCAAGAAGATAAGCACCTTGGCCAATATCATTAGTAAACAGTGGTGCATCAAGGCCCCAGTATTTTACTAATGAGGAATCGACACCATGTCCAATGTGAATTCGCATAATTTTACCCGCAGGGATAGAGACCCCTTCGGAAAAATTATAAAATCGGGTGGCAGGATCACGCAAACGCCAGTTGGTGAGAGAAAGTTCGCGGCTTCCATTGTTAATAATATCAATCCATTCGCCATTTACATTTACAGAATCATCACCTACGGCATCCCAGCTTACCTTCATGTCTATATCAATATCTTGATCTGGTCCAACCCCGCAAGCTGTAGGATCCCAGATACCTATCCCACTCTCCTGTGCGACTGCAGCAGTATCAAGATACTTCTCGTTGCGAGCTAATTCAGTCTCATGCGCATATGGCAATGCAAGACCTAGGCTTAACATAAGATCACCAACATCAATACTTCCAAAGTCTACCCAGCGTGCGGGGCGGTCTTGTCCATGGCTTCCCCGTAACGTCACACTGGGATCTTCCGCTGTTAAGGTGACGGTCTTCCCTTCGATCAGATTTCTAAGAAACTCCGTTGCCTCATGAGCATGGCAAGTGTCATGCTCATCTACAGTTTCATTTGTGTTAATGCCGAGAATACGAATGCGGGTAGGTGGAGTTAATTCATCAAACTCGAAAGTATCCCCATCATCTACATGGTACACAAACTCAGTATATGTCACTGCTGAAACCTTAGAATAACTGCAGATATTAAATAAAATTATTACCAGGAGGGATAGTATTAATCTCGTTTTTTCTATACTAAAAAGTTGTTTCATTCTGTATTCCGTTTTGTATACCTGTAACTATTTAGAAATATTGCAATGACATATTTCATTCAGGTGTTAAGAAGATATTAATTTGTTGATTTCAAGAAAAATCCGATCACTATTGTGTCTATCTATGTAAGTAAAGAATTTTTCCCGTCTTTCACGATATTCCGGCTCTATGGTATACCCATTTGCTATATGCTTCTTAATATTCTCGAGAGTAGTGTTAACATCATAACATACAGGACCGGGAAGGTCTTTTTCATAATCAATAAAAGGAGCACCTTTTCTGAGAACTATCATTTTATTATAATCAAATGGAGCAAAAATTACAGGTTTATTCTGGAGTAAAACATCGAATGCTACTGATGAATAATCTGTAACTAAGAGTCCGCATGAAGCGAGTAAAAATTGGATACGATCATCGTTAATCTGTTTTATTTCTGCCGAAAGATCAAAGCAATGAGAAAAACGTGACAGTGCAAAATGAAGAAAAAAATTCACAGTGATATTTTTCTTTCGTATCAAGTAAAGAAAATCGTCATTTGTTAACAGGGAGTTCCAAAATTTAAAAAAACCAGACTGCTTAAAAATATCTGTAGATACATTATTCAAATCATTACGCCATGTAGGCATAATAAGAATATCAGTAGTTTTCGTGGAAATACTCAAAAGTTTATCCCACCTGGCAAGACCCGTAATAATTATATTTTTTTTGGCATATCCTAGATGTTTGTGAATAATTTCTTTTTCTAAAGATGACGAGACAACGAATCTTTCATATTCGCGTATCTTTTTTCTATAAATTAAAGCATGTGCCGTAGTAGCAATAATACCATGCTGGATAAAGATAGTATGGTAGGCCTGATATTTATTTTTAAAATCAATAATTTTGTTTATTTTAGGGACCAAAAAGTTAGCTGCATGTGAAAATACAAGCACTTTTGCTTTAACAGAAATAGCAAAATGTTTATAACTTCCATATGATATGACATGGCTGTCGTTTAAGTTTTTTTTGTCCGGGGAATCATCATAAATAATATAGTATGCATCAATTGTTGGATGCATAGTTCTTAAATACTGAAAAAAATGCATTCCATTGTCACGTGCAGTATTTTGATATTCTCCGATGAGCCATGTATTAGGGTCTTTTTCTGGAAGAGAATCTTCTGAATATTTTTCAAATAAGTGACGTAATTTTATTCTTTCAAGCAGATTAAAATGGTAGATATCAAGTCGCCAGGTATTAACAATGTCGTCACAATAGGGAACAAAAAGAACTTCTTTGAAAAATGGTAATTGTATAGGGTAGCAGTGATCTTTTTCCTGTAATTTTTTGTCGTAATTTTTTATGTTTGCAAAATATCCATTGTATTCTATAAATAGCTTAAAAAAGCCTTTTTCAAGTTTAATTCTTTCTAGATCAATAATGCATCGAAATTTTATGATTTCCTGACGCCAGAATTCTACATAGTATTTCTTTTTAAAACGTTTAAATTTTTTCTGATCATCAATAGGACTTGTAACAACATCAAACGAGTATCGTTTACCTTCTTCTCTGAATTTGACTATATATAGAAATACTTTTTCCAATAGTATTCTGCTATGCGTTGAAACAAGCAAATAACCAGATAAATATATCTTGTTTTTTCTAAAGTTTAACTTTGTAAGAATTGATTTTATAGTGTTAGCGCCGTTTGTTCTTTTTTCAATAATTTGTTTCGCATCCAGATTGTAGGCAAGATTAAAATTATTATACGTAAAATAAAAACAACTGGGGATACTTGATGCTGTAAGAGTTTTCCATGGTTTCCAGGCTTTGATTCTGGTGTTGTCATCCAGGACAATGAAAAATGTACAGGGTGACTTGAGAAAAACGGGTAGTGTTACCTGATAATTAACACCAACATTATTTTCGCTAATTTTTTCATAAATACATTTTGCAGAAGATGCCCCTTTGCAAACTATCTCATTGATTCGATAGAAATTTTCTTTTTTTGTGTAGCAGTGAAGTAGAAAAACACCATCTTTTTGGGTTATTCTTTTTATGAAATGATTTCTTTTGTGCATAAAAAAAATGATGTCGTTGATGGGCAACCAATCACGGGGTAAAAGTAA
>JAOZOY010000105.1 GCA_029933005.1 Deltaproteobacteria bacterium
GAGCATTTTTTTCTCCTGATATTTTTTAGGGGCAAAGGGGCATAGTAAATTGAACATCTGAATTGGCGCGCGTCAGTGTTCTCTGTGCGTTTCGTGGTTGATTTGTCGTTATTTTATTGCCATCAATTTTTGCAATACCGCTGGAATTTCATCGGCCAGTTCGCCGGCAAGATAACCAAGTTCAATCCCGAGACGAGCGATAAGTTTGTCCCCGGCCAGGCCATGGACGTGGACGCCAAGGCAGGCTGCCTGCCAGGGAGAAAGGCCCTGGGCCAGTAGTCCGCTGATGACTCCGGCCAGAACGTCCCCGGTTCCGCCCACCCCCATACCGGCGTTACCGGTGGAGTTGATTGCGATTTTTCCGTCCGGATTGGCGATCACCGTTCCTGCCCCCTTTAGTACCAGGAACACCTGATGCCTGGAAGCAAAATCCTGGGCTCGTCCAATTCGCTCAGTCTGTATTTCCTTAGTTGATCGGGAAATCAGGCGGGCCATTTCTCCGGGATGCGGCGTTAAAATCCGCACAGCCGGATGGGGCGGCAGCTGTGTTTCAGCCAGACAATTCAGCGCGTCTGCGTCCACCACCATGGGAAGCGTAATCTGTTTGTAAAGTTGTTGAACAAGTTCCACGGTTCCGGGATCAGTTCCCAGGCCCGGCCCGAGAATCACGGCTTTTTTGCCTTGGGTTGCTGCCAAAATCATTTCCAGATTGTCGATGGTCAAGATTTGTTTATTTTGATCCTCCAGGGGAATGGTCATGGCCTCGGGCAGCACAGTCTCAAAAATCGCATTGAGCGATCGGGGTACACAGAGCGAGACCAGGCCGCTGCCGGATCGCAGACAACCACTGGCGCATAAAATGGCGGCTCCTGTTTTGCCGGCGGACCCGGCAATAATGAGAACATGACCGTTGGTTCCTTTGTGGCTAGCCGGGCTTCGTGTGGGCAGCAGACCGGTCATGTTCTCTTTATCCAGCAGTTTTGTGGTCAGCCCGGCCTCGTCCACCACCAGGGGCGGGATGGAGATATCAACCACCTCAAGACGGCCGCAGAGTTCAGCGCCCGGATGGATGAACTGGCCCACTTTGGCCAGCCCATACGTCATGGTGAGATTGGCCCGGACGCAGCAACCCAGCACCTGACCGCTGTCACTGTCAAGGCCGGAAGGGATGTCAACACACACCACGGGACAATCGGCCCGGTTCAGACATTCTACCGCTGCGGCAAAATGACCTGTCACCTCTCTTTTCAGGCCGGTGCCGAACAGGGAGTCGACTGCCGCGAAATCGTTTGCAAGATTAATTTTTTTAACCTGAGCCTCTGTGGAGACGATATCCAGAGGGATGGGAAGTTGACGGACAATAGCCAAATTCACTGCCGCGTCTCCTTTGATTTTTTCCGGTTCGACCAGGAGAAAGATCCGCACCAGGCAACCATACTGATGAAGATGACGGGCCATGACCAGCCCATCGCCGCCGTTGTTGCCCGGACCTACAAAAATAGAAATTTTTTGTGCCTCGGGATTACCATAATAACGGATCAGGCCTTCTACGGTTTTTCGTCCGGCATTTTCCATGAGAACAATGCCGGGAATTCCAAGCCCGTGAATGGCCTGATGATCAAGATTGCGCATCTGCTCGGCTGTCACCAGCTTCATTTCTGTTCCCCTTTAAATTATTTCAGATTGGGACTCTGATATGTCATTATTCTTTTTCTCAACATAAAATAAAGTAGTAAAAAAAGCCAATAAAAGGATCATCCGTACCGGCAGTAAAGCAAAGACCGGGACTTCGTTGCATACCGACAACCTCCCCTTTAAAAAGGGGGATTGAGGGGGATTTTTTTTAAGTTGCCACCAGTTATTGAGAAAGTACTGATTTATAGGATTTTCCGGCAAGGAAGAAAGCTTGTGGCAAAGACGGAATTGGTGTAAAAGTTTTTTGGTTCTTATTGGTGGATAATTGTCAGGATCAGTGGCTGTGCAGGAAAGACGTCAGAGACATGGTGATCTTTGCAGAGGCACTGGCAAACCTTTCCAGTTCTGACTTTACCAAGCTTTGTCGCCGCTTTTGGTGAATTATTACAAAAATGATCATGCTTACAATCAGGAGCAACCATGGCATCTGAGGGACTTAAAGATATGCTTGGCCGCGTTCGTCTGACGCCTGTGAGAAAAGCAAAATCCATTCTTCTTGGCGCACTGGCAAAGACTTCCATTCCAACCGAACGTTGTTCACTCTCTGCTGCACTGGACCGGATTGTAAGCAGTAATCTTCTTTCTCCTGAAGATCTCCCTGCCCACCCACGATCCACCATGGATGGCTTTGCGGTACGCGCCGCAGACACCTTTGGGGCGAGCAGTTCCATGCCCTGCTATCTGGAAATCGATGGAGAAGTTGCCATGGGCCGGATGCCGACAGGTGAGGTGGGGCAGGGGAAATGTTTCCGCATTGCAACCGGCGGACTGCTTCCAAAGGGAAGTGATGCTGTGATGATGTTTGAGCACACTATTCCGGTTGACGGCAAGATGATTGAGGTTGTAAAAAGTGTGGGAGTGGGCATAAATCTTATCAACCAGGGCGAGGATATTGAAAAGAACAGCCCTGTACTCTCAAAAGGCCACCTGCTCCGCCCCCAGGACCTTGGATTGCTTGCAGGCTTAGGTATAGCAGAAGTTGAAGTCTACAAGCGGCCAAAAGTTGGTATCCTCTCCACAGGGGATGAAATTGTGCCCTGGTCACAATCGCCACCGCCCGGGAAAATCAGGGATATCAATGGGATCACTTTAGCTGCGCTCTGTGAACGCCTGGGGGCAGAAGTCACCGATTACGGCATAGTCTCAGACAGCGAAGAGACATTTTTTGCAACGCTTAAACGCGCCACCAATGAAAATAACGTGGTGCTCTTTTCCGGTGGCAGTTCTGTGGGCATGCGGGACCTGGGAGAGCGGGTGATTGAAAAGCTTGGTCATCCCGGGATTCTTGTCCATGGTGTGGCATTAAGACCCGGAAAACCGATTATTATCGGGCTGAGCCATGAAACTGCAATCTTTGGCCTGCCCGGACACCCGGTCTCCGCCATGGTCTGTTTTGAACTTTTTGTTGATCCGGCCTTGCGCCTGCTCGCAGGGAGTGAGCCTGATCAACTCCTCACCCCCTCAATACGCGCAATTGTTGCCAGAAACATTAACTCGGCTGCGGGTAGGCTTGATCTTGTTCGCGTCCAGCTGCAGGAGCAGGAAAACAACCTGCCCCTGGCTATTCCGGTTCTGGGAAAATCAGGATCGATCTCCACTCTCTCCCGTGCCCATGGGTATTTCCTCATTGATGAGCCATCCCAGGGACTGAACAAAGACACACAAGTAGAAGTATACCTCCTGTTATGAATCAAAAAGATATTTATGTAAAAAACATGCCCCTCATCGAGGCAAAAGAAAAATGGCACAATGCTCTGCAGACAATCAACTTTTTTGACGGCGCTCAAGTCACGGAGATCGATGTCGAACAGGCACTGGGACAGATCACCGGAGCTCCTGTTTTTGCAGCCCATTCTTCCCCTTCCTATAATGCTGCAGCCATGGACGGTATTGCGGTTCATTTTGCCGACCTTGCTTCAGCAAGCGATGCCGCACCTGTTCATTTAGGAGACAAGCAATTCGTACCGGTCAATACCGGCAACAGCCTGCCCCAGGAATTTGATGCTGTGGTAATGATAGAAGATGTTCATTATCTCAATGAAAATGAGGTGGAACTGGCTCTGCCTGCAACGCCCTGGCAACATGTTCGCACCATTGGTGAAGACATTGTGGCAACAGAATTGATCCTGCCGGAGGGCCACACAATCCGTCCCATTGACCAGGGAGCCATGCTGGCCACCGGCGTCATCAGGGTTGTGGTTAAAAAAAGACCTCAAGTGCAGGTGATTCCGACAGGATCCGAACTCATCCAGCCCGGCAATGCCCCTGCGCCAGGTCAGATCATTGAATTTAACTCCCGAATCCTTACAGGCTACCTCAATGAATGGGGAGCAAGAGCCACGGGAGCAAAATCTGTTGCCGATGACAAGGAAAAACTTCGCGCCGCCATCAGTAATGCCGCCAGAGAAAATGATATCGTGATTATCAATGCCGGAGCCTCTGCCGGAACACGTGATTACACCTCAACAGTGCTTGCGGAACTCGGGACAGTGGTTGTCCATGGTGTTGCCATCAAACCCGGCAAACCGGTGATTCTGGCAATTGTGGATAACACCCCGGTAATCGGTCTGCCCGGTTATCCGGTCTCGGCCATCCTGACGATGCGACTCTTTGTTCATAAAATGATCTATGACTTCATGGATATGCAGAAACCGGCACTGCAATGGGCTTCAGCCCGCATGTCACGCCCCATGCATTCAGCCATGGGAGTGGATGAATTTGTCAGAATCACCCTTGGCCAAGTGGGTGAAGAGCTTATGGCCACACCTGCCGGGAAAGGCGCAGGTGCGGTGATGTCCCTTGTTCGTGCCGATGGAATCCTCACCCTTCAGGCCGGATCAGAAGGAGTGGGTGCTGGTGAAGAAGTGCAAATTGAGCTTTTACGCCCCCTCACTGATGTACGGTCAACGCTGGTTGTCATCGGCAGCCATGATAACATTATTGATGTTCTTGCCAATTTGCTCCATAAAGGACGTAAAACCATCCGTGTTTCATCTGCCCATGTGGGCTCCATGGGAGGAATAATGGCCATTCAGCGAGGTGAGGCGCACCTGGCCGGAAGTCATCTTCTTGACGAGATAAGCGGTGAATATAATGTTTCTTTCATCAAACGCTTTCTGTCTGACACGCCTCTGCAGCTCATCAACCTCTGCTACCGCCAACAGGGACTGATTGTTGCCAAAGGAAATCCACTTGCAATTAAAGGGTTTGAAGATGTGGCAAAAAATAAATTCAGCTTTATTAATCGACAGAACGGCGCAGGCACCAGGCTGCTTACTGACAAAACTCTCAAGGATCTTGGCATAAACCCAACTGACATCAATGGTTATGGCCATGAAGAATACACCCATATGAGTGTGGCTGCCTCCATTGCCAACGGAAGTGTGAATTGCGGCATGGGAATTCTGGCTGCGGCAAATGCCCTTGGCCTTGATTTTATTCCAATTGCTGAAGAACGCTATGATCTGATTATTCCAAAGCAATTTCTTGATGACAGAAAAATAATGGCCTTACTTGATCTTATCTGTAGCAATACTGAATTTAAAGAATTGGTCAATAGTCTTGGCGGATATAGTCTGCGCGACTCCGGCAGCATTATGTATGAACAATAGGCGGTATAATAAGAATTCTTTTTGTTCTTTTTAGAGGAGAGTTTTTTTATTGAAATTATAATTTTTTTCATTAACCCATCTGAGGGGATACTATGGCTGACAAAATTTTTCGCGTAAATATGACAGATCTTTCTACTTCCATTGAAGACGTGCCTGCTGACTGGGTAGAGCATGGAGGGCGCGGACTCACCTCCACAATTGTGGCGGCCGAAGTCCCTCCAACCTGTCACCCTTTGGGACCCAATAATAAATTGATTTTTGCCCCGGGTCTTTTGTCCGGTACTGCTGCCTCCAACTCAGGCCGTCTTTCCTGTGGCTCCAAAAGTCCGCTTACAGGCACCATCAAAGAATCAAATTCAGGCGGCACAGCTGCCCAGAGACTGGCAAAAATGGGCTGCAAGGCACTCATCATTGAAGGACAACCGGAAGGCGACAGTTGGTATTCCCTCAGCCTGACTCCTGACGGGGTTACGATTACAAAAGAAGAAGAGTTAATCGGTAAAGGCAACTTTACCGTGCTTGCAACCGTTGAGAAAAGGTTCTCGGGTAAAATCGGTGTGATGTCCATCGGTCAGGGCGGCGAGATGCTGATGAGGGCGGCCAATATCTCTGTTAAAGACCCTGACAGCCATGTTCGTTCTCTGGGCCGCGGCGGTCTTGGAGCTGTTATGGGCTCCAAAAAAATCAAATTTATTGCCCTCGATGCTGGAGACCGCAAAGTTGAAATCGCTGACATGGATGCATTCAGGGCTGCCAATAAGGTATTCTCCAAAGCACTGGTTAGTCATCCTGTGAGTCAGGCCCTTGCAACCTATGGCACTAATGTTCTGGTCAACCTTATCAATGAAGCGGGTGGAATGCCCACCAAGAATTTCACAACAGGACAGTTCGCGGGGCATGAAAAGATTTCGGGCGAAACCATGCATGATCTCATTGTTGAGCGCGGCGGCAAGCCAAAACATGGCTGTCACCCAGGCTGTGTGATTAAGTGTTCCCAGATTTACAATGACCTCAAAGGAAATTATCTCACATCCGGTTTTGAATATGAGTCCATCTGGGCCATGGGTGCTGACTGCACTGTTGCCAATCTCGATAAGATAGCTGAGATGGATCACATCATGGATGACATCGGCATTGATTCCATTGAAACTGCCGTGGCCTTTGGTGTGGCAATGGAAGGCGGAGTGCTTGAGTTTGGCGACAGCAACGAAATGATCCGCATCCTGACAGAAGAGATCGCCAGGGGAACCGCCCTTGGTCGGGTAATCGGTAATGGTGCCGGCAGCGTTGGCAAAACATACGGCGTTACACGAGTGCCTGTTGTGAAAAATCAGGCAATCCCGGCTTACGATCCCCGCGCCATCAAAGGAATCGGCATCACCTATGCCACCTCCACCCAGGGGGCCGATCATACCATAGGTTATACAATTGCCACGGAAATTCTCGGTGTTGGTGGAACTATTGACCCTCTTGCAAAAGAAGGCCAGGTGGAACTTTCCCGTAATCTCCAGATTGCAACAGCAGCCATTGACTCCACCGGCATGTGTCTTTTCATCGCCTTTGCAGCACTCGATGATGGCGCCTGCCTGCCGGCACTTGTTGATATGCTCAATGCCCGTTTCGGCATTAATCTCACCGCTGATGATGTAACAAACCTGGGCAAGAGCATTCTTAAGACCGAACGTGCCTTTAATATGGCTGCCGGATTTACCAATCTGGATGACAGACTGCCGGAATTTTTTGAGCTGGAGCCGATTGCTCCTCATAACGTGGTGTGGGATTTTACCGGCGAGGAAATCGATGCCTTCTGGGACTTTTAATGCAGGCAGTGGAAAATGATTACAGACCGTGGTTTTCGTAATTTTGTAGACCCCGGTGAACGGTTACA
>JAOZOY010000106.1 GCA_029933005.1 Deltaproteobacteria bacterium
ATCAGCCATCAGAAACCTTTTTCCGCCAGCTCCACGGCTCGGCGCAACCCCTTTGATTTGTTGATTGTTTCCCGATATTCCATTTCCGGATCGGAATCCGCTACAATACCGGCTCCGGCCTGGATCCAGAGATTATCGCCATGGAGAATAAATGTGCGGATGGTGATACAGAAATCCATATTGCCGGAAAAGCCAAAGTAGCCCACGGCTCCGGCATAGGGTCCGCGCCTCTCTTGTTCAAGTTCTTCAATGATTTCCATGGCCCGGATTTTCGGAGCGCCGCTCACTGTGCCTGCAGGAAAACAGGCCTTGACCACGTCAAACTGGTTTTTGCCTTCAGCAAGATCACCACGGACTCCGGAGACAATATGCATTACATGGCTGTAACGTTCAATCATCATCAGGTCATGGGTCTCTATCGTACCGTAGCGGGCCACCCGTCCCACGTCATTTCTACCCAAATCGACCAGCATGAGATGCTCGGCCCGTTCTTTGGGATCGGCCAGGAGTTCTTTCTCCAAGGCAAGATCCTCTTCCGGTGTTTTACCCCTGGGGCGCGTGCCGGCGATAGGGCGAAGCTCGATCCGTTGATCTTCCAGGCGAACCAGTATTTCCGGCGAAGAACCAATCTGGACAGTGTCGCCAAGCTTGAGATAAAAGAGATAGGGACTGGGGTTGATATGGCGCAGAGCCCGGTAGATCATGAAAGGCGGCAATGTGGTTTTTGTATGAAAACGCTGGGACAGAACTACTTGGATAATATCTCCGGCCAGGATATATTCCTTGGCCTGATTCACCATTTCCTTGAATTTCTCCGGCTCCATGTTAGATGTAAACTCATGGAAATCGCCCGTGCTGTCCGCATCCACTACATCATAGGGCAAAGGCCTCATCCTGAGTCGCTTGATGATGCCGTCAATTTTCAGGCAGGCCCGTTGGTAAGTTCCTTCAATATCACCATCATCCACCTCAACACAGTTGACAACGGAAAGCGTCTGTTTGAGATTGTCAAAGATGAGAATGATCCTCGGGATCATAAATGAACTGTCCGGGAACTCCGGCAGAGGGGCATTTTTTTCCGGCAGACGTTCCATAAAGCGAACCATATCGTAGCCGAGAAAGCCCACAGCGCCACCAAAAAAACGGGGGAGAAAATTCGTTTCAGCGCAGGCCCTGAAAGAATCGAGAAGTTTTTGCAGTTCCTCAATGGGGTCGCCATTCACTTCTTCCAACCGGTCGCCGCGTCTGATTTTTATTTTTTCGCCCCTACTTTCAAACGTCAGTAATGGATCAAGACCGATGAAGGAATATCGGCCCCATTTTTCGCCGCCTTCCAGACTTTCCAGCAGAAAGGCGTGGGAATCATCCCCTCCGAGCTTGGCAAAAACCGTCAACGGCGTGTCAAGGTCGGCGACAATATCACGAGAGATGGGAATCAGGCCGGCACCCCGGGCAAGTTCTTTAAAATCTTTCAAGGATGGTTGATGCATGGTGAAAGTCCCTGGCAGGGAAAAAATCGAAGTTAAGACAAAAAAAAAGCCATGGCACCGTTTCGGCGGCCATGGCTTTCGTAATAATTTCTGCTAACAGATGCTGAACTGCAGTTTACTGAAACAAAAAGGGGCGTGTTTTTTCATTGGCTTAGGTAATTATGAGTTGCACGCACCTGCTTTATTCATTACGCCGCCTGGCCGGCAACGTAGCCATTCACTCGTTTGGTCAACCTGGATACCTTGCGGGAAGCCGTTTTCTTCGGAATTGTTCCTTTAGCGGCGGCACGCATGATGACGGGAATCGCGGTTTGCAAAGCTGCTTTTGCATTATCAAGAGAATTTTCCTCGATAGCTTGATTTACTGCTTTGACGGCGTTTTTTATTTTGGTTTTATTTGCACGATTACGGGCGCGGCGAACAACATTCTGCCGATTTCTTTTTAATGCTGATTTATGATTTGCCAAGATTATGCTCCTCTCTTTGTAGATCTCAAAAACACGCGTGAATGTAAAAAAATAATTGCCTGGACCAGAGATGCTTTATGGTAAGAATCTGGTCAAGACTATGATTAATTACTGAAGATTGCCGAATATATCTTACTTTATCCTGACTGTCAAGAATCGAGAAAAGTGGAAAGTGGAATTTTTTTTAAAAAAGTGATCTTATTTGTTTATCTAACCTCGCATAATTCTTCAAAATTTTATATAGTAGATAAGACCGGATTCTTTATCTCCTGTGTTTCCGCCTGAGGCTGAAATAACCGATTGGAGATAATGCTGGAGAGAACTGTTTAATATCCTGAAAAAACATAAAATTTTTCTGCATTGATGCCTGATCTTTTACTGAATTGTTGTTTTAAAGCCTATGTATGTAGGTATATTTTAAATCATGATGGTTTCGTAAAAAATCAAATCTCCAAAATCCGCACCGACAAATAATAAATATAACCGGTATGTTAATACTACAGCGACATTTTCCCGTCATTCCCAAAAGTCTTTATCGGGAGATAAGCTTTGACTTCGATCCAGGATTTTCGGAGTGACATAAAGGCAACGTCACTGGATCGGAATCTCCGCTTACCTCCGGCTGAAAACATGCCGGAATGACGGCTTAGCAGATGTGTTTGTAGAAAATGTCGCTGTCGTATTAACCATTCGGTAAAAATGAAAGTTCATGTTTGATCTTCTTGAATCCCTACGATGGCAGGATGTAGTCGATATTTTTATCGTCTCCTACATTATTTATCGTTTCATCATGTTGATCCGTGGTACGAGGGCTGTTCGGATGCTGGCCGGCATTGTTGTGCTCCTGGTTGTGTATTTCGGAGCCCGTGAACTCGAATTCATGACGTTGTACTGGCTTCTGGGGACTTTTCTCAGTTCAATTTTTCTTGTTATTATTATTGTTTTTCAAAGAGATATTAGAAGGGCTCTGACCCAGATGGGCCAAACTCCATTTGCCAAGACACACACTGAGGCCGCAGAGACGCTTGACGAAATTTGTCAGGCTGTTCAGCTTCTTTCCCACAAAAAAATCGGCAGTCTTATTGTCATGGAAAGGGAAACCGGTCTGCGGGATTATATTGAATCATCCCATCCCATTGACGCCAAACTGAGTCACGAATTGCTCGTCAGTCTGTTTCACACCTCATCACCCTTGCATGACGGGGGAGTCGTGGTTGGCGGCGATCGCATTCTCAGTGCCCGTTGCGTGTTGCCTCTGACAAAAAATCCCTATATCAGTAAAAGTCTCGGCACCCGCCACCGGGCCGCTATCGGTATTTCCGAGGAAACCGATGCTGTTATTATTGTCGTTTCCGAGGAAACACGGGCAATTTCCCTTGTTCAGCACGGAGCCATTGTTTCGGGTTTGGAGATAAAAGAGCTTCGCAGCAGGCTTGCGGCTATCTTTTTGACGAAAGATGATCAGACGGTTAAATGGAAACAGTGGTTAAGTCATGGGAAAATATTTTAAATCTTTTAATATACGATATAAAAATCAGAACAGTAAATGGCAGAAAAACTGGGTTATAAAACTGCTTTCTTTCTGTCTTGCTCTTTTTCTCTGGTATTTTGTTGTCGGTGAAGACAAGGTGGACAGAACGATTTTTATTCCTCTTGAAATCATCAACCTGCCCCAGGAGCTGGTTATTTCCAATCAGTTTAAAAGGGAACTTGAGGTGACCGTCAACGGTCCCCGGGGCTTGATCAACAGTATCAGCGGTCATGATGTTACCAGGGCCGTTGATTTGACTGATGCTGAGCCTGGCACCGTTGTGGTGCGAAATGATCTGGATTCCATTTCCTTCCCGCGTGGAATTCGTGTTCTGCGTGTTCAACCGCCCAATGTTATCCTGCTTCTGGATAGACTGATAAAGAAGAATTTAAAGATTGAAGTCGTAACCACGGGGACACCAGCCAAGGGATATGAGATTTCTTCAATTCAACTGGATCCACCCGTCCTTTCAATCACGGGGCCTCAGGATATTCTTGGAGATCTGGCACTTCTTACCACTGTTCCTATTGGTGTGGATGATCTCAAGAGTTCGACGGTCAGGCAGGTGGGGTTGATCATAGATTCTGAACTTTCCGGGTTGATCGGAGAGCCGGTCGTCACCGCCAGGATTACGGTTAAGGAAAAACAGATTGATAAAACCATTAAAGGAATTCCCCTCAAGCTCAATCACATAAATACCGATATCAAGTATTCTTTTATGCCTGAAACCGTTTCCATAAAAGCCAGTGTGCCTTATCATCTGGCAATGGATCCGAAGAAACTTAAAACTTTTATTGAGGCCCGGGTGAAGGCCGGGAATCTGCCGCCTGGAAAACATAAACTCAAGGTCGAAATCACTTCTCCTGCTATAGTGAGGATTTATGAAATCAAGCCGGAAATGGTTGTTGTTAAGCTGATTGAGACTCCGACAGAAAAGATAATCAAGGAAGAATAATGAGAAGACTTTTTGGTACGGACGGCGTTCGCGGCGTCGCCAACATTTACCCGATGACCACTGAAATTGCCATGCAGATCGGTCGGGGCATTGCTTTTCTGGTCAAGGACAGAACCCATGGGCACCGCATCGTGATCGGCAAGGACACCAGGATTTCCGGTTATATGATTGAAAATGCCCTGGCCGCCGGAATCTGTTCAATGGGCGTTGATGTTCTCCTTTCCGGCCCCCTGCCTACACCGGGCATCGCTTTTATCACGACCAGCATGAGGGCTGATGCGGGGGTGGTGATTTCCGCCTCCCATAATCCATTTCAGGATAATGGCATTAAAATTTTTTCAAAAACTGGTTTTAAACTTCCGGATCAACTGGAAGCTGATATCGAAGATTTGATTTTTTCCCAGAAAATGGCGGCTCTCAGGCCAACGGCGGATGAGGTGGGCAGGGCCTTCAGGCTTGAAGATGTCAAAGGCCGTTATATTGTTTTTTTGAAAAATACTTTTCCGAAAAATTATACTCTTGATGGTTTTCATATTATCCTGGACTGCGCCCATGGCGCCACCTACAGTGTGGCTCCCCATGTTTTTGAAGAACTTGGGGCCAGGGTCACTAAAATAGGGGTTCAGCCGGACGGTAAAAATATTAATCATGAATGCGGCGCCCTGCATCCCGAAGTGATGGCGGAAAAGGTCAAACAATTGGGAGCGGATCTTGGTATTGCCCTGGATGGTGACGGTGACCGGTTGATCATCTCTGATGAAAATGGAAATGTTATTGATGGTGATCATCTCATGGCAATCTGCGCCTCTGAGCTCATGAGCCGGAAAAAACTGAAAAAGAAAACCCTGGTAGCCACGGTGATGAGCAATATGGGCCTGGAACTGGCCATGGAGCAGATGGGCGGCAAGATGGTCAGGACTAATGTTGGTGACCGATACGTGGTTGAGGAGATGCGTCGTAAAAAATACTCCTTTGGCGGTGAGCAATCCGGTCATCTGATTTTTCTGGAGCACAACACAACCGGCGACGGCATCCTTGCCTCTCTGCAGCTTTTGTCCATAATGATCAAACGTAAAAAACCTGTTTCCGAACTGGCCAAGATCATGGAATCCCTTCCCCAGGTTCTTAAGAATGTCCGTACGGCGAAAAGAATGGATCTGGAATTGATCCCTGGGTTTCAGAAGACGATGAAGACCATGGAAAAAAAATTGGGCAATGACGGCCGTATCCTGGTCCGTTTATCCGGCACCGAACCAGTTGTCCGCGTCATGCTCGAGGGCATGGATTATGATATCATCGATACCATGGCAGATGAGCTGTGTGAGTTAATCCGCAAGGCGGATCTGTAAGGGGCAGGAGTTAGAAATCAATTGAGGGGGATTTCTTTGTAGATGCCACCATTTATCGAAGTTACGATAGAAAGCTGAAAGTTGAATGAAAATTCGTCTGGATAAGCTGTTGCTGGCCCGCAAGCTGGCTCCGACCCGGCAGAAGGCCCAGGCCATTATTGTTGCCGGGCTGGTCAGAGTGGATGGCCGGCCGGCCGAAAAGGCAGGTTCCATGTTTTCTTCAGACTGCCAGGTTGAGGTCAAAGGCCCTTCCTGTCCTTTTGTCAGCCGCGGTGGATTAAAGTTGGAAAAAGGGCTTAAGTATTTCAGGATTGATCCGGCCGGCTTGATCTGTGCTGATATCGGTGCCTCCACCGGCGGCTTCACAGACTGCCTTCTTCAGCATAAGACGGCAAAAGTTTATGCCGTTGATGTGGGCTATGGTCAGCTTGACTGGAAGCTGCGTCAGGATGAACGGGTTGTAGTAATGGAAAGAACCAATGCCCGTTATCTGCAGTCCGGTGATATCGATATGAATCTCGACCTCGCTGTCATTGACGCGGCCTTTATTTCGCTGAAATTGCTCATCCCTCCTCTCATCCCTTTTTTTACGGGTCCTGTTTCAATTCTGGCCCTGATCAAACCCCAGTTTGAGGTAGGCCGAGGCAAGGTGGGCAAGGGCGGTGTGGTCAGGGATCCGGTTCTTCATCAAGAGGTGATAGACGATCTTCTTAACTTTGCCAAAGGACTGGGCCTGACCGATAGAGGCGTCACCGACTCACCGATTTTGGGTCCGAAGGGGAACCGGGAATTTTTGGCGCATTTTGTCAGCTAAGGTTTGACTTGCAAAACCGATAATGCTATTTTGACAAAAGATATAAATATTTTTACTCGAAACTATCGGAGAAATTTTATGATTACAAAATACAAGATTCTATCTGGAAAAATGCTGTCTGGCCTGGTGTTCGGCCTTGCCCTGACCTTTCTGACCGGTCCCGTATTGGCGGCGGAATACCGCACCGTGACCAAGGATGGCGTCAATATCCGTTCCGGCCCCAGCACCAAGGATGAAATATTCTGGGAAGTGTTCAAGGGCTTTCCTCTGAAAGTTATTGCGCGCAAGGGAGACTGGGCCAAAACCGAGGATTTTGAAGGCGATACCGGCTGGATTTATTCTCCTTTGCTTTCCACGAGAAAAAATGTCATCATCAAGGTCAAGAAAGGGAACCTCCGGATCGGTCCGGGAAAAAATTACGAAATCGTTGCCTCGGCGTTGTACGGTGTTATTTTTAAACCCGGCAAAACTGATGGGGACTGGCTCCAGGTCAGTCATGCCGACGGCACCAAGGGCTGGATTCATAAATC